>JBATDH010000072.1:0-2905 GCA_049663365.1 Albidovulum sp. | reverse complement strand
CAACTATTCCCAACGCTCGCCTGTCTTGGTTTGTCTTCAATCTGATTCAGATTGAAAACAAACCGCTTTAGGTTCAAACTGGTCGACAGGGATGTACCATCCTACAATCATGGCGGCGGGGTGGTTGCCTATACTGGTCAATCCACAATCGCGCCGGGCGCGTTCAAATATAAAAGCCCCTGCCCGCCCAATGGCAGCCATACCTATGAATGGCGCGCCACGGCACAAACCCAAAAGAACGGCGGCAAGCTTGCGATCACAAGCATTGCCAAGGTCTATCCGTAACGCGCTTTT
This sequence comes from Albidovulum sp., assembly GCA_049663365.1. Classification (GTDB taxonomy): domain Bacteria; phylum Pseudomonadota; class Alphaproteobacteria; order Rhodobacterales; family Rhodobacteraceae; genus Albidovulum. The sequence continues at coordinate 2,611 of JBATDH010000072.1, read as the reverse complement.
CGCTGTTTGTGCGGTACTGGGCCTGACACCATGTTCCTCTTCTCCGATGACCTATAGCGGTTCGCTGCAATAACCGACGCAGACCACCGGCGGCCTGTCTTGCGGCGGCGAACGGTCAGAACAGCCGCCCGCCGGTCGGAACCTCCTGCCCTGGGCCGATGAGAACCACCTCACCTTCCGCATCGGGCACCCCCAGAACCAGCACTTCGGACTTCACCGGCCCGATTTGGCGGGGCGGAAAGTTGACGACCGCCAACACCTGGCGGCCAACAAGCCCTTCGGCAACATAATGTCGGGTAATCTGCGCCGAAGATCGTTTTTCACCGATTTCGCCGCCGAAATCCACCCAGAGCTTGAACGCCGGCTTGCGCGCCTGCGGGAAAGGTTCGGCGCGGGTGATGCGGCCCACGCGGATATCCACCTTCAGAAAATCCTCAAAGGAAAGGGTCATTTGCCCAGTTCCCGCCCCCGCTCTGCCGCCGCATGGACCGCCCTGCGCAACAGCGGCGGGAAACCCTGCTTTTCATCCATCAACACGGCCAGTGCCGCCGCCGTTGTCCCCCCCGGCGAGGTGACATTGACCCGTAACTGTCCGGGGTCTTCGGGGGATGCCTCGGCCAGCGCTCCGGCCCCGGCGACGGTGGCCTTGGCCAGGCGCATCGCCAGATCGGCCGACAGCCCTTCGGCCTCTCCGGCACCTGCCAGCGTCTCGATCAGGTGGAACACATAGGCCGGGCCGGAACCGGACACCGCCGTGACCGCATCCATCTGATCCTCGCCCTCAAGGCGGACAACCTGGCCCACGGCGGATAAAAGCGCCTCGGCCAGGTTCAGATGATCCGCCGTCGCGCGGGCATTGCCGGTGATCGCCGTGATCCCCCTGCCGATGGCGGCGGGGGTGTTGGGCATGGCCCGGATGACCGGCGTCGCCGCCCCCAGAACGCTTTCATAATAGGCAATTGTCGTGCCCGCCGCGACCGACAGAAACAGCGTCTCCCCCCCGCCCATCGCGGCCAGTGTCGGCAAGGCCTCGGCCATCATCTGCGGTTTGACCGCGATCAGGACAATGGCCGGGGCCGCGGGCAGCGCCGCATTCAGATGCACGCCCTGCGCCCTCAGCCAATCCGACGGCATCGGGTCGACCACCCAGACCGACGACGCGGCCAGCCCGCGTTTCAACCAGCCTTCAAGCATGGCCGAGCCCATCTTGCCACAGCCCAGAAGCACCAGCCCCCGCTGCCCCACCCTGTCCATATCCATGATCCTGCCTCCTGCCCCGCAAGCCAGAGACTAGCCATCCCGCGCGCGCCGCGAAACCCCGGTCGGGAAAAATCCGCTCAGGCGCGCCCGTAGGCCCGGCCCATCGCCACGTCCATCGCCTTTTCGGGGCTGTCATCGCCCCAGCAGACCAGTTGAAACGCCGGATAGAACCGCTCGGCGGAAACCACAGCCTCGGTGATCAGCCGGTCGATCTGTTCGGGCCCGGCAATCTGCCCGCCGGTCAGCACCAGCCCATAGCGCCAGACCATCAGACGCTGTTCGCGCCATAAGGTGAAGGCCCCCGCCCAGACCATGTCATTGGTCCGGTTCAGGGCGTCATAAAGCGCGGGCAGCTTTTCTTCCGGCGGGTCCATCTCGAACGTGCAGATCAACCGCAGCGTTTCATCGTATCCCGACCAGGCCAGCGTGATCGAATAGGTCCGCCACTGGCCTTCGACCGCCATGGCGATCTGATCGTCCGTCACGCGATCGAAATCCCAGTCGTGACGGGTCGCCAGCGTTTCAACGATGTCGATAGGATGCAGATCCTCGGCGTCGAGGTAGGTTTCAGATAATGACATTTGCCCGGCCTCTGTTCTCTTTTGCCTTTAGTGGGCCAAAAACCACTAGCAGCTGGGTGAGCCTACAAGAGCGAGCGTTTGCCTGCCGCTGCCCTCACAACATATGGTGTAGGACAAGGGGGTGGCTGTAAAGCTTTATTTTTGCGTGGCACCGGCAAAGTAGAGCTTGACGCGCACGGGTCTGACGGGCAGCCAAACGGCTATCCACAGAGTCGTCCACAATGTGCGGGAACCGGCGCTATCAGGCCTTCTTGCTGCGCCCGGTTGCGGCAGGTTTCGCGGCGGGTTTGGCCGCGCTTTCCAGGGCCACGATCCGGGTGGCAAGGGCGGCATTCTCCTCGCGCGCCTTCTGCGCCATGGCGCGCACCGCGTCGAACTCCTCACGCGTGACAAAATCGCGATCCGCCAGCCAGCGGTCGACAAAGCCCTTCATGGCAGTTTCCGCCTCGGTCTTGGCACCCTGCGCCACGCCCATGGCATTGGTCATCAGCTTTGACATGTCATCGAGAAAACGGTTTGAACCTTGCATTTTCAGGCTCCTTCACACATTGCGCCAGTCTATGGCCTATATGGTCGTCTTGTCGCCAAAGCTCAAGGTTGACTTCACCGCAATCCCACGGTCTTTGAGGGTGCCAGAGAGGTATCCATGCAGGCCGCCATTCAATTCCCCGATATATCGAACGAGATATTTTCGTTTCCCGTTTTCGGTTTTCATTTTGCGCTGCGCTGGTACGCGCTGGCCTATCTTGTCGGGCTGATCGCCGGTTGGC
>JBATDH010000071.1:0-4987 GCA_049663365.1 Albidovulum sp. | reverse complement strand
CTTGCCCGGCGGCGCTGGCGCGCCTTTGCTCCGGGCAGGGGGGTGCATGGCCTTGGGCCTAAGACGCCTGTTCCGCCAGCCATCTTTCCGCATCGAGCGCGGCCATGCAGCCCATGCCGGCCGATGTCACGGCCTGACGGTAGACGTGATCGGTCAGATCGCCCGCCGCAAAGACGCCGGGGATCGAGGTATGGGTCGAGCCGGGAGTGACCTTGACGTATTTGCCGTGGTGCAGGTCAAGCTGGTCGGCGACAAGTTCGGAGGCGGGGGCATGGCCGATGGCCACGAAAAAACCGTCGCAGGGCAATTCGGTGACCGCACCGGTATCGACATGCCGGACGCGGACGCCGGTGACGCCCAGCGGATCGGTGGTGCCCAGAACCTCGTCAACGGTATGGTTCCACAGGGTTTCGATCTTGGGGTTCTTGAACAGCCGGTCCTGAAGGATTTTTTCCGACCTGAGTTCGTCGCGGCGGTGGATCAGCGTCACCTTGGAGGCGAAATTGGTCAAGAACAGCGCTTCTTCCACGGCGGTATTGCCGCCGCCGATCACCACCACCTCTTTGCCGCGATAGAAAAACCCGTCGCAGGTGGCGCAGGCCGAAACCCCGAAGCCCTTGAATTTTTCTTCCGAGGGCAGGCCCAGCCATTTGGCCTGTGCGCCGGTCGCAAGGATAACCGCATCGGCGGTGTAGGTGGTGCCGGAATCGGATTGGGCGGTGAAGGGGCGTTTTGACAGATCGAGCGCCGAGATATGATCGGAGATCACCTCGGCCCCCATGGCCTTGGCGTGGGCTTCCATCCTGACCATCAGGTCGGGGCCCTGCACTTCGGTGTCGCCGGGCCAGTTTTCCACCTCGGTGGTGATGGTCAGCTGGCCGCCGGGCTGAATGCCCTGAATGAGCAAGGGCGACACCATCGCGCGCGCGGCATAGACGGCGGCGGTATAGCCTGCCGGGCCGGAGCCGATGATCAGAACCCTGGTGTGCCGCGTATCGCCCATATCGGTGCCCCTTTAAATCTTCCCCCGCCATATAATCCGCCGTGACCGGGGGGAAAACCCCCGGCGGTACCGGGCTGTGAGGTAAATGTTGCGCAGTTGTGAAATAATATTGCGCAAAGAGCCCGTCTGACATACGTTCCGGAAAATTCCTGCGGAGAATGAGAGATGAGCGCCAACAGGCTGGACGAGATCGACCGCAAGATTCTGGCCGAATTGCAGGCCGATGGGCGGATGACCAATGTCGAACTGGCGCGCCGGGTGGGGATTTCGGCGCCGCCCTGCCTGCGCCGGGTGCGGACGCTGGAGGAGGCGGGGTACATTCGCGGCTATCATGCCGATGTCAATCCGCGCGAACTGGGGTTCGAGGTGCAGGTTTTTGCGCTGGTCGGGCTGCACAGTCAGGCCGAGGCGGACCTTTCCGCCTTTGAGCAGCGCTGCCGCGAACTGCCCTTCGTGCGCGAATGCCACATGCTGAATGGCGAGATTGATTTCATCTTGAAATGCGTGGCCCCCGATCTGTCGTCGTTCCAGACCTTTCTGACCGAAGAACTGACATCGGCCCCGAATGTCGCCAGCGTCAAGACATCGCTGGTGATCCGCTGCGCCAAGGATCAGCCCGGTGTGCCCTTTGATGTTCTGGAAAAGCGAATCGCGCGCCGCGCCTGAGGGGGTGCCCCAGACGCGGTGCCCTTTTGGCTATGGCGTTTCGTGTTCAACCTGAATCACCCATCGCTGCCTGAAATCAAAGATTTGGGCGCGTTAAAGCGGTTTGTTTTCAATCTGAATCAGATTGAAGTCAAACCAAGACAGGCGAGCGTTGGGAATAGTTGCGTTTTGCCTTTGATCTGATGGATCAGATCAAAGGCAAAATGCTGTAAGTGATAAGTCATGGCTCATGTTGAATGCAAAACGCTTTAATGCGATCAGCTTTATCCGAGCAAGACCTCTTCGACCTCTTGCCTGGTCATGCGCGGAAATGCCATGGGGCCGAATTCGGCGTAGGAACGAAGCTGCGGAAACAGCGCCAGGAACTGGGCGGAAAGCTGGGCGTCCATCCGGTCGGAAACGTTGCTGCCCGGATGGAAGCTTTCAATCTCCAGCCCGGCCGCGCGCAGCGATCCATGCCGCCGCAACACGACGTTATAGACCGTGATCGGGGCGGCGGGCGTGACTTCGATGATGCTGACACCGTCGATAAAGCTGATGGCGGGCGCATAGGCCGCGTCGACATTGGCGATAGCGCGGCACCGCGAATCGCGCAGCAACAGGCGGGCCTGACTGCCCAGCATCAGATCGGGCGTCGGCCGACCGACACCGAAGGCTTCGGCGGTGATGCGTGTCAGCTTGGACGCCTCGAGACCGATCGAGGCGCGGCTGGGGTAATGGGTCATGGACCCGATCCAGGTGATCTGTTCGGTGCGGCCTTCGGCGGTCAATGCCTCCATGCCCGGAACCAGATCTTCGATGGCGACGGGGCCTTCGGTCGTGGCGATGACGGTGCCACGGGCAAAGCTGGAAAAGGCCTCTTCGAATTCGGGAATGGCCGGTGCCAGATGGGTTCCCATTTCCACCGTCCCGGTCTGGGACAGATAGGCAACCTCGTAGCGGCGGCTGAGATGTGTCGGGCGGGCATAGGCCCGCTCTGGCTGGGGTGAATAAAGAGCTGGGGTACTTGGAGTCGGAATCGGAGTTGAAAAAACATCCGTTGCGACCCCCGAAATCATACGCTGGGGGTAGGACACACTAAAACAGCCTTTCGGTCTGTCATCTCTGCCGGGCGCCCCCACCCGAAAAGTGCAGATTGACTATGCGCACAAACTGCCGGTTTTGCGGGGTTCTGTCAAAATTGAGCAACGATTCAATCGGTGCCTTGGCCTAATCATCGGCACCTTGCGGGTTTTGTTTCAGCAGGCGGGACAAGGGCACGGGATCAACACATTGTTGTCCGAGGGCTGTCGCGAATCATAATGGCGTACAGATTGCAGGGGCTGGGAGGTCGATAGGCGTGGCCGGTACGGAGCAGGTCTGGGGGCGGAATGGAGGGTGGATGCGCGCGGTCGCCCGCCGGTTCGTATCGTGCAAAGCTGGGGGGAATGGTTGGCGGACCGGTCCGGCGGGGACAGGGCCGGTCCGCCAATCTTCATGCCCGCGCCGAGGGGAAGGCATACGCGGTGCAGGAAAGGACAAGAGGATATCAGTGAGGGATGCTATTCGGCGGCGCTCAGGACAAGTTGGGTTCTGCGGGCGATCTGGCGGGTGCCGCGCTGCCAGGGAAAGGTGATCCCCGGATGTGCGCTTTCGGCCAGAACCCATGTCATCCAACGACGCTTCGAATTCATCTGACTGCTCCTTTGCCTCAAGTTGCGACCTCTGTGGGCCGCTTTCTTTCTGACCGGTTCTTTGCGACCGGATGACTTACTATTGCGGTGCAATACGGCGGGTTAAGGGCAGGAAGTGTAGATTTTTGGGGCGATGCGAAAAAATTCAAGGCATGTCGCCAAGCCGTGTTGGTGCGGTTTGAGCGCAGAGTGACCGATGCTGCACCCTGTATTAAGCGGCGATATGTGGTACATAGTTGGTATCGGTAGACGCATGTCCGATCTGAAGAAAGCCGTGTGGATGCCACAACGCAAGTAGGCCGGTTCTCATGGAAACGTCTGTCCCAAACAGCGGACCAAACGGCGCGGTTCTCGTCATTCATTCGTGGTGGGGACTGACAGATTCATTCCGGAAGTATGGATCGATTCTTTCGGATGAGGGATACCTTGTCGGCGTTGCCGATCTTTTCAATGGCAGCACTGCAGAAACTGAAGCAGAAGCGAGAGCGCTGCGCGCAAGTCCACGACGCACACCGATGTACAAGACACTTGGGGCAGATGTTGCATCCCTGCGCAAAGCGCTTGGTTCGAGCAAAAAGAAGATCGGCGTGGTCGGGTTCTCAATGGGCGGTCACTGGGCGATTTGGCTTTCCCAACGACCAGAGTATGGTGTTGCGGCAACGGTTCTCTACTACGCGGCCCGTGGGGGCGACTTCTCAAATTGCCGGTCTGGTATCCTCGCGCACTTCGCCCAGCATGACCCCTGGGTCAGCGCAAGCGCCCGCAAGAGCATGGAGCGCGCGATCGAAAAATCAGGATGCGAATATCGCGCTGTTGATTACGCTCAAACGCAACACTGGTTTGCGGAACAGTCGAGACATGCGGAATTCGACAAGAGTGCGGCACGGCTGGCGCTCCAGCGGGATCTGGACCATCTCAAGCATAACCTGGTCGCATGAGGGAAGGACGACTTCGGGCTGCAAAGCTGCCAATCGCACGACGGTCCCAAATGGCCGCTTCGTCCGCATTGCAGGAGGCCAACACGGTTTCGGGACAGAGCCAAAACCTACCACTTCAGGGCTGTATGAGGTATGATTTACTATCAGTGCCCTGGTCCCATAGTCTTTGGGCGTTGGAAAAGACTTTAGAATTTTTCTGAAATATTGAGGAACCCGGCGCCCCCTAAAGCCGGATCGCCGAGATGAGGCGGCCGAAATCGGCCTCGTGGCGGTGAACGGAACGGCGGTAGGAGTAATAGCGATCGGGGTCGGAATAGGTGCAACTGCGGGTCCATTCGGCCTGCCGGACCCCGGCGTCGCGCAACCGGTGCAGACCGAAACCGGGCAGGTCGAAATGCATCCGGTCATTGGCCCCCCCGGCAAAGAACCGGCTATAGGCGGGGTCTTCGGCCAGAAAGCTGTCGAGAAATTCCGGGCCAACCTCATAGGCGCGCTGGCTGATCGTGGGGCCGATGACGGCGGTGATATTGGCGCGGCGCGCGCCAAGGGTTTCCATCGCATCGAGCGTCGCCTCGAGAATGCCCGACAGCGCGCCGCGCCAGCCGGCATGGGCCGCGCCCACGACTTTGGCCCTGGGGTCAGAGAAAAGCACCGGCTGACAGTCGGCGGTCAGGATGCTGAGCACGACGCCCGGCGTTGCCGTGACC
>JBATDH010000070.1:0-6496 GCA_049663365.1 Albidovulum sp. | reverse complement strand
AGCTCAGCCATTCCAGCGGCTCAAGACAGAAGGCCACGAAATTCTGGGAATTCCCATTGGGCGTGGTTCCGACGAAACGAAAAGCCCCGGCGCTGACATGGCGTGCCGTTCCATTGACGGTATAGCTGACCGATTGAAACCAGGCATTCTGGCCATTCATGTCGCGAAAGACATTTGTCCCTTGCGCCGTGACATTCACCGTTGTTGCGGCGGCGGGCATGGCCGCCAGCAAAACCGCAAGCGCAGCCGCACCGGCCATTTTAGAAAACTTCATCATGGTACTTTCCCCCACTGACACATTGCAAAAATCGAACTGACGAACAAATCCACATAGTTCGTATCCCTGCCAACAGAATAACTGCATGGATTTTCCGGTTCAAGCCAATCGGGAATCATTCGACAGCCGCAAACGGGGGAATTTTCAACAAGATCGCGCAATACTGTTTCGGTTTTTCCTATAGCATTGAATTAGTCCGACTACTGTTTCCGGCAGATCGCCAATGGCAGCTATTTCAACCTCAAATCGCTCTTGTCACAAAAAAACCGTATTCCCCGGCGAAATGGTTTGTTTCGAACTTCGGCGCGTTATCAGGGCATAAATCCCGCGTATTGCCGCATAGCCGGAAACAATAGCCGGATCATGACATGACTTGATCTGACATCAGGTCATTTTTCAGGCCAACATCCCGTTACAGCAGACCGCGTCCTTTCAACAGCGGCTTCACCCCCGGCATTTTCCCCCGAAAGGCGATATAAAGCGCATCTGCCTCCTGGCTGCCCCCTGCCGACAGGATGTGACGTTCCAGCTTTTGTGCAGTTGCAGGGTCGAAGGGGTCGCCCGCCTCCTCAAAGGCCTCAAAGGCGTCCGCATCCATCACTTCGGACCACATGTAGCTGTAATATCCCGACGAATATCCATCGCCGGAAAAGACATGGGCAAAATGCGGGGTCGCATGACGCATCCGAATGGCATGTGGCATGTCGAGATCGGCCAGCACCCCGGCCTGCGCTGCCATCGGGTCGGCGGGTGCGGGACCTTCGTGAAAGGCCAGATCGACCAGCGCCGAGGCGATGTATTCGACGGTACCGAACCCCTGATCGTAACTGTCCGCCGCCAGTAGCCGGTCACGCAGATCGACGGGCATCGGCATATTAGTGCTGGCATGGCGGGCGTGGCGGTCCAGCACTTCGGGCACCTCGAGCCAATGCTCATAAAGCTGGCTGGGCAGTTCAACGAAATCGCGCGCGACCGAGGTGCCTGCGATCACGCCATAGGTCACATCCGACAGCATCACATGCAGCGCATGGCCAAATTCGTGAAACAACGTGCGCGCGTCATCCCAGGATAACAACGCCGGTTCCCCTTTTGCCGGTTTGGCGAAATTGCAGACGTTGACCGCAATGGGCCGCACCGCCCCGCCCAGTTTGCGCTGGCTGCGGAAAGACGAACACCAGGCCCCCGACCGTTTCGACGTGCGAGCGAAATAATCACCGATGAACACCGCCACATGCGCGCCCTTGCGCGTCACTTCCCAGGCCCGCGCATCGCGATGATAAAGCGGCACCGCAAGCGGGCGGAATTCAAGCCCGAAAAGCCGCGTGGCACAGTCAAATGCCGCACCGATCATCGCCTCAAGCGACAGATAGGGCTTGATCACCCCTTCATCGAGATCATGCTCGGCCAGCCGCCGCTTGTCCGAATAATAGCGCCAGTCCCAGGCTTCGAGATCGCCGTTGATACCGTCCTCGTGCATCATCCCGGTCAAGATTTCGGCATCCTGAACGGCCTTTTCCCTTGCCGGTGTCCAGACCCGCATCAACAGATCGCGCACCGCCCTCGGCGTCTTGGCCATTTCCGGCTCAAGCTTGTAATCGGCAAAGCTGGAATAGCCGAGCAGTTGCGCGCGTTCATGGCGAAGCGCGAGGATTTCCGCAGCGATTGCCCGGTTGTCGGTATCGCCGCCATTGGCCCCCCGCGCCACCCAGGCCTCATAAGCCGTTTCACGCAGATCGCGACGGGGGGAGTATTGCAAGAACGGCACGACCAGCGAACGCGCCAGTGTCAGTACATGGCCATCCTGTCCGCGTTCGTCGGCGGCGGCGCGGGCACTGGCGATGACGAAATCCGGCAGCCCCTCCAGATCGGCCCCGCTCAGCGGCATGGCCCAGGCGCGTTCATCAGCCAGAAGATTTTGGGAAAAAGCCGTCGACAGCACCGCCAGCCGTTCCTTGACCGCCGCCATCCGGTCGCGCGCCGCACCGTCAAGACCAGCACCGGCGCGGATGAACATGCGCCGGTAAAGCTCCAAAACACGGGCTTCCTCGGCATTCAGCCCGAGGGTTTCACGGGCCTGCCACAGGATTTCGATGCGCGCGAAAAGAGGGGAGTTCATGGTCACTTCCGAAGAAAACGCCGCCATCTTCGGCGCCAGATCGCGCTGCAATGCTTCGCGCGCAGGTGTGCTGTCGGCAGCGGCAAGGTTGTGAAACACCCCCATCACCCGGTCGAGCGTTTGCTCGGCCAGTTCCAGCGCGGCAATGGTATTGGCAAAACTCGGGGCGTCGCTCTGACCGGCGATACGGGAAATATTGGCCCGCGCCTCTGCCAAAGCCGCCTCGAAAGCCGGGGCGAAATCGTCATCCTCGATCACGTCAAAAGGCGGCAGCGCGAATTCGGTATGCCAGTCGGCCAGCAGCGGATTTGTCATGGGAAATCTCCTTCGGAGCGGCAACTTATCGCGGTTCGCGGCCAGCTTCCACTTGGAAAACCCCCCGCCCGAGGCATTCCGCCGCAACCCCGCGCGACCGGTTCACAATTCCTGGCGCGCGCGCAGTTTGCGTTCGAGCCGCCGAAGCGCAAGTGACAGGGTGATGGTCATCGTCAGGTAAATCAACGCCACGATGTTATAGGTCTCGAAATAGCGAAAATTGCCCGCCGCAGTCACCTTGCCAAGCTGGGTCACATCCGCCACGCCAAGCACCGAAACCAGCGAGCTGTCCTTGACCATCGCCACGAAGTCATTGCCCAAAGGCGGCAGGATCATCCGGAAAGCCTGCGGAAAGACCACATGGCGAAACCGCGTCCAGGGTTTCAGGCCCAGCGCCTTGGCGGCCTCGATCTGGCCCGCATCCACCGCCTGAAGTCCGGCGCGGAACACTTCGGCGATAAAGGCCGAATAGGCGACGGTTAGCGCGATCACCGCCCGCCAGAGCAAGGAAAAGTCCCGCGTCCGCAGCGGATCGAATCCCAATGGCCCGGTCAACCAGTTCCACCCCGCGATCACCGCAGGTGCCCCGGCAAAGGCCACATAGAGCAACAAGACTATGATCGGGATGCCACGGATGATCTCGATATAAAGCCGCGCCAATTGCCGGGCCACGACAAAGCGCGACAGCGACGCCATGGCCAGAACCAGCCCCAGGCCCGAGGCCATCGCGAACCCGACCAGCGTCACAAAGATCGTGACACCGACGCCGCGCGACACCGTCGCCATCACCTGCGCATAAAGATCGCTGGCCCAGACCTGATAGAAAAGCCAGACGCCCGCCCCGATCAGGAGGACGAGCCAATAAGGAAATTCCTGGTCTTTTTGCTGCGGTGCCAGCATCGGTGTCGGCCCTGCGGGGGCTGCGCCCCGCAAGGTCAGGCCATCACTGGCCGAATGTGTAATCGAGGAACCATTTCTTGTTCAGCGCCTCGATTGTGCCATCGGCCTTCATCTCGGCAATCGCCGCGTTGACCGGTGCGACCAGATCCGACCCTTTGGGGAAGATGAAGCCGAAATCCTCGGTGCCCAGCGGCAAGCCGACGATCTTCAGCCCGCCTTCCGAGGCCGCGACATAGCCATTGCCGGCCGTTCCGTCGGTCAGCACCAAATCGACATCGCCGGATTTCAGCGCCGCGACCGTCGCCCCGAAGGTCTCGAACAGCTTGATACGCGGATTGGCCTCGTCGCCGTCCAGTACCTCATAGACCCCGACATAAAACGGCGTGGTGCCCGGTTGGGCCGCCATCAGAAGATCGGGGTTGTCGGCGAATGACGCGGCGTCGTTGAACCGCTCCTCGTCTCCCCTGACCAGCATGACCATTTCCGACCGCATATAGGGGTCGGAAAAATCCACCTGTTCCTTGCGGTCGTCGCGGATGGTGATGCCGGTCATGCCGATGTCGAACTGGCCCTCCGACACCGCCGGGATCATCGCATCCCAACTGGTGTTTTCATAACTGACCTTGATGTTCAGCCGTTTGGCGATATCAGCCATGGCATCGTATTCCCAGCCGACGGCATTGCCTGACCCGTCGATGAATTGCAGCGGCGGATAGGCGTTTTCGGTGGTCACAACCACCTCGCGCCCGCCGAGATCGGGCACTTCGGCCAGAGCAGGTGTAGCGATAAGGGCGGCAAGGCCCATGAGTGCGGCAGTCAGTTTCATCGGGGCAGCTCCTGTCACAAAGGTTTTGCAGCAAGTTACGGCGCGCGGCGGGTGCTGTCCAGCGGCGTCAATGCGCCCCGCAAACCTTGCAATCGGCGCGCCGATGCAGCGTGACAACCCGGTTTTCGCCGTAAAGCGCATCGTAAAGCAGCATCCGCCCGCGCAGGCCCAGCCCCGCGCCGGTGATTTCCTTGATCGCCTCTGCGGCCATCATCGCCCCCATCACCCCCGGCAGCGCCCCCATGACACCCGCCTCCGAACAGGATGGGGCCAGGCCGCTATCCGGGGGCGCGGGAAACACGCAGGCGTAACAGGGGGCACCCGCCTTGGGGTCATAAAGCGAAATCTGCCCTTCCCACTGGGTGATCGCCGCCGAAATCAGCGGCCTGCCCACAGCCACGGCGGCGGCATTGACCAGATAGCGGGTGGCGAAATTGTCGGAACCGTCGAGGATCAGATCGTAACCGGCAAAAAGCCCCGTCGCGTCGGCTTCGGTCAATCGGCGGTTATGGGGGCGCACCGTGACGAACGGATTGAGCGCCTTGATCGCCGCCTCGGCGGAAAACACCTTGGGTTTGCCGATATCGGCATCCTTGTGGATCACCTGACGCTGAAGATTGGAATTTGACACCATGTCATCGTCGATCACCCCGATCGTGCCGACCCCAGCCGCCGCCAGATAAAGAAGCGCGGGCGAGCCGAGCCCGCCTGCCCCCACCACCAGAACCCTGGCGGCTTTCAGCTTTTTCTGCCCCGTGCCGCCGATCTCTCGCAACACGATATGACGGGCATAGCGGTCGAGTTCCGCCTCGGAAAACGCCCCCGTGGCGGGTGGCACGCCGATGACGGCATCCTTGGCCCGCACCTGCAAGACCCGCAATGCCGCCCGGTAGAAAAGCACCACAAGCGCACCGAAGCCAAGCACCAGCCAACTGCGCCAATCGCCGCCGATGGCCACCGGCAACGGGTGGCCCGCAGGCAACGCCAGATGAGCGATGACGATCCCGGCCCAAAGAATGCCCAGCATCACCGCGATGGCCCGCCTTGGCAGGCGCAGCATCAGCCCCAACCCCGCCAGCGCCACCACTAGGACGAGCACCATCATTGCCGCCCCGTGGACCCGAACCCACCCGACCCGCGTTCGGTGGCGTCAAGCTCCGCCACCTCGGCAAAGCCGACTTGCAGCACCGGTGCCACCACCATCTGGGCAATGCGCTCGCCATGGGTGATCACATAGGGCTCCGGCCCGAAATTGATCAGCAACACCCCCAGCGGCCCGCGATAGTCGCTGTCGATGGTGCCTGGTGTGTTGGGCAGCGATATCCCGTGTTTCAACGCCAATCCCGACCTTGGCCGTATTTGCACTTCATACCCTTGCGGCACCGCTACCCGCAGCCCCGTGGGCACGATGGCGCGCTGCATCTGGTCCAGCCGAAACCCGCCCGACCGTTGGGCCGCTGGCAGATTGGCCCGGATATCCGCCCCTGCGGCTCCGGCCGTCTCGTAGCGCGGCAAGGGCACCGATATATCCGCCCATTCCTCGCGCAAGAGATTGATCACCGGGGGCGCATCCGCTTTCATTTTGGTTCAAATACCTCCGCCGGAGGCATCCGCACCCGCCACTTTCTCAAGCACCGCGGCGATGCGCGCGGCCAGCCGCCTTGCCACCTCATCCTTGGGCAAGCGCGGCCATTCCTCGGCCCCCGCCGCCGAAATCAGGGTTACGGCGTTTTCGCTGCCGCCCATGATCCCGCTTGCCGGGCTGACATCATTGGCGACGATCCAGTCACAGCCTTTGCGGGCAAGCTTGGCCACCGCATTGGCTTCCACATCGTCAGTTTCGGCCGCAAAGCCCACAACCAGTGCGGGGCGGTTTTTCTTCAGCCCCGCCACATAGGCCAGAATATCGGGGTTTTCCGCGAAGGCGAGTGCCGGCACCCGCCCCGCGCCATCCTTTTTCATTTTCGAGCTGCTGGCATTGGTTACATGCCAATCGGCCACCGCAGCCGCGAAAACGGCAGCATCGGCAGGCAATGCCGCCTGCACGGCGGCCAGCATGTCG
>JBATDH010000069.1:0-3421 GCA_049663365.1 Albidovulum sp. | reverse complement strand
GGCCAGGGCGGCCTCGGGCCAGCCTGCGTTGGGCGATCGGTGTTTGCCCGCGTCGCGCCACATTGCCGTCAGCGCCGCCCGTGGCCGGGTCGAGACCAGTGAGAACAGCAGGCCCGTTGCGCGCGCCGGGATCAGATTGGCCAGATCGTCGATGCGGGCAGACGCCCAGCCAAAGGCTTCATATTTCGGGGACCGGTGGCCGATCATCGAATCCAGCGTATTGATCGCCTTGTAGGCGACAATGCCCGGCAGGCCGAAGATCACCCCCCAGATAACCGGTGCCACGATCCCGTCCGACGTGTTTTCGGCCAGGCTTTCCAGTGATGCCCTCGCCACGCCGGTACTGTCCAGAACCGACACATCCCGCCCCACGATCCTTGCCACTGCCTGGCGCGCGCGCGGCAGATCATGCGCCTTCAGGGGGGCCAGAACATCGACCACATGATCATGCATCGAGCGCATGGCGAGCATCGGCCAGGCCAGCACGCCCGCCAACAGCACGCCAACCCAGCCTTTCGGCAGCAGCCAGCCAACCAGCCAGGCACATTCCACTGAAAGGCCAATCACCGTCAGGGCCGTCACGATACCGGCCAGTTGACGTTCCTTGCTGCCTGTTTCCTCGAGATTCAGCCAATGGTCCAGCCGCCCGATCAAGCGGCCGATCCAGGTGACCGGATGCCCGATCAACCGGTAAAGCCACATGGGCCAACCCAAAAGCGCATCCATTCCCAGCGCCACCAGTACAATGACTGCCGTCGTCATCCCATTCTCCAACACAAAGCCGCAACTTCAGGGTAAACTCCGGCCTGTGGCGACACCCCGATAACAAAGCAATAATCCAAGAAAGAAACCGAAATCCTGCGCCAATGCGCAGACCATGCCGCTCAAGCCGCGTTCCAGTTGACGGCAATGACAGACCATCCGCCACCTGGCAAGGCCCGGATCCGCGTCATTGACAGGGGCGCAATCTCAAACCCCAGCGCCACCGGCACCGAACCGAGTGCCAAAGCCAGTGCCCCCCTGATCACCCCCGCATGGGCCACGACCGCAATGCGACCGCCCTGCCCGGCCATGCGGATCAACGGGGGGGCCACACGTGCGCAAAGATCGGAGAAACTTTCCCCGCCCGGCGGTCGATGTGTTGCAAGTTCAGCAGCCCCGATATTACCAAGATCGGGCAAATCGGCATAGGTCTTCCCATCCCAACTTCCGAAATCCTGTTCCCAAAGGGCCGCATCCGTCGCCGGTTCGGGTGTTTCCGGCCAAAGAGCGCCTGCCGTCTGACGGCAACGTAACGCCGGACTGGTCAACACCTGATCCACCTCGCCGATCGCCGCGCGCAATGCATCAATCCGTACCAGATCACTGCAATCGGCTGCCACATCTGTTCGCCCAAACAGCCGACCGCAGATGGAAGCCGGGGCATGGCGGATCAACAGCATTTCAGTCGCAAGCTCACCACCCATTGTCGCAATTCCCTCTTCCGTCCAAACCGGGTTTCTGCTTTGTCACCGGGCCATGAGCAAGACGATACTTATCACTGGCGGAGCCCGATCGGGCAAGAGCAGTATCGCCGAAGCGATGACACTGAGCCTTGGGCCACGCGCGACCTATATCGCCACCGCAGAAGTACACGATGCGGAAATGGCTGCACGGGTCGCGGCCCACCAAAGCCGACGCGGGGCTGAATGGACAACCATCGCCGAACCCCTTGACCTGACCGGCACGCTCACGGCCACCGACGGGCAAGGCCCGCGTCTGGTCGATTGCCTGACACTTTGGCTCAGCAACCTGATGCTTTCGGGTCAGGATTGGCAGGTTGCGGGCTGCGCGCTGGCCGCCGCCCTTCCGTTCGGGTCAGACCCCGTGGTGATCGTCACCAATGAAGTCGGCGGCGGTATTGTCCCCGATAACCCCCTCGCCCGAGATTTCCGCGATGCGGCGGGGCTTTTGAACCAATGGATCGCGGCGGTGGCGGACGAGGTCTATCTCGTCGTCGCCGGTCTGCCTGTGAAAGTGAAATGACATGAACCAGCCCGCCTTCGCCAGCCTGTCTGATATTGCCACCTTTGCCGCCCGGATGCCCGTCGCCGACCGGGCCGCCGCCGAGGCGGCCCGCGCCCGGCAGAATACTCTGACCAAACCCCCCGGCTCTCTGGGACGTCTGGAGGAGTTGGCCGAATTCATGGCAGCTTGGCGCGGCACCGCACGACCCAGGATCGATCTGGCGCAGGCGCTGGTCTTTGCCGGCAATCACGGCATCTGCGCCCAGAGGGTCAACCCCTACCCGCAAGAGGTCACTGCCCAGATGGTCGGCAATTTCCGGAATGGCGGAGCGGCCATCAACCAGCTTTGCCGCGCCAATGGGGCAGAATTGGAGGTCATCGCCCTCGATCTCGACCGCCCGACCGCCGATTTTACCCAAGGCCCGGCGATGAGCGCGGCAGACTGCCTTGACGCCGTGAACCGGGGTGCCGCCGCCGTGGACGATAAGGCGGATATCCTCATTCTTGGTGAAATGGGTATCGGCAATTCCACCATTGCCGCCGCTCTGGCCGCCGCCCTCTTCGGCGGGGCCACCGCCGATTGGGTCGGCCCCGGAACGGGCTCCGACAAGGACGGGATCACCCGCAAGATCGACGCCATCGACCGTGGCCTTGCCCGCCACAGCGCGCTGAAAGGCAATGCACCCGCCATCCTGGCGGCCCTTGGCGGGCGCGAACAGGCAGCGATCTGCGGCGCGGTTCTTGCCGCGCGTGCAAACCGGATCCCGGTCATTCTGGACGGCTTCATCTGCACCGCCGCCGCCGCCGCCCTTCACACCACCGATGTTCGGTTTCTCGATCACTGCCTTGTCGGCCATGCCAGTGCCGAACCCGGTCACCGCAAATTGCTCGAGGCGATCGGCAAGAAGCCGGTGCTGGAATTCGACATGCGCCTTGGCGAGGGCTCGGGTGCTGCACTCGCGCTTGGTATCCTCCGCTCGGCTCTCGCCTGCCATAACGGCATGGCAACCTTTGGCGAGGCGGGTGTATCGGACGCATGACCAGACCCGTTACCCCGTTTGCCAAAAGGCTGGCTCAGTTTCAGGTCACCCTGATGCTGCTGACACGGCTACCCGCCGGGCGGATCACCGGTGACGTTCCCACCATGGGCTCTACCACCTGGGCCTGGCCCCTTGTCGGGCTTGTCACCGGAACTCTCTCTGCGCTTGCCTTCAGCATTGCCATTTCGGTGGGACTACCCCCGCTGATAGCCGCCATCCTGGCGCTGGCCACCGGTATCCTGGCAACTGGCGGGATGCACGAAGACGGGCTTGCTGATCTTGCCGATGGGTTTGGCGGCGGCACGACCCGCGACGAAAAACTCAGGATCATGCGTGATAGCGCTATCGGCAGCTATGGCACGATGGCCCTGATCC
>JBATDH010000068.1:0-9247 GCA_049663365.1 Albidovulum sp. | reverse complement strand
GGACAGCACATCATCGCCCTTCGGGGTGCTTCCCCTCCCCCTCGTGGGGAGGGGATAGGGGTGGGGGGCGCCGCGCTATGCGTGATCATCCTGTCCTCTAGGCAATGGCGCGCGCAAGGGGGCATCGTATGACCCCCCCGACCCTCCACACCAACCGCCTGACGCTGCGCGCGCCAAGGCTCGCGGATTTCGACCATTGGGCGGCGTTCTTTGCCTCGCCCCGCTCGGTCCATGAACGCGGCCCGCTCGACCGGGTCGAAGGCTACCGGACATGGGCCGCCGATGTCGCCCTCTGGCCGCTCAAGGGCTACGGGGCCTTCGGTGTCGACGACCGCACAACCGGCACCTATCTCGGCGAGGTCGGCATCTATGAACCCGAAGGCTACCCCGAACCCGAACTCGGCTGGTTCATCATCCCCGACGCCGAAGGCAAGGGCTACGCGTCCGAGGCCGCCCGCGCCGTCATGCTCTGGGCGCGCCAGACCTTCGGCTGGGACCGCCTGATCAACATCATCGACCCGGCCAATACCCGCTCGCTCGCGCTTGGGCTGCGGCTCGGCGGCGTGATCGACCCGACCCTTCCCGGCACCGACCCCGGTGACGTGGTGATCACCCATGACTTGCGGGGGCTGGCATGATCCGTCCATGGGAACAACCTTCGACCGGCCCCGCCGCCGCATTCGCAGCCTCCCTCTGCGCCTTGATCCCGGCGATCGAGACTGGGAACCTGCGCCTCCGCGCGCCGCGTATCGGTGATTTTGACGACTGGGCCGCGATCGAATGCGACGAGCGCGGGCGCTACCTCGGCGGACCGATGCGCCGCGAGGACTCCTGGCTCGACTTCACGCAGGCCACCGCCACCTGGCTCCTGCGCGGGCATGGTCTCTGGTCGGTCGAGAGCAAGGCGGACCGCGCGCTTTTCGGTTTCGTGCTCATCGGTTTCGAACCGGGCGACCATGAGCCGGAGCTTGGCTATCTTTTCTCAGAGGCTGCCGAAGGCAGGGGCCTCGCCCTTGAGGCGGCCCGCGCCGCCCGGTCCCATGCTTTCGATACGCTCGGTTGGGACACACTGGTCAGCTATATTGACCATGGCAATGACCGTTCCGTCCGCCTGGCCGAGCGGCTCGGCGCGACCCGCGATCAAGGAGCCGAGGCCGCTTTCGACGAACCGGTCCTCGTCTACCGCCACCAACGGGAGGGGCGCGCAAGACAATCCGCCCCGACATCTGCCCGACGCTTGCCATACGTTTTGCCGACGTTTTGCCGACCCCGCACCGGAGGCCATGATGAGTGATCCGACAACCCTCGCCGCCAGCCTGCTCATGGGCCACCGCGACTCTATTGACCGGCTCGACGCGATCCTCGTCTACACGCTGGCCGAACGCTTCAAACAGACCCAGGCGGTCGGTCGGCTCAAGGCTGAACACGACCTGCCCCCCTCCGACCCGGCGCGTGAGGCCGATCAGATCGCGCGGCTGGAAACACTGGCCGACGAGGCCCATCTCGACCCCGAATTTGCCAAGAAATTCCTGACCTTCATCATATCCGAAGTCATCAGGCATCACGAGAAACTGCAAAAATAGGCGGTGTATCCGCCCCGTTGAAAACCAAGGAGACTACTGAAATGTCAATGAAAATTCGTCTTGCCCGTGGCGGCTCCAAAAAGCGCCCGCATTATTCCATCGTCGCCACCGACAGCCGCATGCCGCGCGATGGCCGCTTTCTGGAAAAGCTCGGCACCTATAATCCGCTGCTGGCCAAGGACAGCGAAGAGCGGGTAAAAATGAACATGGAACGGGTTCAGTACTGGCTCTCGCAAGGTGCCCAGCCCACCGACCGTATCGCCCGCATGCTCGAGGCCGCCGGCGTGCGTGAAAAGACCGAGCGCAAAAACATGAAAAAGGCCGAACCCGGCGACCGCGCCAAGAAACGGGCCGAGGAAAAGGCCGCCAAAGCCGCCGCACCCGCCCCGGAAGTCGTTGAAGAGGTTGCAGAAAATTCCGCCGCCGACGCGACCGAGGCAACCGCCGAGTGATCGGCGGCTGACCCGCGATGATCATCTTTGTGCTCCGCCGCGCCGTGACGATCCTGCTTTGTGCAGGGTCGTTCTGGCTGGGCATGAAAACCAATTCCGCCTTCAATCTCAGCGCCATCCCCGTCGGCGACCAAGCCTGCGAGGGGGTGCAATGAGCAGTGAGCGCATCTGTGTCGGGGCCATTGCCGGGGCCTTTGGCGTCAAGGGCGAGGTGCGGCTGAAAAGCTTCTGCGCCGATCCCGGCGCCATCGCCGACTATGCCCCGCTCACCACCGAAAACGGCGCGCGCAGTTTCACCGTCAGGATCACCCGCACCATTCCGGGCGGCCTTGCCGCACGGCTTTCCGGCGTTGCCACCAAGGAAGAGGCCGACGCCCTGCGCGGCACCCAACTTTTTGCCGACCGCGGCAAACTGCCTAACCTGCCGGACGATGAATTCTATCACACCGATCTGATCGGGCTTCAGGTGCTCGACACCGGCGGTGCCCTTCTCGGCACGGTCCGGGCCGTCCATGATCACGGCGCGGGCGACATATTGGAGGTCTTTCAGCCGGGCGCCAAATCCACCCTGCTCTTGCCCTTCACCAAGGCAATCGTGCCGACCGTTGACCTGACCGCAGGCCGCATCATCGCCGACCCGCCCGAGGAATCCGAGGCATGAGCGGGGCAGAAAAACCCAAGTCCCACGGGCGTTTGGCGGTATCCCCCTCGCTGAAACCCCGCGAATTGATGACCGCCACGCCGCGCATCAAGGGGGCCTGGACCGCCAGGATCATCACCCTTTTCCCCGAGGCCTTTCCCGGCACGCTCGGCCTGTCATTGACCGGCAAGGCCCTGCATGAAGGGCTGTGGTGCATGGAGCCGATAGACCTGCGCCCTTACGGCATCGGCAAACACCGCAACGTCGATGACACCCCGGCAGGCGGCGGCGCGGGCATGGTGCTGCGCGCCGACGTTGTCGGGCCAGCGCTTGATGAGGCGGCCATCGGCGCGCCGAAGGCCCGCGCCCAATGGCCGGTGATTTATCTTTCCCCGCGCGGCAAACCCTTCACCCAGGCCACTGCCAAACGGCTGGCCGCGGCCGAGGGCATCACCCTGCTTTGCGGTCGTTTCGAAGGCGTCGACCAGCGCGTGCTCGACCATTACGCGGTCGAAGAGATCAGCCTTGGTGATTTCGTCCTGACCGGCGGCGAAATCGCCGCCCAGGCGATGATCGACGCCACCGTCCGGCTGCTGCCCGGCGTTCTCGGCAACGCCGCTTCGACCGAGGAAGAAAGCCATTCGCATGGGCTTTTGGAACACCCGCATTTCACCAAACCGCCGGTCTGGGAAGGCCGCGAAATCCCGCCCGTGTTGATGTCGGGCCATCACGGCGAGATCGCCAAGTGGCGGAAGGCCGAGGCCGAGGCGCTGACGCAGGAGAGGCGGCCGGATATGTGGAAGGCGTGGAAAGCAGTCGCAGACGAATAATGGGCCAATGTCCGTTAAGCGGACGAAGCGACCGTTCGACTGGACGACCCGAATGTCCGCATGCCACTATCCAACTTTGCATTTTGTCAAAGAATGATTGGTAGCTCCCATGTCGAATGAACGAGAAAAACAACATATCGACAAAGTGCGGGATAGCGCCTTGTCCATGCAAATCGGCGATGAAAACGATGGCTCGATATCCGGAATGGTCAGCGTCGCGAATGCGGACATGTACATCATAAAGAAGCACGCGATCTTCCGAGTATTCCTAGCCGATGATATTGACCCAGAACGAACAAATATTAGCATTCCGAATGGGCATCAGAGGATTGCTAATCAGGGTTCGGATTCGGAAATCGTCGCGCGGAGCTTTCTTACTGCCGACGCTCTTTTCAACTCCAATCAATTCGATGGTTCGGCGGACGTAAAGCAAATCATAGACCTTTCAATGGTGGTCATGAAGGAGCTCTTGGAAGCACACAGTATAGAAAGCGACTTGGTTAGTAAGCAAAGCAAGGCCCTCGCTGCATTCCAACAGCCGAAACAGCGTTCAGTGGCGCTACCATCAGTCGAAGGCCTCAATGAACGCCTCAATACTTTCGTTCAAAGGATCGAACATGCGACGCAGGCGATCTTTAAATTTACGCAGCAATTCTATAAACATAAGGAAAGGATGTGGAATGGCTTCGAGTCGGAGATCCAGAAACAGTATGGAGAGGCAGATGAGTTTTCGAAGTTTGCCATGTCGATACGACCGTTCATGACTTTCGTCAGAAACCTACGGAACAGCATCGAGCATCCGAAATCTTCTCAACGTGTAATCATCAAGGACTTTGCGATCACGCCAGACGGTACGCTAACGAGTCCGACAGTGCAATTGGTACACCCAACGTCTCCTCAACCGGAAATGAACGTTCATGAGTTCTTGCCGCAGGTGAGCGGTCAAGTTCTGGACGTCTTTGAGGCGTTGATGGTGTACGTCGCCTCCAAGTATATCAAGCCGTTTGGTGCATTCGAAAAAACCGTTGGTCTTCTTCCACCGGATCAACTCCGGCCGGATTCAAAGGTTCGTGCTTCGTATTTCATATGGCTCAACGATAGCTGGAGTAGACTGAGATAACTTTGACAATTGTCGGCCTTGCACACTTTCGAGTTGGCTCGATTTCAGTTTGGTGTTTCGTCGATCGCTACGTTTGAAGCCGACATTCATTCACTTTGCAACATCGGTCACTTAGGGCTCAAAGCGGACAACGTCGCACGGCATCGTGACAGAGCAGCCGGGCACTTGACCCAACCCCCGCCGCCCCCTATACCCCGCCTGTCCGGGGCTCGGCTGAGTCGTCTGGGCCTGTTGTCTATGGGCCAGCGCCTTCTTCGGTGCGACGCGGCCCCAGGCAATAGCCATAAAGGAATGTCGATCTGATCTCTGGCGGGCGCAGTTAGCGGACCCGGAAGAAGACCAAGAGCTCTGAGGTCGCGCACATCATCGCGGAACCACCGCGAGCATTGGAAAGGAATTCGCGATGAACCTGATCGCGCAGATAGAAGCCGAGCAGATTGCCGGGCTTGGCAAGACCATCCCGGACTTCAAGGCCGGCGACACCGTCCGTGTCGGCTACAAAGTTACCGAAGGCACCCGTTCGCGCGTGCAGAATTACGAAGGCGTCTGCATCGCCCGCAAGGGCGGCGCCAGCATTGCCGCGTCATTCACAGTGCGCAAAATCTCGTTTGGCGAAGGTGTGGAACGGGTGTTCCCGCTTTACTCGACCAATATCGACAGCATCGAAGTGGTCCGCCGTGGCCGCGTTCGCCGCGCCAAGCTTTATTACCTGCGCGACCGTCGCGGCAAATCGGCCCGTATCGCCGAAGACGCCCATTACAAAGCCAAAGCATAAGGAGCGGGACCATGAAAAGCGAAATTCACCCCGACTACCACATGATCGACGTCAAGATGACCGATGGCACCGTGTTTCAGGTTCGTTCGACCTGGGGCAAGGAAGGCGATCAGATGGCGCTGGAAATCGATCCGCTGGCGCATCCGGCCTGGACCGGCGGCAATGCCAAGCTGATGGATACCGGCGGGCGCGTATCGAAGTTCAAGAACAAATACGCTGGCCTTGGTTTCTGAGCCTATAGCGCTTCCCAAGTGGAAGCGCACAACATATAGTAGGGGCGCGCTGGCAATCGGCGCGCCTTATTGATTCCGCATCCGGGGACGGCAGCTTGGCGCATATTATTGTTGTGGGGAACGAAAAGGGCGGGTCTGGCAAGTCCACGACCTGTATGCATGTGGCCACGGCCTTGTGCCGGATGGGCCACAAGGTCGGCGGGCTTGATCTTGACCTGCGCCAACGCAGTTTCGGGCGCTATATCGAAAACCGCCGCGCCTTTGCGCGCAAGGAAGGATTGACGCTTCCGACACCGGATTACCGCGACCTGCCCGAGATTGATCAGGCAAATCTTGGCCCCCACGAAAACATCTATGATCACCGGCTGTCGGCGGCGGTGGCGCGGCTGGAGGCGGATGCGGATGCGGATTTCATCATCATCGACTGCCCCGGTTCCCATACAAGGCTCAGCCAGGTCGCCCACTCACTGGCCGACACCCTGATCACGCCGCTGAATGACAGTTTCATCGACTTCGACCTGCTGGCGCGCGTCGATCCTGACACCAGCCGGGTCATCGGCCCGTCGATCTATTCGGAAATGGTCTGGAATGCGCGGCAGTTGCGGGCAAAGGCCGGGTTGCAGCCTATCGACTGGATCGTGCTGCGCAATCGTCTTGGTGCCCAGCAGATGCATAACAAACGCAAGGTCGGGTCTGCCCTGGAACAACTGTCCAAACGCATCGGTTTTCGTGTGGCACCCGGATTTTCGGAACGGGTGATATTCCGGGAGCTTTTCCCACGCGGTCTGACACTTCTCGACCTGCGCGATGTTGGCGTGGGCAATCTCAACCTGTCAAACGTGGCCGCACGTCAGGAATTGCGCGATCTCATGCGGGAGTTGCGATTGCCAGGCGTGACGCTGGATTTCTGAAATCCGGCCTTCTCGGCCAGCCTTCAGACTGCCGTGTGCTCGATACCACGAAACAGACGCGGTGCAGCAACGCGGGGGCGGCGATATGCCTTGTTTGCGGGGCCTGCCAAAGACACCAGACGGGCATCAAATGCGTCGGGCTTTGCAGCCTGGCTACGCGAAAAACGATTGAAAATAGCGGTTACGAGTTTCATCTTCCGGTCCTGTCATTCCAAGCGCCCCGTATTGATCACATTGGCGTGACTCCATGTCTGAAAAATGGCACTTCCGCGGTCATTCATGGGATATGTCGCGACGAATTTGGGCAGAAACCGATTCAAACTCCCTTGCGCGGCGACCATTCCGACCCCTGTGCCGCCTGTCATCCGCCTGCGTTTTCCCTGATAAATTTCATTGATTTCAATCAATTGCGCGCCTCTACCTAGCTGCATTAAAAAGCCTGCGTCGCCGCCGACCATCAGTCGCGTTCAAGGAGAATGTGGCAAATCTTGGCTCGCCGTGGATGTGCGGCATTTGTCCGGTCGGGCCCGAGGATCAAAGCGGCCACAAAAGTGGAATGACCAAACTGGCCGTGAAGGCCAGTGTCAGGTTCATGGGAATGCCGACCTTCAGGTAATCGGTGAACTTGTAGCCACCGGGGCCATAGACCAGCATATTCGTCTGATACCCGATGGGCGTCGAAAACGCCGCCGAAGCCGCAAACATGACGGCGACAACCAGGGCACGCGGGTCGATGCCCAAAGCCAGCGCCAGTTCAATTGCCACGGGTGTGAATATCACCCCCACGGCATTGTTGGAGACCATTTCGGTCAGCACCATGGCCATGAAATAGACCACAAAGATAACCAGGCGCGGCGGCATGTCTTGCAAGACCGGGCTGATCCAGCCCACCAGCAAGCGCGCAGCGCCCGAATGATCAAGTGCCGCACCCACCGCCAACATGCCGAAGATCAGCGCCAGCAACGGGCCCTCGATAAAGGTGAACGCCTCATCGGCATCAATGCAGCGAGCCAGAAGCACGACGGCGACCCCAATGACCGACAAAAGCAGGATTGGCGCAACACCCAGCCCCGACAGGATGACAATCGCCGCCAGCACCGCAAAGGCGACCGGTGCCTTGCCGCGCCGATAGGCTTTGACGGCGGGTCTGGAGACATCGACAAGGTCCATATCCGCCGCCAACCGCTGGATATCTTCTGATGCGCCTTCCAAAAGCAGCGTGTCGCCCACGACCACCACCAGATCGTCAAGTTGACGGCCGATGTTTTGATTGCGGCGGTGTACGGCCAGCGTGTAGACGCCGTAACGGCGGCGCAAACGCATTTCCCCCAAGGATCGACCGATCATCCGGCAACCCGGCGAAATCAGCACCTCGACCGTTTCCGTGGCGACCGATGACAGCTTGTCGACCAGACGGATATCCTTGTTGTCCTGCATCCCCAGCAGTTCCGACATTTCGGTGCGCAGCACCACCCGGTCGCCTGCCTGCAACACTACCGGCGCCAGATCGCGTCGCAGGGACGCGTCGCCGCGCAGCACATCTATTACCCGCACCCCGTTGCGGCGGAAAAGATCAACTTCGGCCACCTTCTGGCCGATCAGGTTCGAATCTTCCGGCAGCGCCACCTCGGTGAAGAATTTCAGCTTGCGCCGGTCGCTCAGCAGCCCGCCCAGTGATTGGCGGTCCGGCAGCAGGTGGCGACCGACAAGCCCGAGATAGAGCATCCCGACCAATGTCTGGACCAACCCCAGCGGAGTGATTTCAAAAATCGTGAAGGGATCAATGCCCTTTTGCCGCGCCACGCCATCGACCAGCAGGTTGGTAGAGGTGCCGATCAGGGTCAGCGTGCCGCCCAGAATCGCCGCATAGCTTAGCGGGATCAGCAGCTTTGACGCCGAAATCCCCAGTTTTCGCGCCAATGCCACCATCACCGGGATCATCACGACGACAACCGGTGTGTTGTTGAGAAAGGCCGACGCAATCGCCACAAAGCCGAAAAGCATCAACAAAGTGACGACAGGGCGATGGTCGGCATGGGCTTCGGCCTGTCGGGTCAGCCAGTCGAGCGCCCCGGTGCGCACCAAGGCGCCCATGATCAGGAACATCGCGATGATGGTCCAGGGGGCGGGATTTTTCAGTGCGCCAAGGGCGATTTCATAGGGCAGAATTCCCGTTGCCAGAAAAAACGCCGCCCCCGCGATTGCGATCACTTCCGGCGGATACCGGTCGCGCACGAAAAGGGCAAACATCACCCCCACCACCCCCAATGTCAGCAGCGCTTCATGCGTTTCAGACAGGTTGAGGTCGAACATTCACCGCTCCTCGGGTACTGTGACGGGCGCAAGTGTAGCCTGCCCCCCCGCCAAAACAAGCGACCGCTCTTTGCCGGGGCGCGGCTGGACCAGAAACAGCCCCAGAAAGATCAGGGCCATCGCCGCCCAAACCCATAGCGAATAGTCCTCGCCCAGCAACAGCATCGACCACAAGACGCCAAATCCGGTGACGATATAGGCGACCTGGGCGGCAAAAACCGCACCCGCCCCCCCCACCAGCCAGACATAGCCGGCATAGGCGATCACATTGACGACCGCAGACAGCAATAACGCCCCGTCGGCCTGATCAAAAGGCGCCACCGGCACAGCCCAGGTACCGGTGGCAAACGCCAGCGGCAGCGACAGTACCGTGCTAAGAACCGATGCGCC
>JBATDH010000067.1:0-1605 GCA_049663365.1 Albidovulum sp. | reverse complement strand
GCCCGCGCCCGCGCCGAGGCCCGCGCCGAGGCCGCCCGCGAAACCGTCGCCTATGCCACCGAACGCATCCGCGAGGCGACCGAAAAGGAACCCGATACGCTTTTGCAAAGCCTCGATGCCGACCCCGACCAGATGCCTTCGGCCGAAACGCTCGACGCCGATGTCAATCGCCTGAAACGACAACGCGATGCCTTGGGGGCGGTGAACCTCAGGGCCGAAGAGGACGCGCGTGAAGTGCAGACCGAATATGACACTCTGGTCGGGGAAAAAACCGACCTCGAAGAGGCGATCAAGAAACTTCGTGCCGGAATTTCCGGTCTGAACCGCGAAGGCCGCGAACGTCTGCTGACGGCGTTTGAACAGGTCAACACCAATTTCCGCCTGCTCTTTACCCATCTCTTTGGCGATGGCGAGGCCAATCTGGTGCTGGTGGAAAGCGATGATCCGCTCGAAGCCGGGCTGGAAATCATGTGCCAGCCGCCGGGCAAGAAACTCGCCACGCTCAGCCTGTTGTCGGGCGGCGAACAGACACTGACGGCGCTGGCGCTGATCTTCGCGGTGTTTCTCGCCAACCCGGCGCCGATCTGCGTACTCGATGAGGTTGATGCGCCCCTCGATGACGCCAATGTCACCCGCTTTTGCGATCTGTTGGACGAAATGACCCGGCGCACCGATACGCGGTTTTTGATCATCACCCATCACGCGGTGACGATGGCCAGAATGGACCGGCTTTACGGGGTCACCATGGCCGAACAAGGCGTCAGCCAACTGGTCAGCGTCGATCTGAAAAAGGCCGAGGCGCTGGTGGCGTGACATGATGCACCACCTTCATTGCCGGTAATGCCAGAAGAAGGACAATACGCGCGCTGCCGTAACGTCGCATTAATGGTTAACGAATAGAACATGTCGTGAACAAAGCCTTGGGGAACTTGTCATGCGCGAAACGATTTCTATTGCCACGATGTTTCTGCTTCTTGCTTTTGCCGGCATAGAAACCGGTAAGGCAGAGGCCACCAAAACATGTAAGACCGGGGCAATCGTACTTATGCTGGCTGGGTGCTGACCGAAATTTACGGAAAGGCTATTGCATTTCCTGCTCATCGCACTCAATCGACGATCCAGCTCAACGAATAAAGCTCGGTCGGCATGATCGCCAGACCTAGGCCGAGTTCGATGCAAACAGCAAGTACCAGCATAGCCAGAAGGATGCGCAACTGTTCGGCCTTCATCCTTAGGCCGATCACCGCACCGATCTGAGCGCCGACCACACCCCCGACAATCAGGATTATCGCCAGCACGAAATCAACCGTATGATTGGTTACGGCATGCATGATCGTGTTGAAGGCCGAGACAAAAATGATCTGAAAAAGCGATGTTCCAACCACGACCTTGGTCGGCATATGCAGATAGTAGATCATCGCCGGCACCATGATAAAGCCGCCGCCGACTCCCATGATCGCCCCCAGTATCCCGACGAAGACCCCGACGGCTAGAGGCGGTATGATCGAAATGTATAGCCCCGAGGCACGGAACTTCATCTTGAACGGCAGATTTGTAGCCCAGCCATGGGTATGCCGCCTGATAATGGGCCGGTCGGTTTGTCTC
>JBATDH010000066.1:0-28970 GCA_049663365.1 Albidovulum sp. | reverse complement strand
GGCCAGGGGCGGTATGATCGAGATATACAGCCCCGAGGCGCGGAACTTCACCTTGAACGGCAAACTCGTGGCCCAGCCATGGGTGTGGCGCCTGATAACCGGCCGCTCGGTTTGTCTTAATCTTATGAGTGCACGCAGGCTTTCGACGAACATCAGGGCACCGATGGTCCCAAGAAACACCACATAGAAGAGCTTGACCAACAAATCGACCTGCCCAAGCGATTTCAGATAGTTGAACAGGGTCAGACCGATAACCGAACCAACCAACCCACCGATCAGCAGCACGCCGCCCATCTTGAAATCGACAGTTCTGCGCCGGATATGGGTCAGGATCGCCGAAACCGACGAGGCAACGATCTGATTGGCCGATGTTGCCACCGCGACGGCAGGCGGTATTCCGATCAGAAACAAGAGCGGGGTGATGAGAAAACCGCCGCCTACACCGAACATGCCGGAAAGCACACCTACAACACCCCCCACTGACAGCAGCAGGAACGTATTGACCGATATTTCGGCGATGGGCAGATAGAGGTGCATGACCTCCTCTAGCGCGGTTTGTGATCAAACTGAATTAGGAAAAACCCGAATGGCACCAAAATGGTGGAATTTTTCAATCGGGTTTCTCGCCGGGTTGTTGCCAACCTAACGTATGACGTGAACGCTGCATTTGGCGTGGCGCACGACATGGGCGGCGGTCGAGCCCAGAAAGTAATCCTCCAGCCCCGGTTTGTGCGATGCGATCACGATACAATCCATCGCTTTTTCAGCGGCATGGGCAATGATGGATCGGTTCGCATGGCCTTTGATGACAGCGACTGAACATGACGGCCCGGCTTTCTTCGCAAGCTCTTCGAGCTTGGCCAGCGCGTCCTTGCGATTGGCCTCCTGGATGCCTTCCGGCAGATAATTCGCCACATAACCGGGGACATCATCCATCACATGCAACAGCGTCAGTTGCCCATCGTCAGTTAACAGTTTCCGGGCAACGGCAATGGCACTTTCGCCAAAACCCACGTGATCGAATGCCACGGGGATAAGGATACTTTTGTACATGGCAGCCCTCCCTACACTCGACTCAGGAGACGCCCATCAGCTTTTTCGCGCCTTGATCAATATCAAATCGGCGTTCAAAGCCGCGCCAACAGCTCTTTTGTCGGCCAGGCATCGGCGGGCATTCCCAGCCGGGCCTGTTCCTTTTGGACGGCGTCGCGGGTCAGCTTGCCCAAAATCCCGTCGATCTTGCCAACTTCATACCCGCGTTTGGCAAGCTTCTTTTGCAGCGCTTTCATGTCGCCGTCCGACAGTGCCGGATCGGGGTTGCCGGGATCATAGACCGGTGCCCCTTCAAGCCGCGTCGCGAAATAGGCGGCAGTCGTGACATAGACAAAGCTCTTGTTCCACTCGAAATAGACGTTGAAATTCGGGTAGGCCATGAAGGCCGGTCCCTTTCGCCCCATCGGTAACAGGACTGCCCCATTCAGGTGCCGCGCCAGCGTGCCATTTCGCGCCTTGACCCCCATCGCCTCCCAGTCCTTTACTGGAAGCGGTGTGTCCAATCCCGTCTTTGACCAGTCCAGCCCCGATGGCACCGTGATTTCCTGCAACCACGGCTCGCCCGCGCGCCAGCCCAATCCCTGCAACATGCGCCCGCCGGACATCAATGCGTCAGGGGCCGAGGTCTTGAGTGTGATATGCCCGTCGCCGTCACCATCCACACCGTTTCGCAGTATGTCATCGGGCAGCATCTGGACCATGCCGATCTCGCCCGCCCAGGCACCGGTTGTGCGGGCCGGGTCGAAATCCCCCCGCTCGGACAGTTCCAGCGCTGCGAAAATCTGCGGGCGGAACAATTCGGGCCGCCTGCAATCATGCGCCAATGTGGTCAGGGCGTTGAGCGTATTGAAATCACCCTGAACTGCGCCATAATCCGTCTCAAGCGCCCAGAACGCCAGCAACACCCCGGCCGAAACCCCATAGTCGGAAGCCACACGTTGAAAGACGGCGGCATATTTTTTGGCATTCGCCTGTCCGTTCTGTATCCGGTTCTTGCTGATCACGGCTTGCGAAAACTCGATGAAGCTCTTTTTGAAAAAACCTTGCGACCTGTCAGCCTTCAGAACTTTCTGATCCTGCTGAACTGATGAAAAGAACTTTTCCACCTGCCCGCTGTTGTGGCCTTTGGCGACGGCTTCGCTTTTCAGGCTCTGAACGAATTGGGAAAAGCTGCCACCGCAGTCGGCCAGGCCGGGTTGTGGCGACATGAGAAGGGCGAAGGCAAAGACCAGCGGGCGCATTGAATTCTCCGGTTGACTACAGCCCGAGTCTAACAGCGCATCGGCCATGGGCAACCGGCGTTTTTTGCCGGGGAACAGTCGACAGGATTGGTTTTTCCGGGCCGACCAGACAATTTGACCATGGGGCAATCTGGGGTCAGGAACACAACTGTTTCCAAAATGGAAACGCAAACCTGGTCCCGCTACGCCATTTCAGGCAGGGTTTTCTGCCTCTCCTTGCCTATCTTGGCCGCTATTTGGAGAGTTCGGCACCGGTAAACCTTCCCGAAACCCAATGTTTCCTGTGGTGCCTTTGTCCGCACCAGGAAACCATGTCACGGATATGTCTCAAACAAATGTCAGGATAAGACCAAAGGTTAACTTGATTTTCGGTGCAAAGGCCCCATGCTGTCAGAACCGGGGAGGGTGTGATGTCGGATTATTTGCCAAAGGAAGTCCTGGCGGGCCTGGAAGAGGCGCGCAAACGCGATTTGCGGCGGCGCTCGCGCCTGCGGGTTTTGGTCGGCGACGATGTCTATCCGATTCTGCGGTTTTGGGACGCGGGGTTTTCGCTCGATGCGGACCAAGTTCTGAACATGCGCGGTCTGGTCGATATCTATGACGGGTCACGCCATCTCTATCAGTGCCTTATCATCACGTCAGAGGTCAGCAACGGTGAATTGATCTGTACGATGAAGCGTTCGACAATGGCGCTCGACAAGGCGCCGCTTGACTATGTGCGCGACGAAGATGCCCCGGTGGGTTATCTGCCAAGACATTGATCCCGACAGTGGCAGCACAAAATTCGGCAACAGCAAAAATTTTTGCTGCCCAAACAGGACAGACGTATCAAACCGCGGGATTAAACAGGCAACGAAGATCGCGGATTTCCTCGGCCCAGAGAGAGCATCACAGTGTCCGGCATGATCCAAATGCCGAAACCGGCCTTAACGGTTTCGTAGTTCCTGGGTCATCTCGGCCATGATGGAAACGGCAATCTCTGCGGGCGACCGGGCGCCGATGGCCAAGCCGACGGGGGCGTGAATGCGGGCGATATCGGCATCGGTGCAGCCATGGTCACGCAGACGTGCGACGCGCTTGGCATGGGTTCGCGTCGAACCAAGGCAGCCCAGATAAAACACATTGGATGCCAAAGCCGTCCGAATGGCAGGGTCGTCCAATTTGGCATCGTGGCTCAGGGTGACGACGGCGGATCGGGCGTCAAGGCCAACGGTCGTCATCACCTCGTCTGGCCACTCATGGCTTATCGTTTCGCCGGGGAAGCGCGCAGTTGATCCGAACGCTTCGCGCGGGTCAATCAGAACGGGATCATAGCCGCAGGCCCGAGCCAAAGGCACAAGTGTTTGGGCGATGTGAACCGCGCCGACAATGAACAGCCGAAGCGGGGCATTGTGAATGCCGATAAAGCTGGCATTCTCCAATCCCGACTTGTTGCTGCGGAACCTATCCACTGTATTCGGGGCAGGGCCGGATACCCGGCGTTCCCAGCTTTGAAGGTCAACAATGTAGGCAACGGGCCGGCGCGCTGCCCGTGCAGAAACTAGTTCATCCATCAACGTTTCGGGTATTGCCGCCCCCACCGGCTCGACCAGAATGCGGATCGTTCCACCACAGGCAAGCCCGACCGAAAAGGCATCGTCATCGCTCACCCCGAATTCCAGAAGGCGCGGGTTTCCATCGATAAGGGATTCCTTTGCCTCTTCAACCACCGCGCCTTCGACACAACCACCTGACACAGACCCCATCATTTCCCCTGACGCGGAAACGACGAGTTGACTGCCCACGGGGCGGGGTGCCGAGCCCCAGGTCTCGATGACCGTCGCCAGCGCCGCGCCGCGCTGGGCGCGGTGCCAGTCGAGCGCTATTTCAGGAATTCGATCGAAATCTGCCTGGTTCATCCGCCCATCCCTGATTTGTACCGCGCTAGGATCACCAATTGAAAGTCAGTCAATTTTTTCCAGCAGTGCCTCACCGGTGGATATATTGCATTCACCGGGTTTGTCGATCATGGCCCTGGTAATCACACCATCGTCAATCATGAGGGCATAGCGATTTGAACGATTGACCAGACCCAGATGTGGTGCCGTGAATTCCATCTTGAGCGCCTTGGTGAAGGACGCATCCGAATCGCCGAGAAAGGTGATACCGGCTGCACCTGCCCCGGTGGAATCGCTCCATGCTTTCAACACAAATGGGTCATTGACGGCGATACAGATGATTTCCTCCACACCCTTTTTGCGAAATGCCTCTGCGGTGCGGATGAAGCTGGGGATATGGGCCGTCGTGCAAGGCCCCGTAAAGGCCCCCGGCAACCCGAATACAACCACTTTACGCCCGCTTAGCTTTGCGCCCAGATCGACGGTTTCCGGCCCGTTCTGACCCATCGTCACCAAATTGGCGTCAGGCAAACGACCGCCTTCTGAAATAGTCATTTTCGAATGCTCCCACGCTGTATTTTCCCAATCTCACGTTATAGGCTTGGCCACACCAAGTGCCAGAGGGAGAAACACAATGAGCGGGATCGTGATCATCGGTGCCGGACAGGCGGGTGCCTCGCTGGCCGCCAAGCTGCGTATGCTCAAATACGACGGCCCGCTCACGCTGATTGGTCAGGAACCGGTTGCTCCGTATCAGCGTCCGCCGCTGTCCAAACAGTATCTTTTGGGCGAGATGGGGCTGGATCGGCTGCTGCTTCGGTCGGAAAGTTTTTATGATGAGCAGGGCATCACGTTGATGCTCGGGGCGCAGGTTTCCGCCATAGACACAACGGCGAAACTCGTGCGACTCGCTGATGGACAGCAAGTCTCCTATGCGCAATTGGCCCTGACTACCGGGTCACTGCCCCGGCAGTTGCCCGGCGCAACCGGGGGGGAACTTCCGGGCGTCTATACCGTGCGAACGCTTGCCGATGTCGACGCGATGGCGCGCGAATTTCGGTCCGGTGCGCGTGTGCTGATTATCGGCGGCGGCTATATCGGGCTGGAGGCGGCGGCGGTCGCATCAAAGCTTGGGCTGGATGTCACCTTGATCGAAATGGCCCCACGCATCCTGCAACGCGTCGCGGCACGCGAAACCTCGGACTATTTCCGCACTTTGCATCTTGCCCATGGCGTCAAGGTTCTTGAAGGCACCGGGCTGGCCCGGCTGAATGGCGATACGCGTGTCACGGGTGCCACCCTGAGTGACGGGCAGGAATTGCCCGCAGATTTCGTCATCGTCGGTGTCGGCATAGTGCCCGCCACGGAGTTGGCCGAAGCGGCGGGCATCGCCATTGAAAATGGTATTCGCACGGATGAATTTGGCCGAACCTCTGACCTATCGGTCTGGGCGGCGGGCGACTGCGCGTCGTTCCCGTGGCAGGATGGACGGCTGCGGCTGGAAAGCGTCGGCAATGCCATTGATCAGGCTGAATGCGTCGCCGAAAACATGCTCGGGGCTGGCAAGCCCTATTTGGCAAAACCGTGGTTCTGGTCTGACCAGTACGACGTAAAGCTTCAGATCGCCGGGCTCAATATCGGTTACGATCATATCGTGACCCGCAAGGGCGAGGGCGACGCGGCATCATTCTGGTACTATCGGGACAACACGCTCCTGGCCGTTGACGCGATGAATGACGCCCGCGCCTATATGATCGGCAAACGCCTGATAGAGGCGGGTCGTTCGCCCGACCCCGGCACGATTGCCGATACCGGCACCGATCTGAAATCGTTGCTCAAATAATGCGGATTGTTGGCGGCGCGCGACGCGGATTGAAACTGGCCGACATTGGTGAAGGCGACCGCGACGCCCATTTGCGGCCAACCTCAGACCGGGTGCGCGAGGCAATCTTTAACCTGCTGATGAACGGTGGTTATGGCAATCCCGTGGCCGGGGCACGGGTGCTTGACCTTTTTGCCGGCACCGGCGCGCTGGGGCTTGAGGCGCTCAGCCGGGGTGCCGCACGGGTGACATTTGTCGATGATGGTGTGGCGGCGCGTGCGCTGTTGCGCGACAACATCGAGCGGATGCAGGCAACGGGTGTGACCGACCTTTACCGACGCGATGCCTGCCGGATGGGGCAGAACCGGGGTGCGGGATATTCGCTGGTCTTTCTCGACCCGCCCTATGGCAAGGCCCTGGGTGAGGCTGCCCTTGCCAGCGCGGCCAATGGCGGCTGGCTGGAGCCGGGTGCGCTGATCGTCTGGGAGGAAAACCAAGCACCTTGCCTGCCAGACGGCTTTGCTTTGCTTGATCAGCGTAGCTACGGCGATACCATTGTAACAATTCTGCGGGCCCCCGAATGCCCCTGAAGGCGGTGATATTCGATTGCGACGGGGTACTGGTTGACAGCGAAGGAATGTCCGAAGAAGTCATATCGACCAACCTTGCACGTCACGGGCTGCACCTGGCCCCGGACCGGGTTTCAGCCCTGTTCCTCGGCGGCACCATCAGCGGTGTCGGGGACACGGCCCGCTCAATGGGGGCCGATCTGCCCGCCGATTGGCTTGACGGTATCTACGGCGAAATCTTTGCCCGATTGGCCCAGGGCACGCCGCTTGTCGCAGGCGTTACCTCTGTGCTGGATGCGCTGGATCGGGCGGGCATCACCTACGGCGTCGGTTCAAATGGGTCGCACCAAAAGATGGGGATAACGCTTGGTCAGCACCCCGACATTTATGACCGCCTGAAAGGCCGGCTTTTCTCGCGCCACGATGTCAGCGCCCCGAAACCCGACCCGGCGCTTTATCTTCATGCGGCGGCGGCGCTGCGCGCGGCTCCCGCGGACTGCGTCGTCATCGAAGACAGCCCGACCGGATGCATAGCCGCCGCCCGTGCCGGGATAAGATGTTTTGGCTATGCCCCCCATGATAATGGCGACCGTCTTGCCGCCGAAGCCGCAACCGTTTTCCACCACATGGCGGAACTGCCGCAATTGCTTGGGGTCTGAAGAATTTCCATACCTCCGAATCTGACATTCATTTTGGCCAAAATACCTTCGGGGGGTGAATTGCCGCCACCGGCGGCAAGAGGGGGGCAGAAAGCCCCCCGGACCGGTCGGATCGCGCCAGCGATTCGAAAGAAAACCGCAGTTATCCCCAGGTCGGATGAAATTTGCCCGCAGGCGAGAGGGTAAACAACTCACATCCCTCCGCCGTCACCCCGACTGAATGCTCAAACTGCGCCGAAAGGGATTTGTCACAGGTCACCGCCGTCCAGTCATCGGTCAGAACCTTGGTTTCGGGACGCCCGAGATTCACCATCGGTTCAATGGTAAAAAACATTCCTTCCTCTAGCCGTGCCCCGGTTCCGGGACGGCCATAGTGCAGGACATTTGGCGGCGCATGGAACACGCGACCAAGCCCGTGGCCACAAAAATCGCGCACCACCGACATCCGGCTGGCCTCGACATGGCACTGGATGGAATAGCCAATATCGCCAAACGTATTGCCGGGTCGAACGGCCTCTATCCCCTTGAACAAGGCGTCATGGGTTACCTGGATCAGCTTCGCGGCAAAGCTTTTGGGCTGGCCTGCGACATACATGCGGCTGGTGTCACCATACCAGCCATCGACGATCACAGTGACATCAATATTGAGAATATCGCCATTTTGCAGGGTGTCATCCGGTCGCGTCGGGTCTTCGCTTCTGGCGTTGGTTTCATTCTTCCATTTCGGGATGGGGCTGCCGGGAATGCCGTGACAAACCACATGATTGACGCTGATACATGAGGCATGTTGATACCCCCGATACCCGATGGTCGCCGATTTTGCGCCGACGGATTCGACCCGGTCCTGAATGAACCTATCCAGCATTTCGGTCGTTGCACCGGGCACGACCAGTTCGGCAACATCGTCGAGAATTTCGGCGGCCAGCCGTCCGGCCGCCCGCATTCCGACAAAATCTGCCGCCTCATAGATCCTGATGCCGTCTTTGGTCTGACGCCCGCGCGGTTCTTCCACCGGCCATTTCCTTTTCACTTTGCGCAAATTAGATAGTCAACAAATGCGCCTTTGGCCAGAGGCAGCAGGGCTTTCCGTCACCGGCGGAAATCTTTTACCATAGTCCCAAAGCAAGGATGATTCCCATGTCTGAGTCGCCCCCAGCCAATCCTACGGCTGCCATACTGATAATCGGGGATGAAATCCTGTCCGGGCGCACCCGTGACGCCAATATGCATTACCTCGCGGGGGAATTGAACCGTGTCGGTATCGCCCTGAAAGAAGTGCGTGTTGTCAGCGACGATCACGCCAGCATTGTATCGGCGGTGAATGCCCTGCGGGCGTCCTATGATCAGGTGTTCACCTCGGGGGGAATTGGTCCGACCCACGATGATATAACCGCTGATGCCATCGCCGCCGCTTTTGGTGCCTCAATCGGTGTGCGCGAAGATGCGCGCGCCTTGCTGGCCGCGCATTATGATCGCAACGGTATGGAGTTCAACGCGGCACGACTGCGCATGGCCCGTATTCCCGACGGGGCGAGGTTGATCGACAACCCGATCTCAGTCGCACCGGGGTTCTCATTGGAAAACGTGCATGTGATGGCCGGCGTTCCGAACATCTTTCAAGCCATGGTGGCCTCACTTCTGCCGCGGCTGACTGGCGGTCGGCCCATGCTCAGCCAGACCCTGCGGATCATGCGCGGCGAAGGCACGATTGCCGGCCCCCTTGGTGCCCTCGCCGACGAGTTTTCCGACCTCAGTCTTGGTTCCTATCCCTTTGTCGTGAATGGTGTCTACGGGTCGAATATCGTTATCCGCGGCCATGACGCGCTGCGCATTGACATGGCGATGTCGCGGCTGGCAGCACTTTTTCCTGAAACCGAAGCATGACCGATTACTACGCGATTACCGATGCCACATGGCCCGCTGCGCGGTATCTGTCCGTCGGCAACGTCATTGTTCGTGAAGGGAAGGGCGGTGGCCAGCGGGTATCATCGGCAACAGTCCAGGGCGATTGGTGCAGCGGTGACATCGCCAGGGCGGAAGCGGCCCAAGCCGCTTTGGGTCAGCGTTCGCTGTTCATGATCCGGGCGGGCGAGGATGCGTTGGATGCAGAGCTTGCAGCGCGCGGATATTCCATTGTTGACCCTGTGGCGATCTATGTGAGCGACGTGGCCGCGCTTGCAGTCAAGCCACCGCCGCTGACCGCTTTTTCGATCTGGCCCCCGCTGGAAATCATGCGTGACATCTGGGCCGAGGGCAACGTCGGCCCGGACCGTATCGCCGTCATGGAACGCGCCAACTGCCCCAAGACGGCCATTCTGGGGCGGAGCAATGATCGTGCGGCCGGGGCTGCTTATGTCGCCATTCACGATGAAACGGCCATGATGCACGCGCTTCATGTCGTTCCAGATCAACGTCGGCAAGGAACCGCCGTCAATATCATGCGCTGCGCGGCGGTTTGGGCGCAAGATCAAGCAGCAAAACGCTTTTCCGTGATCGTCACCCGCGCCAATACCGCCGCCAATACTCTCTATGCTTCCCTTGGAATGCAGATTGTGGGACACTATCACTACCGCTCGAAATAAGCCCGCAAGAGGCGAGGGGAGCAGTTGAGAAAAGGTGAAACGAACCCCACGGCACTTGACCTGCCCATGGTCGAGCCGCTTCCCGATGGAACGCGGAAGTATTTTGACATCTGTATGGAAAAACTGGGCCTCGTGCCGAATGTGTTGAAGGCGTATGCTTTCGATATTAGCAAACTCAACGCGTTCACCAGTTTCTACAATGACATCATGCTG
Source organism: Albidovulum sp. (assembly GCA_049663365.1). GTDB lineage: Bacteria > Pseudomonadota > Alphaproteobacteria > Rhodobacterales > Rhodobacteraceae > Albidovulum. The sequence continues at coordinate 18,954 of JBATDH010000066.1, read as the reverse complement.
GCTGACAGTGGGTTGTCAAAGCTGGAGCGTGAGATGATTGCCGTAACGGTGTCGTCGATCAACCGATGCTGGTACTGTCAGGTCGCTCACGGTGCCGCCGTGCGTGAACTTTCTGGTGATCCGGTTTTGGGCGAAGCGCTGGTCATGAACTGGCGCGTGGCCAATCTGTCGGACCGCCAGTGCGCGATGCTGGAATTTGCCGAAAACCTGACGGTGGCGTCCTCCAAGGTCGAAGAACGCGACCGGCAAAAACTGCGTGACGCCGGTTTCACCGATCGGGACATCTGGGATATCGCCTCGGTCACCGGCTTTTTCAACATGACCAACCGTGTGGCATCGGCGACCGCGATGGCGCCCAACCCGGAATATCACGGGGCGCATAGATGAGGTGGCCGGTCGCTCTCATCTTTTGCCTCACACCCAGCTTTGCCCAGACCGCGCCGACCCTGGCGCTTCCGACTTCTGCGATACGCACCGCTGAACAGGTCGAAGCGGTAGGCAGCTATGCGTTGCCCATTGGTCCCTGGTTGGCTGGCCGCGTTGAATCCTGGCCGGTTGAAGGCGAAGTAACCCAAACAGCCTGGCGTGTACGGGACACCAACAAGACAACATTGGCGCTTCTGGCCCCGTTGCGCGATCAGTTGAAGGCCGAAGGTTTTGATGTTTTGTTTGAATGTGAAACCGATATTTGCGGCGGTTTCGATTTTCGCTATGCAACCGATGTGTTGCCGGAACCAGAAATGCACGTCGATCTTGGCGATTTCAGGTTCCTTTCCGCCCGGCGCGATATCGGCGACACAGCCGATTTTGTCAGTCTGCTGGTCAGCCGTTCCAGCGACAGCGGCTATGTTCAGATGACCCGCATCGGCGCTGAAGTCAGCGCGCCGATAATGCAGGCCGAAGCACAATCCGAAGCCATTGAAAAAGCTGTTCTGTCTGCCAGCACCTTGTCCGAACGGCTGGATTCAACGGGTTCAGTCGTGTTGGATGATCTAACCTTCGAATCCGGATCTGTGGATTTGGGGGCAGGTGAGTTCGAGTCTTTGACCGAACTTGCCGCCTATCTTAAAGCCAACCCTGACCGCCGCATTGCGCTTGTGGGCCATACAGATGCCGAAGGCAGTCTGGACGCCAATATTTCGCTTTCGCGGCGACGCGCGCAATCGGTACGACAAAACCTGATCGAGAATTACAGTGTCAATGCGGCTCAGCTAAGCGCGGAAGGTGTTGGATTTCTCAGCCCTCGTGCGACGAATCTGACACTGGAAGGTCGGACCGAAAACCGAAGGGTCGAGGCGATGATCACCTCGACCCAATAGGTCGTTTCGGGTTTACATGTGAACAAAGATCCGAAACGTTTTTATGGTAAACGTTAAATTGGTCACTCGTTAAAAATTCGTGGAAATTTACCAGGCGTCCGGGCCTTTATCGACGAAGGATGCGGCGAGGAAATCAATGAAGGCGCGAACCTTCGGTTGGGTAAAACGACCCGGCGGGTAAACGGCATAGATGCCTAGCGTTTCGACCGGAAGCTCCGGAATTGCCTCTTCGACCAGACCCGCTTTCATCGCGTCAGCGTAAAGGAAGGATGGCAGGTAGGCGATGCCCAGGCCCGAAATGGCGGCGTTCAAGAGCGATTGGCCGTCATTGACTGTCAACCAGCCAGCGGTGCGGACCTGGCGCTTTTCACCCGATGGTGCGGTGATTTTCCAGACGTTGCCGGCGGCCTGATTGGAATAATGCAGCAGTTTGTGTTCGTTCAGATCGTCGATCTTCTGGGGGCGGCCATATTTCTCGAAATAGGCGGGCGATCCGACCATGCGTTTGGCGGTGTCGGTCAGTTTGCGGGCGCGTAGCGTCGAATCTTCCAATTCTCCGACCCGGATGGCCATATCGAAGCCTTCGGAAATCAACTCGACAAAACGGTTGTTCAAAACCATGTTGACCGTGATGTCGGGATATTCGAGCAGGAACCCCCCCAGTATCGGCGACAATAGGTTTACCCCAAAATCTGTCGCGACCGAAATACGCAGCAGCCCCGAGGGTGCCGACTGCATCGAGGTCACCAGCGAATCCGCTTCGCCAGCGTCATTCAACACCCGGCGCGCGCGGTCATAATAGGCCAACCCGATTTCCGTCGGCGAAACGCGCCGAGTCGTCCGGTTCGATAGCCGCGCCCCCAAACGCGCATCCAGAGATGATACATGTTTTGAGACGGCAGATTTTGATATCCCCATCTTTTTCGCAGCGTCCGTAAATCCCCCCTGATCTACTACCGTGGCGAAGGCCTCCATTTCCGTCAAACGATCCATTGTGCACCCGTCATATACATTCGCCCGCCGAATACTGGTATCACCCCCAATTCGGGCAAGAATGCAGCGCTGTACGGTCAACAAAAGGGTATTGTCGCGAAGGTAAAGTGGCAAAAAACCGCCGATTGGTGCGAAAGCTTCAACTTCCGCGCCGCCTAAATGCGCGCCGCAAGCCGTGTTCCTTGGTCAATTGCTCGCTTTGCGTCCAGTTCCGTTGCCAAATCGGCGCCACCAATGACATGGACGGTTTTGCCGAGAATTCTCAGATCATCGGCCAATTCATTTTCGCTTTCCTGCCCCGCGCAAAGCACAATCGACTCGGCCTCAATCAGGGCCGGGTTTTCCTTTGCAGCGCCAAAGCTCACATGCAGGCCATTCGTATCAATGCGATCATAGTTTACGCCGCCGATCATTTTCACACCCTTGGCCTGAAGCGTCGCGCGATGGATCCAACCGGTAGTCTTGCCCAATTTGCGCCCCGGCTTTTCGGGTTTTCGCTGCAACAGCGTGACGGTGCGCGCGGGCGGTTCGGGTTGGGGACCGACGACACCGCCGCGTGCCGTTTCCGGGTCGACCACGCCCCATTCCGTCAACCATTCCGCAAGGTTTTCACTGGGGCTGGTGCCGTCCTGAACCAGAAACTCCGCGACATCAAATCCAATGCCGCCGGCACCGACGACAGCTACGCTTTTGCCAACCGGACGCGCGCCTGTCAGAACGTCAATGTAGTTCATCACATTCGGTCCGTCCTGTCCGTCGATGCCGGGGTCGCGTGGTTTTACGCCTGTCGCGACGACAACCTCGTCAAACGCAGACAGGTCCTGGGCAGTCGCTCGACGGCTCAGTTTTTGGGTGACGTTACTTTTGGCCAGCATCGTTTCATACCAGCCCACAAGCCCGTGGAATTCTTCCTTTCCTGGAACCTGACGCGCTAGGTTGAGTTGCCCTCCGATTGCATTTGCCTTTTCAAAAAGCGTCACCTTGTGGCCCCGCTCGTCCAGTGCCAGAGCGGCGGAAAGCCCGGCAGGCCCCGATCCGACGACCGCGATATTCTTTGCTGTCGCAGCGGGCCGCAGCACCAGTTCGGTTTCATGGCAGGCGCGCGGGTTGACCAGACAGGTCGAGATTTTGCCCTGAAAGGTGTGATCCAGGCAAGCCTGATTGCAGGCGATGCAAGGTGCTATTTCTGCCGCGCGCCCATCCATTGCCTTGCGGACGAAATGTGCATCCGCCAGAAACGGCCGCGCCATCGACACCATATCGGCGCAGCCTTCGGCCAGCACCGCCTCGGCCACATCAGGCGTGTTGATCCGGTTGGAGGTAATAACGGGTATCGTCACTTCCCCCATCAGTTTCTTCGTCACCCAAGCAAAGGCCCGGCGTGGAACGGAGGTGGCAATCGTCGGAATGCGCGCCTCGTGCCAGCCGATGCCGGTATTGAGCATAGTAGCGCCCGCCGCCTCGATCGCCTTGGCGAGGGTCACGGTTTCATCCCATGACTGCCCGTTTTGGATGAGGTCGATCAGCGAGATGCGGTAGATCAGAATAGAATCCGGTCCAACCGCTGCGCGAACCCGGCGGACCACTTCAATCGGCAACCGCATCCGGTTTTCCGCACTGCCGCCCCAGCGATCGTCACGCTTGTTGGTATGGGCAACAAGGAACTGGTTGAGGAAATACCCTTCTGACCCCATGATCTCTACACCGTCATACCCGGCCTCGCGCGCCCGCGCGGCGGCAACACCGATGTCGGCGATCTGCTTTTCGATCCCCGCCTCATCCAAGGCGGTTGGCGGAAACGGCGATATGGGCGATTTGATCGCCGACGGGGCCACGCAGTCTTTGCTGTAAGCATAACGCCCTGCATGCAAGACCTGCATCGCGATCCTGCCGCCGGCCTCATGTACGCGGTCGGTGACGACCCTGTGATTGGCGATGTCTGTCGGCAAAAACAACCCCGCCGCGCCGGGAAACACGCCCCCTTCGTTGTTCGGGGCCATCCCACCTGTCACCATCAGCGCCACGCCGCCGCGCGCCCGTTCAGCATAGAACTCGGCCACCCGATCCCAGTTTTTGGTTTCTTCCAGATTGGTATGCATCGACCCCATCAAAACCCGGTTGGGCAATGTGACATGCCCCAGATCAAGTGGGGCAAGAAGATGGGGGTAGTGCGACATGGTATCACTCCGGGCGCGTTCTTGTTTCATCGAAACGTGGATCATCCGGTGGTCCAGGTCACGTCAGACGCGGCGTCACGAGTCCTTTTCAGGAGGGCTCAGACGTCACTTTCCAGGCAATGCCGCCGGAAGGCCTTTTTCAACATATCAAGTTCAGCGCGCAACAAATCCAGCTCGGCGCGGAGGTCGTCTTCGAGCGGGGCGCCGGTTACGATGGTGAAATGGCCCAAACGTGCGCCTGACTGCCGGTCACGCACGACGAATGTCTGAACGCCGTCTGACAAAAGCTTGGCCGGTATCGGCACCGAAACCGGCCAGTGCCCGCCAGCGGCGGCATCGCCGACCACAACATTTTCCAGCGGCTTTTCCAGATGTAGTATCTCAATGTCGGGAATGAGATCCGAGCCGGTCGCGACTTCTGCTTCCCAGTACCCGGCCCGGATTCGGGCACCCGTAACGCTGGCGTCGGTCATCGTATTCTCCGTCATAGTTCCGCGCGGGGGCGGCGGCTGAACGTCACATCGCGCAAGACAATCTGGTTCATTTCCGGACCTTCGAAAATCAGATCAACCCAGGCCCGTTCTACCCTTTTTTCATTCATCTTGCTGTAAGCCAGATCGAATTCGACCATCATTTCGGTGCCATCCATCGGCATTTCACGGACCAACTGTTCCGAATTCGGGCCGTGTTTGATGTTCAGTCGGGCGAATATTTCCAACGGCTTTTCCAGTTCCACCACGACGTCCATCCGGATCACATGACGCAGTTTCAGCCCTTGGGTGGCCTCTTGCGGCAAATCAATCACCAGCGACAGGAACGATCCGTCAAAACGAAAGACATCCATGCGAAACCCGAAAGGCGACAAATCGTCTTCGCGGTTATTGCGGATCTGGCGTATGGTCAGTTCGCTTTGCTCGCAATCATGAAAGATAGTCGCCTGACTGCCAAAGCCGCCTCGGTTCTCGACGGCGGCAAGCCCTGGGGGGGTGATGGGGCCGGACCATAATTCTGGTCGCCAGGCCCAATCGCTGTGCAGTGGTTTACGGATGGCATTCTTGCCGATTTCGGGTAACAAAAGCCGCCCGTCAGCCACGTGCAACAACCGGTCAATCTCGCGTCGCAACTGGCGGGCCTGACCGCGCAATCTGCGCAACAGGCCAGTATCGCTCGTCTCGGCCATAGACGCCGCGTGCCGCCACCGGTCAAGCGAATGCCTGAACAGCAACCGGTCTAGCAGCGTTTGGAAAAAGAGTGCCATAAGCGGGTGCCGGGTCCAGTCCATTGATCCTTGAAGGGAAACAGTTATTTCTTATCGTTTCGTTTCCGTCTTCGTGCAAGCCTTGCCGACAAACCCCAAAGCAGCATTTTTTTAACCGAACATGCGAAACAACTGCATCAGTTGTTGGACGCTTGCATTTTGGCAACGAAGGCTTCCAGCACTTTGCGTTTGACCGATGCCGTCAATGGCCGGTCGCGCAATGCCAGTGCGGAAAGGGTAACGATACGTCCGCGCAGTGACAAAACTGCGCGCCAGTATTCCGGTTCAACCGACTGGCCAGCAGAGGCGGACACATCGGTCAGGCGGATGAACATCACTTCACCCTTGGAAACCACTTCGGCAACCTTGACGTCTTCGGGCCTGCCGCTGCGGCTAAGCGCCGCCTTTCCCGGCTCTGACCGGAAAAACCGCGCTGTCGCGGGAAAGGATGCCGACAGTGGATTTTCGTCCGGTGCACCCGGTATGACCGAGGCTGTAAGGATCGCCGGAGCGACTGTCGGATTCACGCCAGTCGATGGGGTCATTGCGGCACAAGTTCCGAGCAAGACAAATGCCCCGGCCGGTCTATCCTTGCTGGCCTCTTTGTCCACGCAATAACCCGCAGGCCCGATGACCATTACCGTGCCTTCAGATACCAACAGGGCGCGGGAACCTGCGGTGCCGACAGTGTCTGCCATGCAGCCGGGAAGTGCGGCTAGCAGGGCAAGAGCAGCCCGCATTCGCAACGGCCCGATCCTACTGGTCCATGTAGACATGGCGTTCGGATTTGCCCCCCGGATGGGTGACCGCACCATAGCGGGCACCGCCGACAAGCTGGGCGTATTTCCACAGTGCGCCCGTCGCATATTCGGTTTGACGCGGGCCCTTCCAGTCAGCTTTCCGGGTGGCCAGTTCGGCATCTGTCAATGCCACGGAAATTTCACCCTTGACTGCATCGAGCGTGATCATGTCGCCATCGCGCAACAAGGCGATCGGCCCGCCATGTGCGGCCTCGGGGCCGACATGGCCGACACAGAAACCACGCGTAGCCCCGGAAAAACGGCCATCCGTGATCAACGCGACTTTCTTGCCCATGCCCTGCCCCGACAACGCTGCCGTTGTGGACAGCATTTCGCGCATCCCCGGCCCGCCTGCGGGGCCCTCATTGCGGATGACGATAACCTCGCCTTCCTTGTATTCGCGTTTTTGCACCGCCTCGAACGCCTCTTCCTCGCAGTCAAAAACCCGCGCCGGGCCGGTGAACACCTGTTCGGCCGCCGACATGCCAGCGACTTTCACGATTGCGCCCTCGGGGGCAAGATTGCCCTTCAGCCCGACGACACCGCCGGTGGGGGTGATCGGCGTTTCGACTGGATAGATGACCTTGCCGTCAACGGCGCGGTCCACCAGATCAAGCTCTTCGCCGATGGTGCGGCCTGTGGCCGACATGCAATCCTCATGGATCAGCCCTGCCTTGCGTAATTCGCGCATGACAACCGGCACGCCACCCGCCTCGTAAAGATCCTTGGCGACATAGTCGCCACCGGGACGCAGGTTGACGAAATAGGGTGTGTCGCGAAAAATGTCGCAGACATCGAAGAGGTCGAAGTCGATCCCCGCCTCGTGGGCGATGGCGGGCAGATGCAGGCCGCCATTGGTTGACCCGCCGGTACAGGCGACAACCCGCGCGGCATTTTCCAGCGCCTTGCGCGTGACAATATCGCGCGCACGGATGTTTTTCTCGATCAGGTTCATCACGGCCATGCCTGACGCCTCTCCGTACTGGTCGCGCGATTCGTAAGGCGCAGGCGCGCCCGATGAATTCGGCAGCGCCAGACCAATCGCCTCAGAGACGCAAGCCATCGTATTGGCCGTATATTGCCCGCCGCAGGCCCCCGCCGACGGGCAGGCGACACGTTCCAGAATATCCAGTTCGGCATCCGACATCTGACCCGCCTGATGTTTGCCGACAGCTTCGAACACGTCCTGAACCACGACATCCTTGCCGTTTAGCCTGCCGGGCAGGATCGACCCGCCGTAGATAAAGACCGACGGCACATTCAGCCGCACCATCGCCATCATCATCCCCGGCAGGGACTTGTCACACCCCGCCAACCCGACCAGCGCATCATAGCAATGACCGCGCATCGTCAGTTCGACCGTATCGGTAATCGCATCGCGGCTGGCCAGCGAGGACCGCATCCCCTCATGTCCCATCGCCACCCCATCGGTGACGGTGATGGTGGTGAATTCGCGTGGCGTGCCGCCCCCGGCCTTGACGCCCATCTTGACCGCCTGCGCCTGACGGTTGAGCGAGATGTTGCAGGGCGCCGCCTCGTTCCAGCAGGTGGCAACGCCGACCCAGGGTTGATGGATTTCAGCCTCGGATATTCCCATCGCGTAGAAATACGACCGGTGCGGCGCGCGCGACGGCCCCTCGGTCACATGGCGGCTGGGAAGTTTCGACTTGTCGAACTGGCGGTTTTTCATTGGACGGGCTCCCTCGTAGGTTTGGGGTCAGGAAATAGAGAACCCTTTGCGGGACGGCAAGAAAGATCGGCGGTGAAGGGGCCGGGTTTTAGCGCGACCAACGCCGCAGTGTGGCGCGGCAAGTCCCATCCATCCGGTGCCCGGTCATTTGCGCGCGTGAATCTGGCAAAGACAGGCAACCGGTTCAGAATGGTCACGTTGCACCTCGGCATTGCCCGCGAAACCGTCCATCCGCTTGGCAAGCGTGATGTCGAGCGCCGAAAGTCCGGCGCAATCATGCGTCGTCAGCGTGACATCGACGACGTTGTAGATATTTGTCCATTCCGGGTGATGGTTGAGCTTTTCCGCCGCCAATGCCGCGCGGGACATGAAGGCCCAGGCTTCGGAAAAGTTGCGGAACTTCCATATTTTTCGAATGGCATCACGCTCGGGCACTGCGCCCCACCCGGTGTCGCCCAATCCCGGAAGGCTTTCGTTGCGTCCGGCTTCGGAAAGAAGTTCAGTCATGGGAATGCCTTTCAATTTTGGGGCGTTGCGGTGAAGTGGCCCGTTTCAATCGGGCGGCACAAGTTTGCGGAACGGGCCGTATTCCGTCAACACAGCAATCTCTTCGCCGACGGCCCGCCGTTCTTCATCCAGATAGCGGGCAACAGCCTTGCGAAACCCCGCATCGGCGATCCAGTGCAATGAGTGGGTTTTGACCGGCAGATAGCCACGGGCGATCTTGTGTTCGCCCTGTGCCCCGGCTTCGACGCGGGCAAGCCCTTGGGCAATGGCGAAATCTATCGCCTGATAATAGCAAAGTTCAAAATGCAGACACGGATGGTGTTCAATCGCCCCCCAGTAACGCCCGAAAAGCGTATTGCGACCGATAAAATTCAGAGCCCCCGCAATAGGGTGTCCGCCGCGTTCCGCGATAACGAGCAGGATATCATCGCGCAGTGTTTCCTGGGCGATATCAAAGAATTCGCGCGTCAGGTAAGGATGCCCCCATTTGCGCCTGCCGGTGTCTTGGTAAAAGCTCCAGAAGGCGTCCCAATGTTCGGGGCGGATAGCTGATCCGGTTAGATGCCGGATGGTGCCACCGAAGGCCTGTGCGGTCTCTCTTTCCTTGCGGATCGTCTTGCGCCTGCGCGACGAGAGAGCGGCAAGAAATGCCCCGAAATCGGCATAGGCGTGGTTTTCCCAATGAAACTGCTGGGTAATGCGGTGCAGAAGGCCAAGATCAAGGCCTGCCTTGGCTTCGATTTCAGTGCAGAAGGTTATGTGCAGCGACGAGAGCATGTTGTCGGCAGCAATTTGAACCGCGCCTTGCAGAAGAGCCGAAAGACCAACGGTTTCCCAACCGGGCTTGGTCAGGAAACGCCGCCCGGTGGCAGGGGTGAACGGTACGGCAATTTGCAGTTTGGGGTAATAGTGCCCGCCTGCGCGCTCCCAGGCGTCGGCCCAGGAATGATCAAAGATATACTCCCCCTGGCTGTTGCCCTTGACATAAAGCGGTGTCACGCCGATGACCTGACCCGCGCTGCGGGCGACGAGGTGGCGCGGTTGCCACCCGGTTCCGGGACCAACCGAGCCTGACATTTCCAGCGCCGACAAAAAGCGGTGGGTCGTGAAGGGGTCGACGGGTCGCCCGGTTGCTGCCTCGGGGCAGGCGCAGGATTCCCAGTCGGCGGCGTCAATGCCATCCAGCCCAGTCAGGACAGTCACTTCGATGGTGGTGTCAGTCATTGACTGTGATTTCCCTTGCGGGGTCGAATTGAGGGTTTGGCCTTCGGTAGGTCAAGCCGGGATAACCGCCGGGTAATTTTCAAAAGTGATGTTCTGGGCGATTTTTCGCGCTTCGGCTTCGGCTTCGGTCGATCGGATCGTCCAGCACAGCACATCGGCACCCTGCGCCTTCAACTCGGCCACACGCGGGCGGCCCAGGTCTTTGGCTTCATGGGAAATGAAACATGCACCAGTGCGCTGATAATCAGGAATGCCGCGCAGATGATCGCGTGCGTTGCCGGGCAAGAGCGGCCAATCATCCGCACTAAAAGCGCTGGTAACAAGCCCACGCGGGATGTCAGGGGCCAGCTTTGCCAGCAGTGCAACCGAATGAGGGTTGAAAGACATCAACGCGACCGGGCCAGCATACTGCGCGACCGTGTCGCAAATCGCCTGTTCCAGCGGGCCGACATCGGGGCCCATTGCCCCATCCTGATCCTTCACCTCGATCAATAACGGCACCTTGCCGCCGACGATTTCCAACACTTCGGCCAAGGTCGGGATACCGTCCGGTCCGCCGATCAAGGCTATGCGGCCCAGCGTTTCGGCGGAATGCCCGCGAACACGCCCCGCTTGGCCGGTCAACCGCCTGAGGTCGTAATCATGAAACACCATCGGTACGAAATCGCCCGAAGGCTGAATGTCCATTTCGATGCCGTAACCTGCGGCCATTGCCGCACGGATTGCTGCGCGCGAATTTTCCGGGCGACCGGCAGTTTTGTCGTGAAAGCCCCGATGCGCGATAGGGGCACCTAGAAATGCCGCAGGCAGTGGCACTGATACAGGCATCATTCGACCTGAAAGATCGCCTCGATCTCTACGGCGACGCCCAAGGGCAGGGCCGGGGCCGACACGGCGGCGCGGGCATGGCGGCCAGCATCGCCAAAAACCTCGACCATCAGGTCGGAACAACCGTTGATCACCTTGGGTTGATCGGTGAAGTCTGCGGTCGAATTGACGAACCCGGTCAGCTTGACTACCCGGACCACGCGGTCAAGATCGCCGCCGCAAGCGGCACGAACCTGGGCCATCAGGCTGAGACAACAGCGCCTTGCGGCTTCGGCCCCCGCTGCCACATCCATAGTGTCACCAAGCCGTCCCTTGATCAGGCCATCGGGTCCCTGGCTGATCTGACCGGATACAAAAACCAGATTGCCCGACTGCACGAAAGGCACATAATTTGCAGCAGGCGCTGGCGCGTCCGGCAGCGTCAGGCCAAGCGCATTCAGGCGAGCGTCAATTTTTCCGGTCATATCCCATTCCTTTCGAATCCGATTTCCCCAGCAGGTTAGCTATGTCAGGCGTGCGGGGGAAGATAGGTCAACTTTCACGGAAGGCGCGGTTGAAGTATTCTGCCAGGGGCTTGAGCAGATAGGCCAGCGGGGTGCGCTCACCGGTTCGGATGAAAACCTCGACCGGCATTCCAGGGATCAGCACTAGGCCGCCGAGCTTTTCGATCTCGCCTGGGTCCAGCATAACTTCGGCGCGGTAGTAAGATACCTTGCTGCGCTCATCAACCAGCGCATCCGCAGAAACCCGGCTGATCTGGCCAAAAAGCTCGGGTGTCGTGCGGGCGTCGAACGCGGCGAAGCGCAGCGTCACCGGCTGGCCGATTCTAACCTCGTCGACATTGATCGGGGATATCTGGGCGGCAATGACAAAAGGCCGATCCTGCGGCACCAGATAAAGCACCGGATCGGCGGCGCGAATTACCGATCTCGGGGTTGTGACCTGAAGCGCATGAACAAGACCGGACACCGGCGCACGAATTTCCAGCCGCGAAACCTGTTCGATCAATGACCGCCGACGTTCAGCCAGTTCAAGTTCGCGGTAGCCGAGATCGCGCAATTGGGTACTGGCTTCTTCACGGCGCGCAGAACCCAGTTTCAGGATTTCGATGTCAATCTCGGTGATGCGTCCCTCGGCTTCGGCGCGACTGGCATCAAGCTGCCCGGCGCTGCCTGCAAGCCGCGCCTCTTCGCGTTCCAGCGCCAGAACCCGCGCGGCTTGTGTCAGCCCACGATCAAGCAGAGTTTTGAGATCCTTCAGCTCTTCGCCGATCAGTCGCAATTGGCTGTCTGCCGCGATGCGCTGTGATTTGATGCCCTCGATCTGGCTGGCGATCTGTTCGCGGCGACGGCTGAGTTGGGAAAGTTCATTGGCCTGGTTTTCGGCACGGGCATCGAATAGCCGATCCTGCCCCACCATCAAAGCCTTGATATTTGGACGCCCGACCGCGAATTCCACCAGTTCTTTGGGATAGACAATGGTGCTGGCCCCGTCGCGTTCGGCCTCCAACCGTCCCCGGCGCGCCAGAATTTCAAAAAACTGACCTTCAACGATGGCCAGTTCAGATTCGAGCAATGTCCCGTCAAGCCGGATAAGGGGCGCGCCTGCCGCCACAAAGTCGCCGTCCTTGACCTGTATTTCCGCGACAACACCCCCGTCCGGGTGCTGCACAACCTGGCGGTTCTGCTCGACCTCCACCTGACCCGAGGCAACGACCGCGCCCGCAATCTGGCTAAGCGTCGCCCAGGCGCCAAAACCGCCCAACAGGATCGCGATTGCCACAGCGCCCAGCACCAGCGGCGCGCGGGTGGATATATGCACGGGGCCGTTCGGTTTCACGACACCCCCCCAGGCCCGACCGCGCGGGCAATCTGCGGAGCATTCTTGACCATGGCTTTGAGAACCTCGTCTCTTGGCCCAAATGCCCGACGCATTCCGTCCTCCAGCACCAGTAAGAGGTCACATTCCTGAATGGCTGCCGGTCGGTGCGCCATGATCAGCACAGAACGACCTTCCGACTTCATCTTTTTGATCGCGGCATTCAGGGCCATGGACCCGTCATTGTCGAGGTTTGAGTTAGGTTCATCCAGCACCAGGATCACCGGGTCGCCGTATAGCGCGCGGGCAAGTCCAATGCGCTGAATCTGGCCGCCGGACAAGCGTCCGCCGGTCTGGCTGACCCGCGTGTTGTACCCGTCGGGCAAATCTAGGATCATCTGATGTGCTGCGGCCTTTTGTGCGGCCGCAACGATGGCCGCATCATTCGGTTCGGTTGCAAGCCGGGCGATATTTTCGGCGATTGTCCCGTCAAACAACGTCACCCGCTGCGGCAGATAGCCGATATGGCTGCCCAGAATGTCAGAGTCATATTGATCGAGCGTTGCACCGTCGAGCCTGATCCAGCCACCGGCGGGCCGCCACAGGCCGGTAATTGCCCGTGCCAGCGTCGATTTTCCCGCACCCGAGGGGCCAATCACACCCAGCGCCTGCCCCGGTTCGATGCGAAAGGATACCATGCGCAAGGCCGCCTGAGACTGTCCCGGCGGCACGACCGTCAATTGGTTGGCTTCGAGAATGGCACGCGGTTTTGGCAAGGCAGTGCGCGGCAGATCAGGTGCCACATTGCCCAGCAATTCGGCAAGACGGCGCCATGCTTCTTGCCCGCGTTGCACCAAGGCCCACCCGCCGATGGCCTGCTCTACCGGGGCTAGGGCACGGCCCATCAGAATTGATCCGGCGATCATCGCGCCGGGGGTCATTTCGCCGTGCAATACCAGATAGGCCCCAAGGCCCAGCATGGCCGACTACAAGAAAAGCCGGAAGGTTTTGGTGAAGGTCGAAAACACCCCCGACTGATCCCCCGCCGCAATATTCAGCATCAACGCCTCTCCGCGGGCAACCGACCAACGCGCCAGCCCAGCCCCCCGCATCCCCATGCTTTGCACAAGATCGGCCTCGTCACGAAGCTGGTCCGACATGCGGTCAGCCCGAAGGGTCGAGGCGCTTGACCCCAACACCGCGCGACGGGTGGCCAACTGGTTGAAGAAGGTGATGGCGACAAGAATGGCACCGCCCGTGAAGGCCAGCCAGCCCAACCAGGGATGAAAGACAAAGACCCCGAGCAGAAAGACCGGTGCCCAGGGCATGTCAAATATCGCGATTAGAACCGGCGAAGACAAAAGCTGTCGCACAGATTCAAGGTCGCGCAACCCGGTGGCCGCAACCGGATCGCCCGGAAAAAGCGAACTGCGCGACAATGTAGCCGCGAATACGCGGGCGTCGAGTTTGGCCTGAAAGCGGGCGGCAAGTCGGGCCATGAGCCGCGAGCGGGCCAATTCAAGCAAACCCATCATGGCAAACAGAAATGCCATGAGAATGAACAGCGCCAAGAGCGTTTCCTCAGAGCGGCTTCCCAGAACACGGTCATAGACCTGCAACATGAAGATCGGGCCGGTCAGCATCAGGATGTTCACGAACACGGAAAAAAGCGCGACCGCCCAAAAAAGCATGCGCTGCTCGGACCTCGCCTGCACGAGTTCGCTTTTCCCGCGATTTGTTTCAGATTGCGCCAAAACGATTATCCTAACCTTTCGGTGGTCCATTCATTGCCGAAATAAACCAATTTCCGGCCATTGACTTGCGCCCGCTTGCCTAGGCTTTTAAGCCTTGATCGCGATCTTTGCCCGACGTGCCGGGAAGGCTTTGTAAAGAACAGTGAGTACAACATTGACTTATCCATTGTTATCCTTTGCCTCTGGCCGTGGGAAGGCGCGAATTTCTGCCTGTTGGTTCGGGTTGGTTCTGTTGGCGTCGGCCTGTTCGGCACCGGTTCCTGGGGCAGAGTTCAATGATCCTTATGAAGCCCAAAACCGGCGCGTACATGATGAAAATGTGGCGATTGACCGGGTGGTTTTCGGGGGGGGCAAGCCACATAAACGGCCATTTCTGCCTAAGCCGGTTGCGCAGGGCATGGCTAATGCAGCATCGAATTTGGGTGCGCCCGGCGACGTGGTCAATAATTTGTTGCAGTTTCGGCCTGGGCGCGCAGTGACCAATGCCTTGCGTTTTGCCATCAACACAACCGTTGGCATTGGCGGTCTCTTTGACCCCGCCACCGCTATCGGCATTGACAAAAAGAGCACAGATTTCGGTGAAACCCTGCATGTCTGGGGAGCCCCGGAAGGGGCCTATCTGGTTTTGCCGCTGGCTGGCCCATCAACCGAACGTGACCTTGTGGGGAAGGTTGTCGATATTGTGATCGACCCGGTCAACAGCTTGCTGGGTGAGCCGGAAAGCTATTATGCAACGGCGGTAAAGCTGGGTGGCAAGGCTGCCGATCGGCAGAGATTTGGCGATACGGTCAATTCCATCCTATATGAAAGCGCAGACAGCTATGCGCAGATGCGCCTAATCTTTCTTCAGAATCGCCATTTTGAACTTGGTATCGAAGAAGATGTGTTTGACCCGTATGAGGACCCCTATGGCCAATAACATGATCCGTCGCACGATCATCACAACACTGCCCGCCGCCGCAGCCCTGGCGCTGTTGTCCAGCCCGGCGATGGCACTGAATGTCGATGAGGCGCGCAGGTTGGTCGACAGTCTGGTGGCCGAGGTCAATGCTGTCATCAGTTCGGGCCAATCTGAAGCCGCGATGTTCAAGTCGTTCGAGTCGATCTTCGTACGCTTCGCCGATGTACGCTATATTGCTCAAAGCTCGCTTGGCCCCGCCGGGCGGCAAGCCTCCAAGGCGCAGATGGATGCCTATGTGAAAGCCTTCCAGGGCTACATATCACGCAAATACGGGCGCAGGTTCCGCGAATTCATCGGCGGCAAGATCGAAGTGACCGGTGCCCGCCCGCTGAAAAGCTTTTATGAGGTCACGTCAATGGCGCTTCTCAAGGGGCAAAGCCCGTTTGAGGTGCGCTGGCACGTCTTTAACAAATCCGGCAAGGATCAATTTTTCAACATCATTATCGAAGGCGTGAACATGCTGGCTGCGGAGCGGACCGAAATCGGCGCGATGCTGGACAAGCGCAAAGGCGATTTATCGCGCCTGACGGCTGACCTGAAGGCGCTGGGCTGAAACCAGCAATGTATACCTATTGCCGTTTGCCAAGAATCGCCCCCAGCACATCCAACAATAGATTCCCTGCCGGATCCTGCGGCCTTGGTTTCTTGCGCTGGATCGTTGGGCTGTCAGCAGGTGCGCCCTGATCGGGAAATACCGGCGGGGGCATCATTTCCGGTGTGATCATCGGCAAAGGAGTCGGCGGAATGCCCGCTTCCACGCCAGTCATGACTTCGTGCCAGATCTCGGCTGGCAGACCGCCGCCCGTGACACCCACCAACGGGGTATTATCGTCATTGCCCATCCAGACGCCGGTTACATAGTCGGCCGTGAACCCGATAAACCACGCGTCACGCGCCGCTTGCGTCGTGCCGGTCTTGCCGGCGGCTTGATGGCCCTCCAGTTTGGCCCGCCGTCCGGTGCCGCGTTCGATGACCTGATTCATCATATAGGTTAGCTGTCGTGCGGCCTGTTCCGAGATCACCCGTTCACCCATACCGCCCGCCTGACCGATCAGGACGCTATCATCCCCCTGAATGCGCAGCTCGATCAGGCCGTAGGGTCTGACCGAGGATCCTCCGTTCAGGATACCCGCATAGGCTCCGGTCATTTCGATCAACGTTGATCCCGAAACACCCAAAGCCAGCGCCGGACCATCCGCAAGATCAGATGCAATGCCGAATTCGCTCGCAACCTGCCGCACAGCATCAAGCCCGACCGCCTGTGAAACCCGCACGGTCGAGGTGTTGACCGAATGGGTAAGGGCCTCGGTCAAGGTGATGAATCCTCGATATTCAGGGCCATAATTCTTGGGTGACCAATCGCCGGAACCAGGCACCTTGATTGTGATCGGAGCATCTTCGACGATCGAATTGAGCGTATAGCCGATATCAAGTGCGGCGGCATAGACGAAGGGTTTGAACGTTGAACCGGTTTGGCGTTTTGCTTGTGTCGCGCGATTGAATGCCCCCGAGACTTGCGTTTTCCGCCCTCCGACCATGGCCCTCACCGCCCCGTCGGAAGACATCACCACGACGGCCGCCTGGGCCGTTGACCCGGCCTTGACCTTGTTGTCGAAAACATAGGCAAGCGCATCTTCGGCTGCTTTTTGCATCTTCTGGTCCAGAGTTGTGCGGATGATCACATCTTCGGTTGTGTCATTGGTCAGGAACGCCGGGCCGCTTTCCATCACCCAATCGGCGAAGTATCCCCCTGCCCGAGCCTCAGCCGCTTCCGAAAGGCGGGCCGGATGGGCCATTGCGTCGTCATATTGTTTTTGGGTCAGGTAGTCCTGATCGTGCATCAGACCCAAAACGACGGCGGCGCGATCCTGTGCGCGTTGAATGTCTGCCGTGGGGGCGTATTTGGAAGGCGCTTTTAGCAAGCCCGCCAACATTGCCGCTTCGGCGGGACCGACTTCATTGGCGGATTTGCCGAAATATCGCTGACTGGCGGCCTCAAATCCGCGCGCGCCTGCACCCAGATAAGCGCGGTTCAAGTACAACGACAACACGCCCTTCTTGCCGTACTTCGCTTCAAGTGCGAAGGCAAAGGGCACCTCCTTGATCTTGCGCCAGACGCCGCCGGTGCGGCAATCGCTCTCATAATCGGCTTCGCTTGCCCATTTCTTCGGGTCATATTCGACACCCAGGCAAATCAGCTTGGATACCTGCTGGGTGATGGTCGATCCGCCATTGCCATCCAGCGGGCCACGGCCTTCACGCAAGTTGATCCTAATGGCCGAGGCGATGCCGCGCGGACTTATCCCCAGATGGCCGTAAAACCGCTTATCCTCGGTAGCGATGACGGCATTCTTGAGAAAGGGTGACACGGTGTCAGCGGTGATCCGCCCGCCGAAAGTTTCACCCCGCCAGGCAAAGACCTGACCATTGCGGTCAAGCAATGTCACCGATCCGCGGGTTCGCGCATCGACCAGTTTTTCCAGCGGCGGAAGCTGGGCGTAAAAATAGAACGTGGCCAAAGCCAGAATCACCGCGCCCATGGCACCCAGCCGCCAGCCGATGCCCCAGATCACCCGCACAACGAATCGAACGATGCCGGTGATCAGCCGGACCGGCCAAATTGTCTTGCGCACTGTGCGTCGTTTCGTTGGGCGTTTTGTGGCACGCTTCGCCTTGGCCGTCGGCTTTGGTTTTGGCGCGGCGCTTTTGAAAAACCGCCGTTCCGCCACCAATGGAGGCTTTTTGCCATTTCGTCCGGTCATGCCGATTTGAACCTGTTTCCTGCCTTTGTTGATCCGACCTTACAGGGCCGCGCCGGAAATGTGGAGATGGCGAGAATCACGATTCGCTTCAGCTTGTGCCTGAAAATTCAGCATTGCCCGGCAAATATGCACAAGAACCGTCTCATTCCCGGCTTTGATACCTGTTTCATGCCCTCCACCATTGAATTGCTGCGCTGCAGCGCGCGAATTTCTGCGTGAGGGTTCGATGAGGGGCCAGCCCAACAGCCAAGGGTGTTTCAGGGGAAAATGGACATGAGAATTTCAACACTTGCCGGCTTGCTTGCCGGATCGGGCGTGGCACCTGCCCTGGCACAGGAAGCCGTAATCAATGTGATGGACAAGGGCGATGTGGCGTTCATGATGATCGCGACCATGCTGGTCCTGTTCATGATCGTGCCGGGCCTGGCGCTGTTTTACGGCGGCCTGGTGCGCACCAAGAACATGCTTTCGGTGCTGATGCAGTGCACGATGATCGCGGCACTGGTGATGGTGATCTGGGTTGTCTACGGTTATTCGGTGGCCTTTGGCGGGGGCACCGGCACCTTTTGGGGCGGTCTCGGCAAGGCATTTCTGGCGGGGGTGACACCCGACAGCATGGCGGCGACCTTCACCGATGGCGTGGTGATCCCGGAATACCTGTTCATCGCCTTTCAGATGACCTTCGCGGCCATCACACCCGCCCTGATCGTCGGAGCCTTTGCCGAGCGGATCAGATTTTCGGCGGTCATGCTGTTTTCCGCGCTCTGGGTCACCGTGGTCTATTTCCCGGTGGCGCATATGGTCTGGGACGCATCGGGGCTGATCTTCAACATGGGGGCGCTTGATTTCGCCGGGGGCACGGT
>JBATDH010000065.1:0-6314 GCA_049663365.1 Albidovulum sp. | reverse complement strand
ACCGCTACCCGGTGCATGCCGGGGGCACCATGAACTCGGACGCGGTGGCGGGGGTGGCGGGTTGCCTGCCGCTGATCGTGCCGGCCGATCCGCGCTATGTCTCGGTCGAGGATCTGCTGGAACTGTGCGACGGCTTCCTGCTGACCGGCGGGCGGCCCAATGTGCACCCATCGGAATATGGCGCGGCCGAGACCGCGGCACATGGCGATTTCGACCGCTGCCGCGATGCGATAACGCTGCCCCTGGTGCGCGCATGCGTCGAACGCGGCCAGCCCTTCTTCGGCATCTGCCGCGGCTTTCAGGAGGTGAACGTGGCGATGGGCGGCACCCTGCACCCCGAGATCCGCGATCTGCCGGGCCGGATGAACCACCGCATGCCGCCCGACGCCGAATTGGAGGAACAGTTCGCCCTGCGCCACCCGGTGCATTTCACGCCCGGCGGGGTGTTCCACCAGCTGCTGGGCGCGGTGGAGGTGATGACCAACACGCTGCACGGCCAGGGCATCGACAGGCCCGGTGCGCGGATCGTGATCGACGGCCGCGCCCCCGATGGCACGCCCGAGGCGGTCTATATCAAGGACGCGCCGGGCTTCACGCTGTCGGTGCAGTGGCACCCGGAATACAACGCCGCCAACGATCCTGTGTCGCGACCCTTGTTTGCAGCGTTCGGGGCGGCAGCTAAGGCATGGGCCGGTCGCGGGCAGGGGCACCGGCTCAAAAGCGCCTGAGCGCGTGGGGCGGAACCCATCAGTTGCAGTTGGGCAGTGTCAGCTTCATTGCATAGTCAATGGGTTCCGGGTCATCGGTTGGTATCGGATGGCCCGTCAGAGGGGGCGGGGCGGGGTCGATCTGCCAGCCGCGTCGGGCGAGAAAACGGTGAAACAGGCGGCTGGCCCAGACGGTCATGACCGGAATTTGCCGCGCCCGCGCTTCGGCCAAAACCGCGCCGTAGAGCAGATCGGCCATGCCGCTGCGCCGGTATTCGGGGCGCACGAAGGCCATGTTGAGATAGCCTGACGGCTCCAGCATGAAAAACCCGCCGACCGCGCCGCCGACCTCGGCGACGAAGGTGATGTTGCGGTCCAGCCAGGGCCCCCAGCCTTGGGGGATTTCGCGCGAGGGGGCCCAGTCGATCAGTTGGTCTTCGCGGTAATGCCCGGCGGCCCCGATGCGCACGGCGGCGAAGAACACCGCGTGGGTTGCGGCCGTATCCTCGGGGCGAAACCGCCGGATCAGCGTCGGCACGGTCATGTCACGCGGGCGCGGGTCTTGAATTCGGGCCGGTCCCAGGCATCGGTGGCCATGATCCCGGCGAGAACCGCCACGGCGGCGCTCACATCCTCGGGCGCAGTATAAAGCGGGGTGAAACCGAAGCGCAGGATGTCGGGGGCGCGGAAATCGCCGATGATCCCTTGGGCTATCAGGGCCTGCATGATCGCGTAGCCTTCGGGGTGGCGAAAGCTGACCTGGCTGCCGCGGTTCTGCGGATTGCGGGGCGAGGCGAGGGAAAGGGTCGGGCAGGTGGCCTCTACCCCCGCGATGAATGCCTCGGTCAATTCAATCGAACGGGCGCGCAGATCGGCCATGTCGACGCGGTCCCAGATGTCGAGCGAGGCCTCAAGGGCGGCCATTTGCAGCACCGGGGGCGTGCCGACACGCATCCGTTCAATGCCCCGACCGGGACGGTAGCCGGGGTCGAAGGCAAAGGGGCTTTCATGACCGAGCCAGCCGGACAAAGCGGGGCGCACGCGGTCTGCCAGATGTGGCGCGACATAGATGAAGGCGGGGCCGCCGGGGCCGGAATTGAGGTATTTGTAGGTGCAGCCCACCGCGAAATCGGCTTTTGCCCCCGTCAGGTCGACCGGGATTGCGCCCGCCGAATGGGCCAGATCCCAGACTACCAGTGCGCCTGCCGCATGGGCGCGGGCGATCAGGTCTGCCATGTCGTGTTTGCGACCGGTGCGATAATCGACCTCGGTCAGCATCAGAACGGCAAGATCGGGCGTGATGGCCGAGGCCACGTCTTCGGGTGCCAGGGTGCGCAATTCATAGCCCAGGCCAAGTGTGCGCACGAGGCCGTCGGCCATGTAAAGATCGGAAGGGAAATTGCCGGTGTCCGACAAGATCACCTGCCGGTCAGGGCGCAGTTCCAGCGCCGCGGCGAGTGCCTGGTAGACCTTGATCGACAGCGTATCGCCCAGAACCACGGTGCCGGGGGCCGCGCCGATGAGCTGCCCGATGCGGTCGCCCAGACGGGCGGGCTGATCCATCCACCCCGCCTTGTTCCAGCCGGTGATCAGCATATCGCCCCATTCATCGGTCACACAGGCCGCGATCCGCGACAGGGCGGCTTGGGGCATCGGGCCGAGCGAATTGCCATCGAGATAGATCATCCCTTCGGGGATGTGGAAAAGCGTCCGTGTCGCGGTGAAATCGCTGGTCATTGGCGCGGCCCCTGTCTGGTGATGCGCGCAGGCGTTGACCCGCGCCGGATATTGAGCGAGGGGTAAAATACCCAAGTCGCCAATACCAGAGATTTCATCGCCGCCCTTCGGCACCAATAACACAATCGGTGATTTTGGCGGCTTGGCAGCAACGGCGGTCTTGCCCTTGGTGGCCTTCAACCCATAGGTTGCCCGCAAATGCGGCATGGGTTCTGACGGAATGGCAAAAGAAATCGATTTCCCGCCGGTCTGGCTGGCGGTTTTCGTGGTTTTAGGCGGTTTGATCGGCCGAATCTGGACGATCACCTTCCCGTATAGCTCTGAAATCGGTGCCGGTCTTTTGCTGCTGGGGTTGCTTTTGATGGTTATCGCGGTCCTGCAAATGCTTATGGTGCGCACCGCGATCATGCCGCGCCAGGAAGCGTCGACGCTGGTGACGGGCGGGATTTTTCGCCTGAGCCGCAACCCCATCTATCTGGGCGATGTTCTTTTTCTGGCGGGATTGCTGTTGCATTGGGGGGCGTTGATCGCCTTGCCGTTGGTGCCGGTCTTCATGGTCGTGCTTTATCATCGCTTTATCGCGGAAGAAGAGGAACGTCTGACACGCGACTATGGCGATATCTATACGAAGTATCAAAGCACTACGCGCCGCTGGATTTGACAGGCTGTGCGGAATCATATTGCCGCATCGCGGCGCAACGAGTAATAAAGTTGCTCGGAAGATTTGGCGGAAACGGCCAAGAGGCGTTTCGCCTACGCTGCCAGGAAGGGAAACGACAGTGAAAATAGGGGCACCTAAGGAAATATCTGACGGCGAATCGCGGGTGGCGGTGACGCCGGACTCAGCGGTACTTCTGCAAAAACTGGGCCATGAATGCGTGATCGAGGCGGGCGCGGGGGCGCTGGCCGGGTTTTCGGATGCGGCCTATGAGGCGGCGGGCGTCACCGTGGTCAAGACCGGGGCCGCGCTGTTCAAGGCCGTGGATGTGGTGGCCAAGGTGCGCCCACCCAGCGATGCCGAGGCCAAGCGGCTGGGCAAGGGCCAGACGCTGATATCCTTCTTCTATCCGGCGCAGAACAAGGCGCTGCTGGAGTTGTGCAACAAGCAGGACGCGACTGTCATCGCCATGGATATGGTGCCGCGCATCAGCCGGGCGCAGAAGATGGATGCGCTGTCCTCCATGGCCAATATCGCTGGCTACCGTGCCGTGATCGAGGCGGGCAACAATTTTGGCCGGTTCTTCACCGGTCAGGTGACGGCAGCGGGCAAGGTGCCGCCGGCCAAGGTGCTGGTGGTGGGCGCCGGTGTGGCCGGCCTGGCCGCCATCGGCACGGCGACGTCGCTGGGTGCTATTGTCCATGCTTTCGATGTGCGCCCCGAAGTGGCCGAACAGATCGAATCGATGGGGGCGAATTTCGTCTTTCTCGAATTCGAGGAGGCGCAGGACGGGGCCGCAACCGGTGGTTATGCCGCCCCCTCATCGCCTGAATTCCGTGAAAAGCAGCTGGCCAAGTTCCGCGAACTGGCACCCGAGATGGATATCGTCATCACCACCGCACTGATCCCCGGCCGCGATGCGCCAAAACTTTGGACCAAGGATATGGTCGAGGCGATGAAGCCGGGATCGGTGGTGGTCGATCTTGCGGCTGAGCGGGGCGGAAATTGCGATCTGACTGTGCCCGACGAAAAGGTGGTCAGCGACAATGGCGTGACGATTGTTGGCTATACCGATTTCCCGAGCCGGATGGCCGCGCAATCCTCGACACTTTATTCCAACAACATCCGCCATATGCTGGCCGATCTGACGCCCGACAAGGACGGCAAGATCAACCACAACATGGACGATGACGTGATCCGGGGGGCGACGGTCACCCATGCGGGTGCCATCACCTTTCCGCCGCCGCCACCCAAGATTGCGGCGATTGCCGCGGCCAAGCCCAAGGAAAAAGCCAAGGCACTGACGGTCGAGGAAAAACGCGCGCAGGAAGTGGCGGTTTTCCGCAAGCAGACCCAAAGTCAGGTGGGCTTGCTGGCGGTTGGAACGGCGCTGATCCTTTTGGTCGGGGCCTATGCGCCCGCCAGTTTCATGAGCCATTTCATCGTTTTCGCGCTGGCCTGTTTCGTCGGGTTTCAGGTCATCTGGAATGTGTCGCATAGCTTGCACACGCCGCTGATGGCGATCACCAACGCCATTTCCGGCATCATCGTTCTGGGGGCGCTTTTGCAGATCGGGTCGGGCAACTGGCTGGTAGTGATCCTCGCGGCGTTTTCCGTTCTGATCGCCTCGATCAACATTGTCGGCGGGTTTCTGGTCACGCGCCGGATGCTTGCCATGTTCCAGAAGTCGTAAGGGGGGCCGGGTATGAGCATCGGTATCGTCTCGGCCGCCTATATTTCGGCGGCTATTCTCTTCATCCTCGCGCTGGGTGGGCTTTCCGGTCAGGAAAGCGCCAAGCGCGCGATCTGGTACGGGATCGTCGGCATGGCGCTGGCGGTTTTCGCCACGGTCTTCGGGCCGGAATCGGGGCGCTTCGTGCTGGTGATCCTGATGTTCGCAATCGCCTCGGTGATCGGCTGGCAGGTGGCCACACGGGTGCAGATGACGGAAATGCCACAGCTTGTGGCCGCTCTGCACAGCTTCGTCGGTCTGGCTGCCGTCTTCATCGGCTTCAATGCCCATATCGAGGCCACCCGCGTCGCCGGGATGGCGGAAGCCGCGCGCGGCGCACTGGCGGGTTTCGCCGCCGTGCTGGCGCACAAGACGCCGGTTGAACTGTCGATCCTGCGGGTCGAGGTGTTTCTGGGCGTCTTTATCGGGGCGGTCACATTCACGGGTTCGATCGTGGCGTTTGGCAAGCTGGCGGGCAAGATAACCTCCAAGGCCGAAAAACTGCCGGGGGGCCATATGCTCAATGCCGGGGCTGCGGCGCTGTCGGTTGTCCTTTTGTTGATGTATCTGAATGGGTCCGGGGTCTGGGCGCTGATCCTTATGACGCTTCTGGCGTTCTTCATCGGCTATCACCTGATCATGGGCATCGGCGGCGCGGACATGCCTGTGGTCGTGTCGATGCTGAACTCCTATTCTGGCTGGGCGGCGGCGGCGATCGGTTTCACCTTGGGCAATGATCTTCTGATCGTCACCGGTGCGCTGGTCGGCTCATCCGGTGCGATCCTGAGCTACATCATGTGCAAGGCGATGAACCGGTCGTTCGTGTCGGTGATCCTGGGCGGGTTCGGTAATACTACCGGCCCGGCACAGGCAATCGAGGGCGAACAGGTCGCCATTGACGCCGACGGTGTAGCCGCAGCCCTGAACGATGCCGACAGTGTCATCATCATTCCCGGTTATGGCATGGCGGTGGCGCAGGCGCAGCAGTCAGTCAGCGAACTCACGCGCAAGCTGCGCGCCAAGGGCAAGAATGTGCGTTTCGCCATTCACCCGGTGGCAGGGCGCTTGCCAGGGCACATGAACGTGCTTCTGGCCGAGGCCAAGGTGCCTTATGACATCGTGCTGGAGATGGACGAGATCAACGAGGATTTCCCGTCGACCGATGTGGCCATCGTCATCGGGTCGAACGACATCGTGAACCCTGCGGCGCAGGAAGACCCGAACTCGCCCATCGCCGGGATGCCGGTGCTGGAATGCTGGAAGGCCAAGCAGGTGTTCGTGAGCAAACGCGGGCAGGGGACGGGCTATTCGGGGATCGAAAATCCGCTGTTTTACAAGGAAAACACCCGGATGTTCTATGGCGATGCCAAGAAGTCGCTCGACAGCCTGCTGCCGATGATCGACTGACCGTCTTCGTAGGATGGGCAATATTGCCCATCCTACCTTGCGCCCGCCGGATGATCGGGCATTTGCGCAACAT
>JBATDH010000064.1:0-3656 GCA_049663365.1 Albidovulum sp. | reverse complement strand
AGCGCCCGCGCCAGCGCCACGCGCTGACGCTGGCCACCCGACAGTTGTCCCGGCTTGCGGTCGCCAAACCCGTCGAGCTTGACAAGGCCCAGCATGTCGTCGGCCTTGGACTGCCGTACAGGGCGGCTTTCGCCCCTGACCATCAGCCCGTAGGCTACGTTGTCGCGGACGTTCATGTGGGGAAACAGCGCGTAGTCCTGAAAGACGGTGTTGACCGCGCGGCGGTTGGGCGGCACCCCGTCGGCCATTTCGCCGAAGATGCGGATATGGCCCGATGTCGGCTGATCGAAACCCGAGACAAGCCGCAGGCAGGTGGTCTTGCCTGATCCCGACGGTCCGAGCATGGCAAAGAATTCGCCTTCTTCGATAGTCAGCGTCACATCATCGACGGCTTTGACCGGGCCAAAGGCACGGCTGACACTTTCAAATTCAACGGCTGTCATGATTGCTTCCGCTCAAAACGGGCACAGGACGCGCCGTTCCGGGCCCCATCGGGGCCCGGCCTGACGCACCATTCCTGCGGGCTATCTCAGCGCCCGCCGATGACCGCGATGTAATCCGACACCCAGCGGTAGTAAGGCACGCATTCGCCTTGGCTGGCGCAGCTAGAGACCGGCGTGGTCCAGAACCGGATCTTGGAAAAATCATCCATGCCGTTGGTCGTGCAACCGGCAGCGTCAAGCATACCGCTGCCATCGGTGCAGGCGGCAGGCACCGACGGGTTGGCCCCGAACCACACCGCAAGGTCGGATTGCAGGTTCGACGACAACGTGTGTTCCATCCACATATAGGCGCAGTTGGGGTTGGCGGCATCGACATGCATCATCGTCGTGTCGGCCCAGCCTGTCGCCCCTTCGGACGGTACTGTCGAGGCTACCGGCTGGCTTTCCGAGGCGAGGATATTGACCTGGAACGGCCATGAGCCTGACGCCACAACACCCTCGTTCTTGAAATCATCCATCTGGATGTAGGCGTCATGCCAGTAGCGGCTGACCAGCTTGCGCTGCCCGCGCAAAAGGGTCAGCGCCGCGTCGTACTGGGTCTGGTTCAACTCGTAAGGGCTGGTGATGCCCAGCTCCGGCTGATGGGCCATCAGGTAAAGTGCCGCATCGGCGATATAGATCGGCCCGTCATAGGCCTGTACCCTGCCCTTGTTCGACTGACCGTCGGGCAGCGTGGTTTCCTCAAACACCACCGACCAGCTTGTCGGCGCTTCCGGGAACACTTTGGTGTTGTACATCAGCACGTTCGGCCCCCACATGTACGGGACGCCGTAATGCTTGCCATCCACCGTATGCCAGGGCGCGTCCTTCAGCCGGTCATCGACAGCCGACCAGCTTGGGATCAGATCGGTGTTGATCTCCTGCACCCGCTTGCCCGCGATCAGCCGCAAGGATGCATCGCCCGAAGCGGTGACAAGGTCAAACCCGCCTTCGTTCATCAGCGCCACCATCTCGTCCGAGGTATTGGCGGTCTTGACGTTGACCTTGCACGATGTCGCCTCTTCGAACTTGGTCACCCAGTCAAAGGCGGCATCGGTTTCGCCTCGCTCGATATAGCCGGGCCAGGCGACGATATTGACCTGACCTTCACCCGCCCCGAGCGCGGTCATCTGCGCCGAAGCGGTGCAGGCCAGCAGCATCGCGGTAATGGTAACGCCACAGGTAAGTTGGTGTTTCATTTCAGTCCTCGCTGTTGAAGTTTTGTGGGGCAGATTCTTGTGCATTCCTGAAACGCCTGCCTTTGCATACAGACTGCCGAATTCCCAAAATATCGCAATCACAATTTTTCGGGAACGCCTTTTCGCGGGCGGCGAGACAGATCAGACGGCGCGCTATTTGCCGGGCTGACCCCGGCCAAACACCTGCGCCAGCACCATGAGCAGCGAGGTGACGACGATCATGATCGTCGAAATCGCCGCGATGGTAGGGTCGATCTGATCGCGCAGCGCATTGAACATGTTGCGCGTCAGTGTCGGGTTGTCGCCACCCGAGACGAACATCGCCACCACCACTTCGTCGAATGAGGTGAGGAAGGACAAAAGGGCACAAGTCACGACGGCAAAGCGAATCTGCGGCAGCGTCACCGTCAGAAACGCCTTCCAGCGCGGCGCGCCAAGGCTGCGCGCCGCCAGTTCCTGGTTCATGTCATAGCCCTTGAGCGCCGATCCCGTGACGATCAGCACCAAAGGCAGCGCCAGCATGGTATGGGCCAGCACAAGGCCGGTGATGGTGTAAAGCAGGTTCAGCTTCACATAGGCGTAAAACGCCCCGATCGCGACCAGCACTACCGGGATCATCATCGGCGTGATCAGCATCACAAAGGCCATGCGGACAAATCTGATCTGCGAGGCATGAAGCCCGTAGGCCGCCACCACCCCGACCGGCGTTGCCACCAGCATCGTCAGAATGGCCGCTTTCAGCGAAGTCAGTGTGGCGTTCATCCATTCCGCAGTGCCAAAATAGTGCCGATACCAGCGCAGCGACCACGTTTCGGGCGGAAACTCCAGATATTGCGAATCCGAGAACGACATCGGAATCACGATCAAGGTCGGTGTGACCAGCAGGATCATGGTGAGACTGGCAAAGACATAAAGCCAGAGCCGCTGGCCATGCGTCACCTGGGTTTCCGAAGCGGGGGATTTCAGCCAGACCCGCATCAGTGCCCACCCCCCGTCATCTGTTCGAGCCTGAGGAATCGCGACGCGACCCAAAGGATGGCCACCGTCAGCACCAAAAGCACCACGCCCATCGCACTTGCCGCCCCCCAATTGACGAAGAGTTCGATGTTGGACACGATCTTCATCGACACCAGAATGACCTTGCCGCCGCCAAGCACCGCCGGGGTGACAAAAAATCCGAGGCAAAGCACAAAGACCATCAGCGCCCCGGCAAAAAGACCGGGCGTCGAAAGTGGAAAGAACACCGTCCAGAACGCCCGCGTGGGGTTTGCGCCAAGGTTGGAGGCGGCTTTCAGATAGTCTCGGTCAATCGCCCGCATCGCGCCATAGGCTGGCAGGATCAGAAACGGCAGCATGATATGAACCATGCCGATCAGCGTGCCCGACATGTTGTGGACGATCTTGACCGGCTCGTCCCAAAGGCCCAGAGATATCGCCCAGGTGTTCACCAGCCCCTGTTTTTGCAGTAAGACCAGCCAGGCATAGGTGCGCACCAGAAGCGAGGTCCAGAACGGCAAGAGCACCGTGATCAGGCACAGATTGGCGATCCTTACCGGCAGTTGCGACATGAAATAAGCCAAGGGATAGCCGATCAGGATGCACAGCCCGGTAGTCAGCAGGCTGACCTGAAAGGTGGTCACGAAAATCCGCGAATAGGATTTGCGTTCCACCATGCGGGCATAGTTTTCCAGCGAAAACTGTCCGTCCGCCCCGACAAAGGACAGATAGAACAGCCAGCCGACCGGAATCACCAGGATCACCAGCACGAGCAAAAGCGCGGGCGAGGCGAGACCGAAAAGCGCCAGACGCTCCATCCCTTCATCACGGCGCAATCCGGCGGCGTTGGGGGTTGCGGTGCTCATCTCAGACCCCTGCCCCGTCGATAATGACGGTATCGGCCGGATCAAGGCCAAGCGTCACCGGATCGCCGACCTTGGGCAGGCCCGTCACCGTCCCGTCCCGCACAGCACCGCGC
>JBATDH010000063.1:0-5196 GCA_049663365.1 Albidovulum sp. | reverse complement strand
CATAATCCGATACAGAAAGCAGATCTTCCGGCCTCAACGGAAATACCGGGGAAAATCGAGTTCGCCGACTCGGAGATAGAGATCAATTCCGGTCGAAAGGCAGTCGAAGTTACTGTTGTGAACACTGGTGACCGCCCGATCCAGGTGGGGTCGCATTTCCACTTTTTCGAAGTGAACAGCGCTCTCCGGTTCGATCGGTCATCAGGGTACGGTCGTCGGCTTGCAATCCCCGCGGGCACGGCCGTTCGATTCGAACCTGGTGCGGACATGACCGTACAACTGATTGAGTTTGGGGGGAAAAAAGTTTTCAGCAAGCCAAAATCGATTAAAAGGGGCGACGCTGAAACGACTTGAGCCATGCTGGATGGGAGATGTAGTTCTTTTGACTTTCCGAAAGCATGGCGGTGATAACAGAAAAGAAAATGCAAGATGAAAATCACACGCCGCCAGTATGCTGACCTCTATGGTCCTACCCGTCGAGACAAAATAAGACTCGGAGATACGTCTCTTTGGATCGAAATCGAAGAAGATCTGACGGGAAAAGGCGATGAATTGGTATTTGGCGCTCCCAAAACCTTGCGAGCGGGTGCAGGCGCAAACGTAGACACCTTATCGCGCTGCGGTGCACTGGACATCGTCATCACAAATGCGATCATCATTGATCCGATTTTGGGAGTGATCAAGGCCGATATCGGCATAAAGAACGGACGTATTGCAGGTATCGGGAAGGCTGGCGACCCCAACATAATGGATGGCGTGGCTCCGGACCTCATTGTCGGCCCGTCCACGGATGTTCGTGCGGCCGAGGGACTGATCGCTACCGCCGGGGGAATTGACTGTCATGTTCACTTTATCGATCCAGGACAGTGTGGAGAGGCGCTTTCGTCCGGAATCACCACGCTCATCGGCGGTGGTCTGGGCGCGACCACGGTACCCATTGCATCGACCGGCGTTCAAAATCTGGCAATCATGCTCAGAGCCGCAGAGGGCTTTCCGCTCAATTTCGGTTTCTTCGGAAAGGGCGGCTCATACACGGTAGAACCGTTGGCCGAGCAACTTCGAGGCGGTGCCGGCGGGCTGAAGATTCACGAAGACTGGGGCGCCATGCCTCCGGTGATCAATGCATGTTTGGAGGCCGGCGATGAATTCGATGTTCAGATCCAGTTACACGCGGATACGTTGAATGAAGCCGGTTACCTCCAGTCAACCATGGAAGCGATCGCGGGTAGAACGATCCATGCCTATCACGTCGAAGGGGCCGCGGGCGGACACGCGCCTGATATCCTTGAAATTTGCGGATACGAAAACGTACTTCCCTCGTCAACCAATCCGACCAATCCGTACACGATAAATACGTTCGATGAACATTTCGACATGACGATGACAAGTCACCACCTGAACCCGAGGGTTCCCGAGGATATTGCATTTGCTGAGTCGCGCATCCGTCATGAGACCATAGCCGCCGAGGACGTTTTGCACGACATGGGGGCTATCAGCGCAATGGGCTCCGATTCCCAGGGCATGGGGCGCATTGCAGAGACGATCTGCCGGACATGGCAACTTGCATCGCACATGAAATCCCAGCGCGGTGCGCTGGACGAGGATCGGCCCAACGGAAACGATAACCAGCGCGTGCTTCGCTACATTGCGAAGTACACAATCAACCCGGCAATAATTTTCGGGATGGCGGGTGAGGTTGGCTCGCTCGAAGTCGGCAAGATGGCTGACATAGTGCTCTGGAAGCCCAAGTTTTTCGGGATTCACCCCGAGATCGTTTTCAAGGGCGGTTTTCCGGTCTGGGCGGTCATGGGCGAGCCAAGCGCTTCGTTGATGACCTGCGCACCTCTGCAATACAGGCCTCAATGGGGGGCATTCGGCCTTGGCAACGCCGAATTGTCGGCCACGTTCATGGCAAAAGTGGCCATCGATGACGGAATTCCGGAAAAGCTTGGACTACGCAAGAAATGTTTGCCTCTGAGTGGAGCGAGGCAGCTCTCGAAGAGAGATATGATAAGGAATACCACCCTGCCGAAAGTACGGGTCGACCCGGAAACCTATCGGGTTACAATTGATGATATCGAATGCGATCACAAGCCGATGACCAAAGTGCCACTCGGCCGCCTTTATAGCCTCCGGTGATGGATCAAATGAAAAACGAATTGATCCGGATAGGAATTGGCGGGCCAGTGGGAGCTGGAAAAACCCTTCTGATCGAAAAGCTTTTGCCAAAGATGATTGTGGACGGCCTGAACGTCGTCGTGGTCACAAACGATCTCGTGACGAAAGAGGATGCCGCTCGTTTGAAAGACAGCGGCCTGATAGATCCCGATCGCATCGTGGGAGTGGAAACTGGAGCATGTCCACACACCGCGATCAGAGAAGACCCGGCGGCGAACCTGTGCGCCGTCGAGCGTTTATCCAGTCTCTACGATCCCGATATCGTGTTTGTCGAGAGTGGCGGTGACAATCTGGCATCGACATTCAGCCCGGACTTGGTCGATTACTGGATTTTCATGATAGATTGCGCGGCCGGTCACGATATCCCGCGCAAGCGGGGACTGGGAGTCCTTAAGGCCGATCTGGTCCTCGTGAACAAGGCGGATATCGCCGCTTTTGTCGGTACATCGCTAGAAAAGATGGCGCAGGGTATGGAGGAAGTGCGACCCGATCGAGCATGGCTGATGTCCAGTCTCCTGAACGACGAAGACGTTCAGGAGATCTACGCGACACT
Organism: Albidovulum sp.; assembly: GCA_049663365.1. Taxonomy (GTDB): domain Bacteria; phylum Pseudomonadota; class Alphaproteobacteria; order Rhodobacterales; family Rhodobacteraceae; genus Albidovulum. The sequence continues at coordinate 2,465 of JBATDH010000063.1, read as the reverse complement.
GCGGCAGCAACTCCCGTTCAAGAGGCGGGCCGATGCCGCCACAACTTGACCTGCACTTTTCGACGATAAAAGAAGGGCGTACGGTCCTTCGATCCGGTTATTCGCGATTTCCCTTGAGGCACAGTCCCGAGTTACACCTTTCAGAGTCATTGCCGAGCTTGGCGACGTGCTTCATCACCAACAGCAGTGGAGGGATGTTCGAAAGGGATCAGCTTGAGGTCTGTGTCAGACTGGACGCCGACTCAAAGCTTCAGCTTTTGAACTTGTCGGCAACGCTTCTTCACAAATGCGACCAACTGACATCACGTGAAACTAGTCGGTTCGAAATCGGTGACAACGCGTACTTTGAAATGGTCAGGAAACCGCTCATTCCTACGTCGGGTTCCGACTACGAGCAGAACAGTTATCTGGAAATCGGGCGCGGGGCCATCGCGGTTATAGCCGACACGGTTTTCTCGGGGCGGTACTCTTCTGGCGAACGTCATCGTTACAAGGCAATAAAATTGGGACTGGATGTCGTCTTTCAGGGAAAGCGACTTGTGTCTGAACGCAGTGGTATGCGCTCGTGTGGTGGTATTCCCGCTCTGAGGTCTGAATCCGGGTGGAATTGCATGAGTACGGTTTACTGCATCGGTATCGGTCCCGACTGGAAAGCAGTCGAGCGCGAGACAATCCAAGCTCTGGACGATCCGATGTTGGAAATCGGCTGTCTTCCAAACGACTCTGGCTTGATAGCGAGATTTTTGTGCCGCTCGTCGGGTGCCACCTCGGATCGCACAGATATGTTCGTAAGGTATTTTCGGGAGCGTTTCGCCGAGAGTCTCGTGAAAGGAAATGACACGCAATGATCATCGTTAATCGAATTGAATTGAGCTCCGAGCAACGTGGTCCGCTAAAGACAGATGACCGCGTTGCCATCGACTGCTTTCAGGCCTGTCGCAACCGGTTGGCGGTGAAGTCCGAGGTTGGACTCCAGCTGTTCATTGATCTCAATAAGGACGTCTATCTGGAAGATGGCTGTTGTCTTGTCTGCGAGAACGGACAGCGAGTCTTGGCGTTTCGCCCTAAGGAACCTGCGTTTCGTCTGGGTTTTTCAGATGCATTCGACGACGAAAAACGAGAGGAGATGTACTTCGCTATAGGACACCAGCTTGGGAACTTGCACCTGCCCTCGGAGATCGTTGACGGTGTTATTCTTGGTCCATCTGTAACCGGTCGCGACTCGATTATCCGTGTGGCGGAGGCGTTCTCGGGACTTTTGAATTTGTCATTTCTGGACACCCAATTGGGGCTTTGCCGGCCGCTTTTTGGAATCCGGGGAGGGCACCGTTGAATAGCTCCTCCGCGTTACAAGTGTTGTTGCATCTCAGCGACAGCGCTTTGCCCATTGGCAGACTTGCGCATTCTTTTGGATTGGAACCGTTAGTCATGTTGGCGCTGATTGAGGGCGAGGAAGCGGTGCGTGAATACCTGGTCAGCAAACTGCGCGACTGTATCGCGCCTCTCGATGGCGTTGCCGTATCCTGGAGCCACAGGTATCTGTGCCAAGGCGATCTGCCGGCTATCCATACGCTCGACGAGTTGGTAACGTGCCGAAAACCTGTTCCTTCGATGAGGGCAGCGTCAGAAAACTGCGGTCGCGAATTGCTCCGTCTGTTGGCTGATATTCCAATCTCCCCGGATTTCGCACTTTTTTCAGATCAGGTTAGACTTCAAAAATGCGGGGGAAACCTCTCAGTCGTGATTGGTTCGGCGTCTGCCGCAGCAGGCATTGGACTTCGTGACTGCGTGGTGATGGAAATGCGGTCGGCCGCTTCGGGAGTGTTGTCGGCAGCTGTCAGGTTGGGTACCCTGTCCGCCTCGAATGCTCAGAGCATGCTTTGGCAACTGGGTGGAAGTATCGAAGAAGCTACCGATATCGCACTGAGTTTGGAGCCGGAAACAATGGCGGGCTGGCTTCCCGATGCAGATGCCTATTACCTGAAACACAAGCAGCTTTTGGGTCGAAATTTCGGCAGTTGAGTAAGCGATATCTAGGGAACGTCTGATCAACGCACTCGGCTGCGCCGAAACTGCGGCTTGATGGCGTCGGGCGCCGAAAGGCGAGCGTTGGATGGCCATTTTCGAGGTTTTGGGGCTGCCATATCGTAAGCGGTTTCCTGACCCCACCTTCCGTGTGAGTGCCTGATTTGAGATTCAGCCCTGACAATCGGATGGACAGGGATTTTCTCCATGGAGCGCTCAACGGAGCTTCTCAGTAAGGTCGATATGAGAAGTTTGCAGAAATTCGTCGCCGTCCATTCTTCAATTCACAACCATTTCAATCACGAGCGCCACCTTTACTCACGGACCAAGTTCAAGCTGAACCGGGCCGCCGCATTGGCAGAGTGGCGTCAGTTGGGCGTGGCATAAGGGGCAGCTTAGCTGTCCTTGTAGAGACGAGTTCGCATTTGTCTGACACCACC
>JBATDH010000062.1:0-5312 GCA_049663365.1 Albidovulum sp. | reverse complement strand
GGCATGGGGCGGGTTCCTTTCGGGCGGGCAAATCCTGCCACGCGCCGGGTTAGCGGCGCGTGAACCGCCCGCGCGCCCTGTCGGGACGGATGCGGGACGGATGCGGGACGCAAACGTGACGGCGGCGGGACGCCGATAGCCGCAGTTGGTTATGGCATAACCGAACGCGACGCCCTAAATGGAGGACCATGAAACAGATGATCCGCAGCCTTCTCGCCCTCGCCTTTCTGGCCAGCCCGGTCTGGGGCGATGAAATTCCGCTGGCCGAATTGTCGGCCTATCTCAATGGCTTGACCACAGCCGAGGCGGGGTTTCGCCAGATCAACAGCGACGGGTCGGAATCGTCGGGCCGGGTTTTCATCCGCCGCCCCGGCCGGATGCGGTTCGAATATGATGCGCCCGAACGCACTCTGGTGCTCGCCTCCGGCGGCCAAGTGGCTGTTTTTGATAGTAAATCCAACCAACCCCCCGAACAATACCCACTTAAACGGACGCCGCTGAACCTGATCCTGGGGCGCGATATCGACCTTGGGCAGGCCAGGATGGTGGTGGGTCATTCCGAGGCAGGATCGCTGACCATCATCACCGCCCAGGATCCCGAACACCCCGAATACGGCACCCTGCAACTGGCCTTTTCCGCCAGCCCCGTGGCGCTTCGCCAATGGATCGTGACCGATGAGGCGGGGGGGCAGACGCGGGTGATCCTTGATGCGTTCGAGACCGGCGAGAGCTATCAAAGCTCTCTCTTTTCAATTCCTTACGAAGTAAATCGGCGCACCAAGCGCAAGAACTGACCGGGCCGTGAGGGGCGCAGCCCTGCTCAGATCTTGCCGCAGGCGATCAGTTGCAGCTGATAGCGATCCGCCCTCTGGCCGATCTCTTCCGACACCCGCATGAGCCAGGCCTTCTGCTTGTAGCTGCCGCGCGAAAAGCCCTTGTGGCCGTCATGATAGGCCAGATACTGGTTGCGGGCGTCCCATTTCGACAGGCCCAGCTTCTGTTCGCTCTGATCCATGTACCAGCCCATGAAATCGGTGGCATCGTCGATCTTGTTGCGCCGCGCCCCAAACCGCCGCGTCGCCTTGCGGTAGTCGTCCCAGGTGCCGTCGATCGCCTGACTATATCCATAGGCCGAGCTTTGTCGCCCCATGGGAATAACCCCCAGCGCATATTGATGCGGGGTGCGCGCATTGGCGACGAACTTGGATTCCTGATAGATTGTCGCCATTTGCACGTGAACCGGCACACCCCATTTGCGTTCGGCCCGTTGCATGGCGCGCAGATAGGTCGGGCGCTGTTCGAGGATCGAACAGGCATCCTCAAGATTGCGCGGTGCCGTGTTATGGCCACCCCCGCAAGAGACCAGCAACAACAACACGCCAAGGCGAAGAAATCTGCTCATATTGCCTCGCATTCATGCTTTTTTCTCAGTTTACCCGGTTTTCGCCCGAGAGGAAATCAAGAAAGCGGTACAGGCGACGGCTGAGATCAACGGCCTGCGCCGCCCCCATGTCCAGTGCGTTTCGCGGGCGCAAGACTGCAACACTGTAGGGCTGATGTTCACAGACTGTTTCCACTGATTCGCGGATGGATGATGGACAGTGCCGGGGTCAAAGGTTTACTAATCATGTCAGGGTTTGGGAAATCATGCTGAAGACACGCGCCAAATATTATCTCGGTCAGGTGGTGCGACATCGCAAACACCCGTTTCGCGGTGTGGTGTTCGATGTTGATGCGATGTTTGCCAATACCGATGAATGGTATGCCGCCATTCCCGAGGAAAGCCGTCCGCTGAAGGAACAGCCTTTCTATCATCTTCTGGCCGAGAATGACGAAAGCTATTACGTCGCCTATGTCTCGGAACAGAACCTGATTGCGGACTATTCGGGTGAACCGGTCGATCACCCCGATCTCCCGGATCTGTTCGGCGATTTCGAGGATGGTCATTATCCGCTTCAGTTCCAGATGAACTGACTGGTTCGATCGATGTCCGGGGGCCGCCTCATGAGTGAGAGCGCCTTCAGTAGCCAAGCGCGCAGCCGTCCTTGCGCGCATCGGACCCGCCGTGCAGCACACCATTTTCGTGATCGATGAGGATGGCCTGAGCGCCGCCAAGAGGTTTGTCGCGCAATTTTACGGCGTGGCCTCTGGCGGTCAGATCGGCGCTGACAGAGGCTGGGAAGCCCCGCTCTATCTGCAATTCGCCGGCATCAAAAAAGGATCGCGGCGCGTCGATGGCGGTCTGGATATCCATGCCGTATGTCGCGTGGTTGGTGAGCAGGGCGGCATGTCCGGCGGGCTGATAGTCGCCACCCATGACGCCAAAGGGCATGATCAGGCGGCCGTTCTTGCGCAACATCGCCGGAATGATCGTATGCATGGGGCGCTTGCCAGGTCCGGCTTCGTTGGGATGACCCGGTTCAAGCGTGAAACCCGCCCCCCGGTTCTGAAAGAGAATGCCGAATTTCGATGAAGCAATCCCGGCACCGAAACCCCAGAAGATCGAATAGATCAGCGATACTGCCATGCGGTCCCGGTCGACCACCGTCAGATAGACGGTGTCGCGATGAACGGCCTGATCGGGTTTTGGCGGCATCTTCATGGCCCGCCGTGGGTCGATGCGGGCGGCCAGCGTTGCGGCGGTTTCGGGTGCCAGCATATAGGCCAGCCGGGTGGTGTGATGCGGATCGGCGATGCATCGGTCACGGGCATCATAGGCCAGCTTGGTCGCCTCCGCCTCCAGATGGGCCCGGTCCGCCCCATAAGGATCGAGTGCTGCCAGATCGAAATGCGCCAGAATGTTCAGAAGCAGAATGGCCGTGGCCCCCTGACCATTGGGCGGATGTTCGACCAGTTCATGACCCTGCGCCATACCGGTGATGGGATCGCCGTAGAAACTGCCCATGGCGACGAAATCGGCCCCGCTATGCACACCGCCCAAGGCGTTCAGCGATGCGACCATATCGTCGCCCACCTCGCCCTGGTAAAACTCGTCACGGCCATTTTTGGCAATTCGGCGCAAAACCTCGGCCTGTCCGGGGGCGCGGAATATCCGCCCGGTTGTCAGCGGCCTGTCGTTCATAAGATAAAACCGCCGCCCGTCACCGGTCAGACGTGTCGCGTCCCTTTGCCAGTCAAAGGCAACTCTCGGGGCCACCGGGATACCCTCGTCGGCATATCGAATGGCGGGCGCAAGCACACGGTCCAGCCCCAACCTGCCCCAGTCTGCGGACAAACGGCAAAAGGCATCCACGGCCCCCGGAACAGTCACGGCATCAGCATTGTCCAGCGGGACCGTCGCCAATCCCTTGGCACGCAGGCTATCGGCGGTCAGCGCGGCGGGGGCCTGACCGGAGCCATTCAGGGCGATGATCCGTTCTTCGCCGGGCGGTTTCAGCAAGACAAAGCAATCGCCGCCGATTCCGGCCATCTGTGGTTCGGCCAGCCCCAGTATCACCGCCGCCGCAATCGCCGCGTCAGCGGCATTGCCACCGGATCCGAGCGTTTCAACGGCGATCTTCGCCGCCAGCGGGTGTGATGTAGCGCACATTCCGTTCGCGGCCAGAACCGGTGAGCGGCCCGGAAGATGAAAATCACGCATGGAAACCTCCGCATTCGCAGAGATTCATAGTGCAATTTATGGGGGGAAGGGAAGACCTCGGCACCGCGCAATGGGTGGGGGCTGTTGAACGCGGCACCGAGGGAAGCCTTAAGCAGCTACCCTTACTTTTTCACCCGGCATTCGGGCCGAGTTGGGGTGCGAATGCGGCATATTTACGGCTTTCCGAAAAAAGTTCCTCCATGCTATAGCCCTTAATCTATTGATATAAATGTATTTAGATAAGGCTTTGAGTAAATCCGCCGAAATGTTTCGGGCCGCGCCGGAAGATTTCCCGGCTGCCTTTATTGGCCTGCGTACGATTTCCCTGCGCGCAAAAACCCTGTCGGCGGCGGTTGCGACACCACTGAACCGGTCTGTTTCCTGCCTTGTAACTTTTGGGCTTCGCCTGCAATCTCGGCTGCAAGGTGAATTTGGGGAAGTCATGCGGGCAGGTCTGACGTTTTTGGTGGCGGGGTATGTGCTCAGCCAGTTCTACCGTGCCTTTTTGGCGGTTCTGTCGCCGGTTCTGGAGGCCGAAATCGGGGCGTCGGCGGGTGATCTGGCGATATCGTCGGGGCTGTTGTTTCTGACCTTCGCGATGATGCAATTGCCGGTGGGAATGGCGCTGGACCGGTTCGGGCCGCGCTGGACGACCTCGGCCCTGCTGGCGGGGGGGGGTGCCGGGGGGGCGCTGATTTTTGCCACGGCACAGGGACCGGCCGCCGTACATGTGGCCATGGCGCTGATCGGCGTGGGCTGTGCCCCGGTGCTGATGGCGGCCTATTACATTTTCGCGCGCATCTACCGCCCGGCAATTTTCGGAACCCTTGCCGGGGCGATGATCGGCATTGGGTCACTTGGCAATCTGGCGGGGTCGACGCCGCTGGCATTACTGGCTGCGGCGATCGGCTGGCGACATACTCTGGTCGGGCTGGCACTGGTGACACTAGCGGTATCGGTGGCAATCGCCGCATTTTTGCGCGACCCGCCCCGTTTGGCAACCGCCCCCGGCATGGGCGGCAGGCTTCGCGATCTTTTGCGCATACCGGGCATCTGGGCGATACTGCCGCTGATGATGGTCGCCTATGCGCCGATGGCGGCGGTGCGGGGGCTTTGGGCGGGCCCCTATCTTGCCGATGTATTCGGGTCCGATCCGGCGGGGATCGGTCGCGTGACGCTGGTCATGGGGTTGATGATGGTGGTCGGCAATTTCGCCTATGGACCGCTTGATCGGATTTTCCGCACCCGCAAATGGACTGTCTTTGCAGGCAATCTGATGGCTGCGGCCTGTCTGGTTCTGCTGGCGTTGTTTCCGGCCAACAGCCTCTTCACCGCGACGGTTCTTCTGGCGGCGCTTGGCGTGTTCGGGTCATCCTTTCCGGCGATCATGGCGCATGGGCGGGCGTTCTTCCCGCCCCATATGGTCGGGCGCGGCGTGACACTTCTCAATATGTTCGCCATCGGCGGTGCCGGATTATTGCAGTTTCTCTCAGGCCGGGTCCATGACCGGGTGGCCGAAGGGGCAGTACGGCCCGAAACACCGTTTGTCGGCATTTTCCTGTTCTTCCTTGTCCCGCTTTTGATCGGGCTTGGTGTCTATCTCTTCAGTCAGGACAGGACAGACTAGCCTTGGGCAGGGGCATGAATTAGACGGGGCAGGCCGCAAGGAGAACCCATGGCACCCGACATCGCCGATATCGAGGTCATCGCC
>JBATDH010000061.1:0-2281 GCA_049663365.1 Albidovulum sp. | reverse complement strand
CGCTGGAGAAGTCGGCCCGCGACAGCCAGGACATAATCCTGTCGATAAAGGGTGTGGATGCCGCCTATGGGTCGGGACCCAAAGTTCTGGACGATGTGACAATAGACGTTCCGCGTGGGACAACGGTTTCGGTCGTGGGTGAGTCCGGATCCGGGAAATCGACGACGGCGCGAGTGATCACGGGCCTACTTCCGCCCTCGAAAGGTGAGGTTTTGTTCGACGGGGCACCGCTGCCGGCCGCATTGAAATCGCGCAACAAGGATCAGCTCCGGCGCATCCAGATGATCTATCAGTCGGCAGATACTGCGATGAACCCGCATCATACAATCCGTGATATTATCGGCCGCCCACTGGAGTTCTATCTCGGCCTAAAGGGCTCGGCGAAATCCGCCCGTGTAGCGGAGCTTCTGACGATGATTGAGCTCGACCCTGCTTTTGCGGAACGCCTCCCCGGCGAGCTTTCCGGTGGCCAGAAGCAGCGAATTTGCATCGCCCGGGCGTTGGCCGCCGAGCCGGACCTGATCATCTGCGACGAGGTTACTTCGGCCCTCGATCAGATCGTTCAGGAGGGAATCCTCAAGCTCCTGATGCGATTGCAGCAGGATCTCGGAGTCTCATATCTTTTCATCACACACGATATCTCAACCGTCCGGGCAATCTCAGACCGGGTCGTTGTGATGAACAAGGGCCGGGTGGTTGAGGAGGGATCCAAGGATCAGATATTCTCGCCGCCGCACCCGGAATACACTGAACTATTGCTTTCTTCAGTTCCCGAAATGGATCCTGATTGGCTGACCCGACACCTTCGGACGAAACTTGGACCATAACCCGGTAAGCCGAAATGGGCACGTGCCTTTCGATCGCCGTGACGTGTCGAAACTGACCGCTAGCCGTTGCAGGGTTTTGTTCTACTCCGTCCAGCGCGGATGTCTGCTGTGGGGAAAGCCCCAGCGACTGGACCTGCGCAGCGAACGATCCCTTTGCGCTGTTCCCGCTGAAGAGACATTTCGTTAACTGCTGAAAGTTGATGTTTTCGACCCAATCGCGGTTGGCCGGTCTGTCAACACACCGGACCCCGACCGACATTGCAGCGAACGAGTGCTTTCAATCCTCCCCGCTGTTCAGGCGATCCGAGGGAATGTTCGCACATTCGGCTCGGATCGCGGCCATTATTCCAAAAGCCTATCGGTTGCGCTTGTCAGATACCGACCAGATCACCGACCCGATTGTCAGCAGCGCGCCGATCGCTGGTTCGATATCAGAGGCCTGGACATAGCCCTTGGCGACCAGCGCGGTGCCCGCGACGGTCAGGACCTGGCGCAAGAGCGCCAGAATTGCAGGTTTCAGCATGGTTTTCTCCTGTTTAAATTTCATTGATGGTTGCGAGGTATTCGCCCGGCCGCATCGTCGGCAGGCGCTGCAGGCGGGGTGGGTAGGTCGCGGGCCAGCGCGCGCCGAGCAGGCGGGATTTGGCGATCCGGGCGATGGTGACGGCGTCGGACTGGTTCCCGCCGAGCACGTAGAAATGGGTGTCATCCTGGCCTACCGCGAAACCTACATGCCCACCGGAGCCACGTTCGAAAATGAGCACCGCGCCGGTGATCGGTCGCACCTCCCGCCCGAACAGCAGCCAGTGGCGGGCCCAGTAGGGATTCACGCCGAGTGCTGCGGGAAGGGGCTCGTCGGGCAGGGCTATCCGTATGCAGGTTTCCACGAAATCACCGCACCACGGGTTCTTCGACGGATCGCCCAGGGACCGGCCATCGCGTTTCAGCCAATCCATCAGCCAGGACCGATCGCGGGCCTCGTGTCGACCGAGGGCGGATTTCGCCTCGGTGATCCAGGGCAAAGGGCCTGATGGGGCGACAGATGCCGAGCGGCCATCGGCGACCAGAAGGGCTTTCATCGCCCAAGCGGTGCGCGGACCCCAGAGGCCATCGATGGCGCCAGGGGAATGGCCGAGCCTGTCCAGCCCGGTCTGGATCAGGCGGATGGGATCGCGGGCATCGGTGGAAATGTAGAGTCTCCTTTCGCCCGTCGCCGGGCATCAAAAAAATCCCGCCTCGGGGGCGGGTCGGATGGGCGGTTCGGTGATGGTGGCGTGATTGTCAGTCGGTGCGGCCGCGCTGGAACGCTATGAGCATCAGATCGCGCATGGCGCGGATGTCGGTCTCGATGCGCTCCAGCCGGTCGGCATCGGCGTTGCGATCCTCGGCGCGCTGGCGGTCGACGCGGTTGCGCTCGGCTGCCAGCTCCCGATCGAGCCCGGCCAGCATGGCGT
>JBATDH010000060.1:0-3280 GCA_049663365.1 Albidovulum sp. | reverse complement strand
GTCGAGGCGCGCCTGCCAGAGGCGGAAATTGAAACCGTCCGCATTTCCAGATGCCCCAATTGCGGGGCCGAGGTGGCGTTCGATCCGGCGGTCCACGCCACCGAATGCCCGTTCTGCGCTACGCCTGTCGTCGCCGATACCGGCGAAAACCGCCAGATCAAACCGCGTGGACTGGCCCCCTTCGTCTTGCATGAAACCGAAGCCCGCAAAGCCATGGCCGATTGGCTCGGCTCGCTGTGGTTCGCACCCTCCGGACTTGTCGACTATGCCCGCAAGGGTCGGGCGATGCAGGGCATCTATGTCCCCTACTGGACCTTCGATGCGGCCACCGCCTCGCGCTATCGGGGCCAGCGCGGCACCGTCTATTACGAAAGCCAGCAGGTGCAGGTCCGCGACCAGCACGGACGGATGCGCAACGAAACCCGACAGGTTCAGAAAATCCGCTGGCAGCCCGCCTCGGGCCAGGTCGCCCGCAATTTTGACGACGTTCTGGTGCTGGCCTCACGCTCGCTTCCCGAAAGCCATACCTCCGCGCTGATGCCTTGGGATCTGACACAACTGGAGCCCTACCGGCCCGAGTACCTCGCCGGTTTCCGGGCCGAAGGCTATACAGTCCCCCTCGAAGACGGCATGACCGACGCGCGCCAGCAGATGGACCGGATGATCGAACGCGATGTGCGTTTCGATATCGGCGGGGACCGCCAGCAGATCGAGCAGATCGAAACCACCGTCTCGGATGTGACGTTCAAGCATATCCTGCTGCCGGTCTGGACCGCCGCCTACCGGTTTCGTGGCCGCAGCTTCCGGTTCGTGGTCAATGGCCAGACCGGCAAGGTACAGGGCGAACGGCCCTGGTCCATCGTGAAAATCGCCTTTGCCGTTGCCCTTTTGGCAGCGCTGGTTGCGGCCGGGGCCTATTTTTCCCAGCTTCAGCGATAACCTCGCCCTTGCACCCGCCGACAAAATCCGAATTATCCCTGTCAGGTTTTCAAGCTTGCAAACTCGCGCCACCTTTATGAACGACCCCTGTTAACGCTAACGGATCGAGGTCCGATGATCCTTTGTTGCGGTGAAGCCCTGATTGACATGCTGCCAAGGCAGTCGCCCGATGGCGAGGCGACGTTTGCGCCGCATGCGGGTGGTGCGGTTTTCAATACCGCCGTGGCATTGGGCCGGTTGGGCCAGCCGACCGGATTTTTTTCCGGCCTGTCCACCGATATGTTCGGCAAGGTGCTGACAGACGCCCTGACCGCATCAAATGTTGACGCGACATTGGCCGTCCGCGTGCCACGCCCGACAACATTGGCCTTTGTCGAACTGGTGGACGGCCAGGCCAGATATGCCTTTTACGATGAAAACACCGCAGGGCGGATGCTGTACCGCGATGACCTGCCAGAGTTGCCCAACGGTATCAACGCGATGTTTTTCGGGGGCATCAGCCTGGCCGCAGAACCTTGCGGCACCGCCTTTGAAGCGATGATGCTGCGCGATGCCCCAACCCGTGTGGCCATGATCGACCCGAACATCCGTCCCGGCTTCATCACCGATGAAGCGGCCTATCGGGGGCGACTGGCGCGGATGATCGCTGTGGCGGATATTGTCAAACTCTCGGACGAAGATTTGCACTGGCTGTCAGGAACGGGCGACATCGAGAAACTGGCCCAAGATATGCTGTCAATGGGCCCCGGAATTGTGTTCATCACCGAAGGTCCCAAAGGCGCGCACGGGTTCACCCGGCACAGCAAGGTGTTTGTACCTGCACGGAAAGTTGTGGTGGCCGATACCGTTGGCGCGGGCGACACTTTCAATGCCGGTATTCTGGCGGGCCTGAGCCGCCTGGGCATTTTGCGCAAAGACGCGATCGGCGACATTTCCGGCGCGCAGATGACCGAGGCGTTGACCCTGGGCATCCGCGCCGCTGCCGTCACTGTCTCGCGGTCCGGTGCGAACCCGCCCTGGCTGGCCGAGATCGCCTGATGCGGGCGCTGGTTCAGCGGGTCAGCCACGCGCGGGTAGAGGTTGCCAAACGGGTGACAGGCGAAATCGACTGCGGCCTGCTGATTCTGATCTGCGCCATGTCGGGCGACACCGAAGCAAAGGCCGATCAACTCGCCACAAAAATCGCCAAACTGAGGATATTTGCCGACGATAGCGGCAAGATGAACCGCTCTCTTATAGACATATGCGGGGCCGCCTTGGTGGTCAGCCAGTTCACATTGGCCGCCGACACATCGCGCGGCAATCGACCCGGATTTTCAACAGCAGCGCCGCCCGAAGCCGGCGAAAGTTTGTACCGGTACTTTTCCGACGCGCTGCGCGCGATGGGCGTTTCTGTCGCCAATGGTGAATTCGGAGCGGATATGGACGTGCATCTGGTCAATCAGGGGCCGGTCACGATCTGGCTTGAGACCTGAACCCTCAGCAGCGCGCGGCGACATCAAGCACCCAACGAGGCCCGCCACCTTGCCCCGGTTTAGGCCCCGCGACACCAATGCCCATGACAGACATATTGCGCATCAAAAGCACACGCCGATGGGGCGGCGACTCCAGCCAGAGCTGCATGGTTTTTACCGGCGAAGAAAACCCCATGGCAATGTTTTCGCCGGTTGTCCTGGCCCGGCAACCCGCCCGCTTCATCCGGGATTTGGGGCCACCATTGCCATTATGGGTAAACTGATTGCTGGCGGCAAGAGAACAGGCATGTCCCTGTGCGGCGGTCATCAGTGACGCCTCCAGCACTAGTTTCCTGGCCCCGTTCTTTTCGCGGAAATCATTGATCAGGTGCACAAGTTCCGGCACAGCCCCGGCGGCGAAATCCGGTCGGGCGCAGGTAGCGGCCTGGGACATTCCGGCCATGGCCAAAAGAATTCCGGCAGCTATTATGGCACGTTTCATCAGGGCACCCTTGTGTCTGTTTTCACCTAAACGCGAAAGTTTTTTGCCCGCGAAAAAAGTCAAAACAATGACAAGTCTCAGCCCTGCGGCGTCATCGAGCTTCTTTGCCGATTGCGTTCCAGCCCCAGATGCCGTTCGCGCAGAATGATCAAGATACCGGCGGACACAACCAAGAACGCGCCGCAAAGAACCACAAATGTCGGGGTTTCGCCGAAAACCGTATAGCCGACAATCAGCGCCAGAAGCATCGAGGCATATTCGAAAGGCGCGATCACCGACGCATCTGCATGCCGGTAGGACGAGGTCAACAGCACCTGGCCAAAACCACCCAATATTCCTGCGCCGACAAGTTTGGCGAATGTCGCGGCATCCGGGACGACCCAGC
>JBATDH010000059.1:0-2979 GCA_049663365.1 Albidovulum sp. | reverse complement strand
GCCGGATCGCACAGGATACGGCCAATTTCCCGCCGCCACACCACCCAGACCGTCAGGATCAAAAACACCGGCAGGCTTTTGACAAGACCAAAACCGGCCGCATTCGCGACCGTTCTGAACCCTATGAACTCTTCAAGCTGACGCAAGAAAATATAGCTTTGGAACAGCCCAAGGATGACCGCCACCGCAATCAGGAAAAGCGCCGCTGTCGGAAGTTGTCGCCGACCTGCGATCAGCAACGCAATAATCGGGAATAGCCACATCAGATAATGCGCCCAGAGCACCGGCGACAGCGAAAAGATAACCATAACTCCAGTCAGAAAAATCACCTGCCGACGAGCGAAACCGGGCATGTCACCGCGCAAATGCAACAACCCGCAATAGCAGACCACGCCTGCCGCGATCAGCCTCAGCGCACTTATCGGGGCGGTTTGCCAGCTTTGCAGATAAGTATCCGTTCCATAGATCGCCGGATCGATCAGAAGCCCGGATATCCACGAAAACGGGCCGCTGTTCATCCATGGACCCAGCAGTCTGTTATCCTGCATCGCCAGTTTTTCAAGAAATTCCGCGTGAGGAGTCCAGCCATAGATCACCAGAGATGCGGTGCCCAAAGTGGCCATTACCACCAGGGCCGTCAGACGAAACCGGTTGCCCGACAACAGAAACAACAGGATCGCCATAGGTGCGAATACCGGTTTCAAAACGACGGCCGCAGATAGAAGCAGCGCCGCCACAATCATCTGATTTCGCACATATTTTTCATGCGTGATCACCAGCAGCAAAAAGACGAACGGCGTGGTCTGGCCGCCGACGCGCAAAAAGGTCCAGAACGGTTGCCAGAGCATCGCCGCGACCAGGAAGATCGCCAAATACGTCGCGGGCGTGTCCGCCACAGGCCGCCATTGGCGATAGAGCAGCCCAAGTCCGGTCACAACCGCCGCGCTGCCCGCCAGTTTGAAAAGAAACAGCGCCGTATGTGGCGTGAAAATCGCCAGCGGGGTGTAAAGGTATCCCGCAATTGGAAATCCGAGAAACTTCATATGCCCCAATGGCTCTTTGCCACCAATCAGCGCCAAAGGGTCATAGAGATTGTCGAATTCCCCGAGCAATGTCTTGTGACCGATATCATAGAAGTTCGCAAAATCGAGCCCGAGACCCCAAGGCGTGACCAACCCCCAAATCAAAAGAAACGCGATAACCAGCGCGGCTGCGATCGACATTAAACGTACCAGAAAGATGCGTGTCACAATTATTCTTTCAACCACGATTGGTAACTGAGGCCCTGCCTGTGTCAGAAAGCTCTCCACTTGTGATGGTTGGCAAGCACTTATGCAAAGCAGGACCGCTGGGTCCGTGTCTTTAGGGACAATGCCGACAATCACCCCTATTGACGCCTGCGCTGCAACAGCGGCAAATACCCGCCAGAGGAACCTCATGCCCGTAACCATCACCGCCGAATCCCCGCTGACCGCCGAGGCCCATGCACTTGTGGAGGGCAGTCAGCAATCCTTGCTGGAAGTCTTTCCGCCCGAGGCGATATTCACCTTCTCCGCGCTAGAACTTGCCACGCCGGACGTCGCTTTTTTCGTCGCACGCGAGGCGGGGCGGGCAATTGGTTGTGTGGCCCTTGTTGATTGCGGAGGCTACGGCGAAGTCAAAAGGCTCTATGTCCCGAACGAGGGGCGCGGGCGGGGATTGGCCAAGGCAATGATGGCTGCGGTCGAGGCCCGCGCGCGCGACATCGGCATGGCCGCGATCCGTCTGGAAACCGGCGAGGCGCTGGTTGCCGCTGTCTCTCTTTACGCGGCACTGGGGTTTCGCCGCTGCGGTCGTTTTGGCGATTACGCTGACCATCCCGCCAGCCTGTTCATGGAAAAACTGCTGTGAAATCCGGTACTGGCCGTTGCCTCTGCGGTACTGTCGGCTTCGCCTTTGACACGCCCCCGAACTGGCAGGCACATTGCCATTGCGAAAGCTGCCGACGCAATTGTTCTGCCCCGTTCACCAGTTATTTCGGGGTCAGTCATGGCCATTGGCGCTGGACCGGAATGACGCCTGCCATCTATGCGTCATCGACCGGCGTAAAGCGGCATTTCTGTGCGACATGCGGCACCCCGATGGCCTATGAAAGCCGCCGCTGGCCGGATGAAATCCATTTCTACGCGACCAGCCTCGACGATCCGGCCGCCTTTCAGCCAACCGAGCATGTCAACTGGAACGAACGCCTGCCCTGGCTGCATCTGGCAGATGGGTTGCCGGTGCGGCGCACCCCCCGGCAGCTTGGACCTGATGAGGACGCGAGCGCAGTGCTGGCCCTGTTGCGCGCGGCCTTCGCCTATATGGATGCGCTGATTGATCCGCCTTCCTCACTGCATCTTCTCGATGCGGCCGGTGTATCGCATCAGGCCAAAACCGGCGAGGTCTGGGTGATAGAGGAACAAGGCGCACCGATTGCCTGTGTGTTTCTGACGCCGGAGGCAAAGCAGCTTTATGTCGGGAAAATGGCCGTGGCGGATGGCTACCGTGAAAAAGGATTGGGTCGGCAGCTTGTTGGGCTGGCCGAAGCCAGGGCAAAGGCGCTGGGTCTGCCGGAACTGACATTGAAAAGCCGCGTGGAGCTTACCGGCAATCACACCGCCTTCATCGCAATGGGGTTTTCCAAAATCGCCGAAACGGCGCATGAGGGCTATAACCGGCCCACATCATTCACCTTTTCAAAAAAAATGCCCAAAGCCTGAGACGCCGTGGTCGCAAAACTGGATGCGCTCACAAGTTGTCGCAAACCCGAAACCCGTCGGGTATCCTATCATGCCCTTCCAGGACCAGATCGGCCATAACGGCGGCCACTTTCGGGGCCATGCCAAAACCGATCTTGAAGCCGCCATTGGCGATGAAATGCCCCGGTCGCCCCGGCCAGCCGCCTAACATCGGCGCGCGGGTTTTGGCGCGGGGGCGGACCCCTGCCCAGCGCTCGAT
>JBATDH010000058.1:0-1862 GCA_049663365.1 Albidovulum sp. | reverse complement strand
GTCGCCGACGGTCGTGCGGCCCCCGGCCCGGCGGCGGCCGTGGTGCTGTCGGAATTCGCACGACGGTACCGTCGGGTCGTCAGGGCGGGCCAAGCAACCGGTGGCGCGGTTCCCGCGCCAGGTTTTTCTTTGCGCGCCCCTTCAGGGCGCGGATTGCCTCCGGCGGGAGTATTTTGGCAAAGAAGAAACCGGGGCGGGGAAGGCGGTGGCCTCATGGGTAATGGAGGAGGGGTTATGTGTGGCGATTGAGGCGCTTGACCATGGCTGATCGGCGCGTCAGTGTTGCGCGGCTTTAGGCGGGAGCAGGCGATGACCAACCTTGCGGGGGCGCGGGTAATTCTGGAACGGCTGATCGCCTTTCCGACCGTGTCCGCAGACAGCAATCTGGCACTGATCGACTGGGTGGAGGGTTATCTTGCGGGCTATGGCGTCATGGCGCGGCGGGTTTACAATGCCGAAGGCAACAAGGCCAATCTCTATGCCTCGATCGGACCAGAGGTGGCGGGCGGTGTGATCTTGTCGGGGCATACCGATGTGGTGCCTGTCGCGGGTCAGAACTGGGCATCTGATCCGTGGGTTCTGAGCGAGCGCGCGGGCAGGTTATACGGGCGCGGCACCTGCGACATGAAGGGGTTTGATGCGCTGGCCCTGGCCGCCGTGCCGCTGGCACTGGCCGCCGGGATCAAGCGGCCCTTGCAGATCGCCTTGTCTTACGATGAGGAGGTGGCCTGCGACGGCTGTATCGAGATGGTGGCCGAAATGGCCGAGCGGTTGCCGCGCGCCGAGGCGGTCATCGTGGGCGAGCCGAGCGGCATGAAGATCATCACCGGCCAGAAGGGCACCAGTGGGTTCAGGGTGCATGTCAAAGGCCATGAGGTGCATTCGGCGATGATGCACCAGGGTGTCAACGCGATCATGGAGGCGGCAAAACTGATCGGTTGGGCCAACGCGCGGAACGCCGAGGTGAGCGCGGCGGTGCCGGGGCCGCTGGCCGCCGGGTTCGAGCCGCCCTGGACCACCACCCATGTGGGGCTGATCGAGGGTGGGACGGCTTGCAACATCACCGCGGGGGATTGCCGGTTCGGCATCGATTTCCGCGTGGTTCCGGGCGAGACGACTGAGGATTGGGACGCCGCCTTTGCGGCTTTTGCGGGCGAGGTGGAGGCGTCGATGCAGTCCATCGACCCGGAGGCGGTGATCACGCTCATTCGCGATTTCAATGTGCCGGCGCTGGTGCCGGAAGTGGACGGTGCTGCGGAACGTCTGGTGCGGCGGTTGACCGGGGACAATGCCACGGGCGTCGTCAGCTATGCGACCGAGGCGGGTCATTTCCAGCGCCATGGCTATTCCACCGTGGTTTGTGGACCGGGCGACATTGCCCAGGCACATCAGGCGGACGAATATATCGAGATCTCGGAGTTTCAGGCGGGGATGGTGTTCATGCAACGGTTGGTCGAGGATCTGGCGCGATGATCCCGTTTCCGATTTCCGAAGCCAGTCCGGTGCGTTTTGGCGGGCCGCTGCCCAAGGCCTGTGATGTGGTGGTCATCGGTGGCGGTGTCATCGGCGTCATGACGGCGTGGTTTCTGGCGGCCAGGGGCCAGAGGGTTCTTTTGTGCGAAAAGGGCCGGATCGCGGGCGAACAATCGTCGCGCAACTGGGGCTGGGTGCGCCAGCAGGGGCGCGACCCGTCGGAACTACCGATGATGATCGAAAGCCTGGCGATCTGGAAGGGGCTCGAGGCGGAGGCGGGGGCCGATCTGGGGTTCCGCCAGACCGGGGTGCTTTATCTGGCCAATGGCGCCAAGGACATCGCCGATTTCGAGGCCTGGATGGTGCATGCGCAGGCGCATGGTCTGGAT
>JBATDH010000057.1:0-6306 GCA_049663365.1 Albidovulum sp. | reverse complement strand
GCTCGACGGTGGCGGCGATAATGACGACGACGCGGATTTCATCGACGGCGGGACCGGCGACGACACGCTGACCGGCGGCGGCGGCGCCGACACCCTGCTGGGCGGCGACGACCGCGATGTGTTCACGGGCCTGAGGCCGGGCGGTTTTGTCGACGGCGGCGAAGGCGGCATCGACTTCGACACGCTCGACCTGAGCGACTGGGGGGCTTCGGCCACCAACATCATCTACGACGCGACCAACCCCGAAAACGGGATCGTCGAATTTCTGGATAGCTACGGAAATATCGTCGGAACTTTAACCTTTGAAAATATCGAGAATGTAGTGCCCTGTTTTACACCCGGAACGGTAATTGCGACGCCCAGAGGCGAACGCCCAGTCGAAGAACTTGTCGTGGGCGACAAGATCGTCACCCGCGACAATGGCATTCAGGAAATCAGATGGGTCGGGGCCAAGGCGCTGTCCTACGGTGAACTGGCCGCAAGCGAACATTTGCGTCCCATTCTGATCACCCGTGGCAGTCTCGGCAAGGATCTGCCCGAACGCGACATGATGGTCAGCCCCAATCACCGGGTTCTGGTGGCCAACGAGCGCACGGCGCTTTATTTTGAAGAGCATGAAGTTCTGGTGGCGGCCAAGCATCTGGTCGACAATCACCGCATCCGCGATGTCCAGTCGCTGGGAACAACTTATATCCATTTCATGTTCGATCACCACGAGGTGGTTCTGGCCAATGGCTGCTGGACCGAAAGCTTTCAGCCGGGGGACTATTCGCTGAACGGTTTGGGCAATGCCCAGCGCGGCGAGATTTACGAGTTGTTCCCGGAACTGAAAACCGGCGAAGGCCGCGAGAAATATACCGCGGCGCGCAAGACGCTGAAACGGCACGAAGCCAAGCTTTTGCGGTTTCGGGGTTAACATTGGTATGAGTGTTTAAGGGTATCACATGTTTGCAGGAACGACAGATCAGGCGGGACAAATCGGCATCGAACGGATCAAGCTGGTCTATCAGGACGAAGAGGCGGCGACGGGGCGCGTTGAGCGGCTTGACGACGCTGGTCGTGTGACCACTGCACTCGATATGTCCCTGATGGCCGCGTCAGTCCCCTGTTTTACACCCAACGCGTCTTTTGCGACGAAAACCGGCCTGCGTCCGGTCGATGACCTTCAGGCAGGCGATCATGTTGTCACTCGCGATCACGGGGCTTGCGAAATCACCTGGATTGGCAAGCGCAGCTTTGGCTGGCGTGATTTGGGAACCAACCCGCTCTTGCGCCCGGTACGCATTCGGGCGGGGGCGTTGGGTCAGGGGTTGCCAGAGCGTGATCTGATCGTATCGCCCAATCACCGGATGCTGGTGGCCCCGCGCGCCGAAGCGGCGGGTGACGATTCCGAGGCGCTGGCCCCGGCCCGCGATCTGGTCGGGCGACCGGGGGTCGAGGTGTTGCAGGCCATGTCAGTCACCTATTTTCAAATCCTGTTCGCACGTCATGAAATTGTCTTGGCCGAAGGCTGCTGGTCAGAAAGTTTCCTGCCGGAAAAGGCCGCTTTGGCAGCAATGGATGCCGATAGCCTGGCGAAGCTTGGGCAAATCCATCCGGAAGTGCTCGACGGGCGGTTGCCGGCCTATGCACTTGCCCGAAACGTCATCGCCAAAAACGAGGTTTCCGCACTGAATTTGTAATGCGTGCGGTTGGAAACCTGCCGAAAATGTAGGTAGTCAACATCGTGTTCACAGTGGCGAAACTGTGTATTTTTGGTGCCCATGCGTTTTCAAATGCCGCGCTCTGGTCGTATTGGAGCCAAATTCGAAATGTAATCCTTGATCCCAGTTACTGAGTCGCGTGGGGAAGAGTGTTTGTTCGGAGAGTGTTTTGATATGGCTGGTGCAATTGAAACGGACGTGAACGTAGAACCGATTTCCACCCGACCGAAAAATTTTGAGTGCCCCGGCAATATCGAAGCCGGTTCGTTATTTAATCGCCAAGCCCCGCGCACACCGTGCTTTACGGCAGGAACACTTGTGGCGACTGACAAAGGGCACGTTCTGATCGAGGATTTGCAGCCCGGCGACCGGGTTCTGACCCGCGACAGCGGATATCGCCCGATCATGTGGATCGGGTCGCGGCATTTCGATGCCGACGAGTTGAGCCTGTACGACGAGTTGCAGCCGATTATCATCGAAAAAGGCGCGCTGGGGGCCAATACGCCCTCTTGTGACATGAGCGTCAGCCCCCATCACCGGATGCTGCTGACCGGTGATCTTTCGCAGGCAATGGGCGGAGAGAGCGAAGTTCTGGTGGCGGCGATGGACCTGACGTTTATGCCGGGCATCAGACAGGGTGGCCAATCGACGGTGACCTATTTCCACCTCATGTTCGAAGATCACGAGGTTATTCGCGCCGATGGATGCTGGACCGAGAGCTTCTTGCCCGAAGCATCGGTTCTGGACCAGATGAGCCGCGCCCAGAGACAAGAGATTTTGACCATTTTCCCGGAATTGGCGCTGACCGAAGGCATATCAACCTATGCCCCGGCGCGCCTCTGTGTCGATTGCGCGGTTTTCAAGCAGCCACTGGCCGCATAGGGCGTATTCAAGACCGGTGTCAGTTTCCGGTTCTGGCGCGCCATTCATTCCAATCCTCTTGTGTATCCAGATCGGTCAGCGCGCGCTGGCCGACAAGGGCGCAGGTTTTGACCACTTCTTCGAGAAGCACAATCCGCCCGCCCTGATCGCCGGATAAAACCGTCAACTCGCCCAGCAACCGCCGGGGAAAGATCACTGGGTGTCCTGGCTGACCGTCTTCTGTCGTGGCGCGCAGGGGGAAATGGGTGTCTTGGCCAAAGGCCGCAATCATCCGGTTCAGATCAGCGCCGGTGATTTCCGGCATATCAGCAGGCAGAACCAGCAGCCCTTCGGCGTCTCTGGCGGCCCAGGCCCCTGCACGCAGGCTGGCCGCCATGCCTTCATGGGCGTCGGGCAGGGCAAGGATACTGACCCTTAGCCCCAAGAGCGCTTGCTTGCGCGCGGGGGTGAACGGCCCGGTTGACGGAAGGGTCACGAAAACATGCGCCCCGTGATCAAAGGCGACGGTTGCGGCCATTGCCGCCACGCGGCGCAATTGTTCGATGCCACCGACAGGCTCCAAAAGCTTGTCGCGCCCCCCCATACGCCGGGAAGAACCGGCGGCGGGAATGAGGATATCAACCGTGGCCATAGCTTGCGACCTGCTGTGTTCCCCACCCCCGGTCAATTTGCGCCAAAACCCTGCACCAATCAAGCGACCGTTGGTTTCAGCCGCGCATACGGTCGGCGTTCGGATCCCACAAGGGCTCGGAAATCAGACGCGCCGCATATCTTTTGCCCAGAATTTCGATTTCCACCGTCAACCCGTCGCGGATGGCGTCCACCGGCAAGAATCCATAGGCCACCGATTGCCCGGTCCAGTGCGAATAGCCCCCCGAGGTACAGAAGCCGACAACCTTGTCGTCCAGCCAGATCGGCTCATAGGCCACCACGTCGGCGTCACCGGCATCGACAATGAAATTGCACAATCGGCGCGTCGGCCCTTCGGCCTTTTCCTTGAGCGCCGGGGTCTTGCCGATCCAGTCGGCATCCTTGTTCCAGCGGATGAAACGGTCAATGCCGGTTTCGCCGGGGAAATAGTCGGGCGAAAACTCGCGTGCCCAGGAACCGAAGAAACGGTCAAGCCGTAGTGACATCATCGCCCGCATCCCGAAGGGGCGCAGGCCAAATTCCTGCCCGGCGGCCCAGAGTGTGTGCCAAAGGCTGCGCTCCGACATGAAATCGGTGAATATCTCATAGCCTAGATCGCCGGTATAGCTGACCCGCTGCACCACACAATCGGCCATGCCCACGGTCAGACGTTTGACATCCATGAATTTGAATGCCTCGGGCGACACATCGGCACGGGTGACTTTGGCCAGAAGATCGCGTGCCTTGGGGCCGGCGATCTGAAAGCCGGTGACACGGTCAGAGATGTTTTCGACGGTAACGCCCGCATCGAGGTTCTGTTCGAACCAGCGCAGATGCTGATCCTGCGCGCCATAACTGCCGGTGATGCGGAATTCGGTTTCCGACAGGCAGGTTACGGTGAAATCGCCGATAATCTTGCCCTTTGGGCTAAGCATCGGGGTCAGCGACAGGCGGCCAGGTTTCGGGATCGCGCCCGCCATGATCCGGTCGAGCCAGGCGCGCGCATTGATGCCAGAGACACGGAACTTGCCGAAATTCTGCACCTCGTTGATGCCGACGCCTTCGCGCACGGCCATGACCTCGGCCTTTGTCGCCTCCCAGGCGTTGGAACGTTTGAAGCTTGGGGTCTCAAATCGCGGCTCACCGGGCAAGGCGAAATAATTGACGACCTCAAGCCCGTATTGCTGGCCCCAAACGGCCCCCATATCTTCAAAAATATCGTACATGGGCGTCGTGCGGAAGGGCCGGGCGGCGGGCTTTTCTTCATTCGGGTAGGCCACCGAAAACCGGGTCTGATAGGTTTCGATGACTTTCGGGAGTGTGTAGCCCGGCGTGGTCCATTTGCCGAAGCGCGCCACATCGAACCCGCGCGGATCACAGTCGGTTTCGCCGTGGATCATCCATTGCGCCAGACTGAGCCCCATGCCACCGCCCTGACTGAATCCGGCCATCACCGCACAGGCGGACCAATAGTTGCGCAGCCCCGGCACCGGGCCGAGCAGCGGGTTGCCATCGGGGGCAAAGGTGAAAGGCCCGTGGATGACGCGTTTGACACCCGACCGTTCCAGCACCGGGAACCGGCGATAGGCGAAATTCACCGAATCCTCGATCTTGTCGAACTGTTCGTTCAAAAGCTCATGCCCGAATTCCCAAGGGGTGCCGTCAACCGACCAGGCTTCGCAGGGCTTTTCATAAAAGCCGATGCAAAGCCCGCGGCCTTCCTGGCGCAGATAGCTTTCGCCGCCGGGGTCCATGACATGGGGAAATTCGCGCCCGGAGGCGAGGATGTCCATGACCTCGGGGATATCGTCGGTGACAAGATACTGGTGGGCCATCGGCAAAAGCGGCAGATAAACGCCCGCCATCGCGGCGATTTCCCGCGCCCAGAGACCACCGGCATTGACCACATGTTCGGCCTGGACGCTGCCCTGTTCGGTCACCACGTCCCAGGTGCCGTCGGCGCGCGGCGTGGTCGCCAACACGCGGTTGTGCTGGACGATTTCGGCACCGCCCATTCTGGCCGCGCGGGCATAGGCATGGGTGGTGCCCGAAGGGTCAAGGTGCCCGTCAAGCGGGTCGTAAAGTGCCCCGATGATGCCTTTGGTGTTGACCAGCCCATCGGTGAATTTCGCCACCTCGTCGGGGCCGAGGATTTCGGTATGCAGCCCCATGTAGCGATGCTTGGCCCGTTCAGCCTTGAGCATGTCAAAGCGTTCTTCGCTGTCGGCCAGGGTAATGCCGCCGACATGGTGCAGCCCGCAGGACATGCCGGTAATTTCTTCCAGCTCTTTGTAAAGCCCGATGGTATAGCCCTGAAGCGCGGCCATATTGGTGTCGCCGTTCAACGTATGAAATCCGCCCGCCGCGTGCCAGGTGGAACCGGATGTCAGGTCGGAACGCTCAATCAGCATGACGTCTTTCCAGCCAAGCTTGGTCAGATGGTAAAGCACCGAACAGCCGACGACACCGCCGCCGATCACGCACACCTGAACTTCGGTTTTCATTTCAAGGACTCCCCGAGATTTGTTTTCGCTTGCACCGCGAGATTTGCCGGGATGATTGCAGAGACGGCCCCATCGTGAAAGGTTGCGCGCGACATGATCGTGTCGTTTATTGCAGTTGCGCCATGGACCGTTGGCCAGAAGTGGACGCCCGCGCCGCGATCGTTTAGCTGTCATCAAACCCCGGAACCCCCGCGAGGATATTCATGCGCATTTCTGTCCTGGCGGTCGTGACCGGATTTGCGGTCTTTCTGGGGGCGCTGGTGGCGATGCGCCCGCTTTTGCCGATTGACGAGACCCGATATCTTGACGTCGCTTGGGAGATATGGCTGACAGGGGATCTGTTTCACCTGACGCGGAATTTCGATCTTTATACCCATAAGCCACCGCTACTTTTCTGGCTGATCAATCTTGTCTGGATGGTCACGGGTGTGCATGAATTCGCCGCCCGACTGATCGGGCCGGGATTTGCCGTGGCGTCGGTTTACGCCTCGGCGCGGCTGGCCCGGCGTCTGTGGCCCACAGACACCGGCATAGGCGCGCGGACCGCTGTGATTCTGGCAGGGTTCAGTGTTTTTGCCATCTATGGC
>JBATDH010000056.1:0-3527 GCA_049663365.1 Albidovulum sp. | reverse complement strand
AATACATCATCACTGCCAGGCGGATGATATCGGGGCTGCTGTGAAAATACTTGAACGGGTCGCGTTTCTTCATGGCCAGACGCTACGAAACCAACCTGCCCGCCTCAAGACGATTCCTTCTGACAAGACCGTTGCGTTTGAATAGAACAGTTCCGCCGCCGTTTTAATCAGCCCCATCTTCAAAAATATGCCGACAAAGAAAAACGGCCGCAATTTCTTGCGGCCGCCTGAATTAATGAGTTTTTAGCGTGTTCAGCCTTAACGCTTGGAGAACTGGAAGCTCTTGCGGGCCTTGGCCTTGCCATATTTCTTGCGTTCCACCACGCGGCTGTCGCGGGTCAGGAAACCGGCGGCTTTCAGCGCCGGGCGCAGGGAAGGCTCGTAAAGCTGCAAGGCTTTCGAGATGCCGTGCTTGACCGCACCGGCCTGCCCCGAAAGGCCGCCACCGGCGACCGTCGCCATCACATCAAATTCGCCGGTAACACCGGCGACGGTGAAGGGCTGGCGCAGGATCATCTGCAACACCGGGCGGGCGAAATAGACCGCCATTTCCTTGCCGTTGACCACAACCTTGCCAGAGCCGGGCTTGATCCAGACGCGGGCAACCGCGTCCTTGCGCTTGCCGGTCGCATAGGAACGGCCCTGCGCATCGCGCTGCGGGGTGCGGGGCGCTGCAACTTCGGCTTCGGCGGCGGGAGTGCCTGCCACCACGGATTTCAGATCGTCGAGGGTTTTGATTTCTTCGGCCATCTTCTTCACGCGCTCCGGGTATTCTTCGGGTTCATCGATTTGACATCCAGCACTTCGGGCGACTGCGCCTCGTGGGGATGCTCGGCTCCGGCATAGACGCGCAGATTGCTCATCTGCTGGCTACCCAGACGGTTGCGGGTGATCATCCGCTCTACCGCCTTGATCACCACACGTTCGGGGTGGGCACCGTCGAGCACCTGCCCCGCGGTGCGGAACTTGATCCCGCCCGGATGGCCGGTATGCCAGTAGTAACGTTTGTCTTCGCGCTTGGCACCGGTCATCTGCACTTTGCCCGCATTGATGACGATCACATTGTCGCCCATGTCCATGTGCGGCGTGAAGGTCGGTTTATGCTTGCCGCGCAGGCGGTTGGCGACGATGACGGCGAGGCGGCCCAGAACGATGCCTTCGGCATCTATCAGGATCCACTTTTTCTCGATCTCCGCCGGTTTCGCGGTATAGGTTTTCATGGGTAGCCCTTTGACTTCGCAATCTTACAAGACCCTCAGGACGAGAGTCGCATTCGGATGGGGGCTTGTCGTGCATTCGCCGAAGGCAGTCAAGGGAAACAGATCCAATTTAGTTGTTTGTTTTCAGGTAATTATAAAATAGGTAATATATTACCCCATATCTTTGGCGATTATATACATTGCAAACCCGATCTGAATTTGCTATATAATGGGTGTAGTTAGAGGAATCCCGTTATGTCGATCCTGTCCAAGCCTTACTTTCACGACGAATCCGCCGCGTATGATCACCTTGAAGCTGTGCTTTGGCCGACTGGCCCGGTCTGCCCGCACTGCGGTTGCACAGGCCGGATTTCCGCAATCAAACCGAACCCGGAAAAGCGCGTTCGATTTGGTCTGAAAAAGTGTGGTGACTGCAAAAAGCAATTCACAGTCAAAGTCGGCACCGTCTTTGAGGCATCGAACGTCAAGCTGCATCTTTGGTTACAGGCTGTCCACCTAATGGTATCTAGCAAGAAGGGGATTTCGAGCCACCAACTGCATCGCGTTCTCGAAGTCACCTACAAAACAGCATGGTTTATGACGCATCGTATCCGCGAAGCCATGCGCAACGGCTCCCTTGCCCCGATGGGCAGCGATGGTGGAATTGTTGAGGTGGACGAAACTTATATCGGCGTGAAAGACGAATCGCGTGGCAAGAAGCCGTGGGGCGGCATGGGTCACAAAATGGCCGTCGTGACTCTCGTTGATCGCGCTGGCTCAGCGCGCAGCTTCCATGTTGATCGCGTTACGCAGGCCTCGGTCATGCCAATTATTCGTGCGAACTTAGATCGTGAGGCTCGCATCATCACGGATGATTCCGGCGTTTATCGCCGCGTTGACCGTGAGTACCTACACGCCTTTGTAAATCACACCGCGAAAGAGTGGGGTCGTGGGGAAATCCACACAAACACGATTGAAGGCTTCTACAGTATTTTCAAGCGTGGCATGAAAGGCGTTTACCAGCACTGTGGCGAAAAGCACCTTCATCGTTATCTCGCGGAATTCGATTTCCGCTACAGCAATCGCAGTGCCACCGGTATTGAGGATGCGGAGCGTTCGCGCATTGCCCTAGCTGGCATCGTCGGCAAGCGTCTGACCTATCGGAGAACTGGTGCGTAAGCGTACGCGCTAGGCCGCACGAAACTGCGGACGGTGAACTTGGCGTTCCCTAACCCCATCGGGGAGACGAAGACCCTTAGATGCAATAAGCAACTCGGTTCCAATCCGTTTTGTTTGGACCGAATAGTTGATGTCGAAAGAGAATTGGCGGCGTGATTTATACAGGCTTCGCACCTGCTCAGCGTCATCGTAAGTTACAATCCAAGGGTGCTTTAGACCAAGGACCAGTTCTGACACACCCTTGTGGTCGTCGGGTCCATAAGCGCTAGTGTAGAGGCTCGAACCTTTGTTGAAATATGGTGGGTCAATGCAGAAGAATGAGTTTTTGGGCAGGTTGCTAGACTGAGCCATGAACTCAGCCGCGTCTAGATTTGAGAGATGAATCTGGCTCTCATATTTCTTTATCCGTCGAATCCGGCGGGTCAGATCAACGCGATTGAAGCGGCAGTCCAGCTTGTAATTCCCGGTCTGATTTAGGCCACCTATCACCCCCGCACCTTTGATGATCCCAGACCGGTTGGTGCGATTGAGGAAGAATGTAGCGAACCCGATCTTTAGCGGATCAACAACACGCTCATCGCGCTGTATGTCGCGTTGGCGCTTCCATTCATCGATAGTGACCGGAGTTTGCTCGATCAACTCCACAAGCCGCTCTGTGCGGTTTAGCACGCAGTCCCAGAATGACCAGATGGACCGGTCCAGATCGTTGATGTGGATATCGCTGACATAGCCGCCGTAGAGAAGCGACAGCGCTAATCCGCCCCCACCCGCATACGGTTCGATGTAGTTGCCGCGCTCTAGGTCATTTTTCCGAAGGATGCTGGACACAAGAGGAAGCAAGCACGATTTTCCGCCCGGATATCTCAATGGTGAGGTTGATGTCGTCATGTTAGGCGCCGCCAGTTTCCAACAAAATCAACGGGATTCTAGCAAATGGCGATTGACTCGGCCATACCCTTACTGAGAATTCTTTTTGACCGCCTCATCTGCGCATTTCAGGATCAGGTCTTTCAGGGTTTCGATATCGTTTGCGAGCTGATCGCCATCGAAATTTGCTGCAACGCCATGATGTTTGGTCGTGTTGCCTTTTTCTGAAATGTTCTTCAGTGCTTCTCGAATTGGGGCTTTGACTTTGTTGTTGTTCGAATA
>JBATDH010000055.1:0-4561 GCA_049663365.1 Albidovulum sp. | reverse complement strand
ACTGGGTGCTGATCCGGATGCGGCCTAGTCGTTGGTTGGCCAAGTGCAAGATATCGTGGCCATCGCAAACCAGGACAGGCGGGCATGGGAAATAGTTGCGTTTTGCCTTTGATCTGGTGCATCAAATCAGAGGCGAGACGCTTAAATCGAAGGGGCAGATAGCGTGAAGATTTCCCGAGGTTTTTGTGTTCTGGCTGCGCTGGCCATCGTGGCGGGTTGTTCCAAGGGCGAACTGGTTCTGGAAGGCGACCGGCAGGACTTGCGCAGCGCCGTCATCGGTGCCGGTGCCGAGGCTTCATCGCTGGCCCCAAAGGCCGGCGAGGCTGCGCCCATCAGCTTTGCCGCAGCACAGCCCAATGCAGAATGGACCCACCGCGCCGGATCGGCTGACCATGCGATGGGGAATGTGGCGCTTGCCGCGCCGCTGACACAGATATGGAGCGCGAAGATCGGCCAGGGCGATGATCGCAAACATCGCATATCCTCTGACCCTGTGGTTGCGGGCGGGCGCATCTTCACGCTCGACAGCCGGTCGACCGTAACGGCAACCGGCACGGATGGCGGCACCCTGTGGCAGGCGGATCTGACGCCCGCCTCTGACAAGGCCGATGATGCCTCGGGCGGTGGTCTTGCGTACGGCGAAGGGCTGGTCTTTGCTACGACCGGCTTTGGCGAACTTGTGGCGCTCGACCCCGCGACCGGCGCCATTGCCTGGCGCCAGAAGTTTGACGCCCCGGTTGGCGGCGCGCCCGCGGTTTCGGATGGGCGGGTCTATGTGGTGGCCCGCGATGCGTCGGCCTGGGCGGTATCGGCGAGCAATGGCAAAGTTGAGTGGCAACTTCCCGGCACACCGTCGGTTTCGGGGGTGATGGGCGTCTCGTCGCCCGCCGTTGATGCGCGGCAGGTCATTTTTCCCTTCGCCTCGGGGCAGTTGATCGCGGTCGCCAAGGACAACGGCGTCGGCCTTTGGGGGGCCTATGTTGCCGGAAAGCGGCTTGGGCGCGCCTATGCGGCGATTTCCGATCTGACGGGTGATCCGGTCATCAGCAATGGCGTGGTCTATGCGGGCACATCGGCCGGACGGCTCGCCGCCGTCAATGCCGATACCGGCCAACCGGTCTGGGGCGCGCCTGAAGGGGCGGCCAGCCCGGTCGTCGTCGCGGGGGGGGCGGTCTTTCTGGTCAATGACGAAGATCAGCTCTTGCGGCTGGATGCGGGCACGGGTGCCGAAGTGTGGCGGGTCGATCTGCCCTATTTCACCAAGGGCAAGGACAAACGCCGCCGCAATATCTTTGCGCATTATGGCCCGGTTCTGGCCGGTGGGAGGCTGGTCATCGCCTCGACCGACGGGTTGATTCGCAGCATTGATCCGGTTTCGGGGGCGATTTTGGCCACGGTCGAAATGCCTTCGGGTGCGGCCTCGGCCCCGGTCGTCGCGGGTCGCACACTTTATGTTGTTACCCAAGACGGTCAGCTTCACGCTTTCCGCTAGGCCAAAACCGGTGTAAGGGGTCGGCTTCGCAGTCAGGAACGCCGTCCCATGAGTTTTACCCTCGCCATCGTCGGTCGCCCCAATGTGGGCAAATCGACCCTTTTCAACCGGCTCGTGGGCCGCAAGCTGGCGCTGGTGGACGACACCCCCGGTGTCACCCGCGATCTGCGCGAGGGCGAGGCGCGGCTGGGCGATCTGCGCTTTACCGTCATCGACAGTGCCGGACTTGAGGATGCCACCGATGACAGCCTGCAAGGCCGGATGCGGCGACTGACGGAACGGGCGGTCGAAATGGCCGATATCTGCCTTTTCGTCATCGACGCGAGGGCAGGGGTGACGCCGACCGATCAGGTCTTTGCCGACATCCTGCGCAAGAAAAATTCACATGTCATTCTGGCGGCCAACAAGGCCGAAGGCAAAGCCGCCGATGGCGGGGTGATCGAGGCCTATAGCCTGGGGCTTGGCGAACCCTTGCGCCTGTCGGCGGAACATGGCGAGGGCATGGACGAACTTTACCACATGCTGCGCCCGCTTGCCGCCGCGTTCAAAGAGCGTGCCGCCGCCGATGCCCCCGAGGTCGATGTCGAGATCACGGACGATGATGACCAGGGCCCGCGGGTTCCGACCAGGGAAAAGCCGTTGCAGATCGCGGTCATAGGCCGCCCCAATGCCGGCAAATCGACGCTGATCAACAAGATACTTGGCCAGGAACGGCTGCTGACCGGCCCCGAGGCCGGCATCACCCGCGATGCGATTTCGGTCCATGCCGACTATCTTGGCACACCGATGCGGATTTTCGATACCGCCGGGATGCGCAAGAAGGCGAGGATTTCCGACAAGCTGGAAAAGATGTCGGTATCGGACGGATTGCGCGCGGTGCGGTTCGCCGAGGTCGTCGTGGTTCTGCTCGATGTCGATATCCCCTTTGAACAGCAGGACCTGCGCATCGCCGATTTCGCCGAAAGCGAGGGCCGGGCGGTGGTCGTGGCGGCCAACAAATGGGATCTGGAGGACGAAAAAACCGAAAAGCTGAAAGAACTGCGCGAGGCCTTTGAACGGCTATTGCCGCAACTTCGGGGCGCGCCTTTGGTCACGGTCTCGGCCAAGACCGGCAAGGGGCTCGACCGGCTTCATGCGGCCATCCTCAAGGCTTATGATGTCTGGAACCGGCGGGTGGCGACGGCCAGGCTGAACCAGTGGCTGGGGGCGATGACCATCGCGCATCCGCCACCCGCGCCCGGTGGTCGGCGGATCAATCTGCGCTACATGACCCAGGTCAAGATGCGCCCCCCGGCCTTTGTCGTGATGTGCAAGAATGCCGACAAACTGCCGGAAAGCTATTCACGCTATCTTGTCAATGGCTTGCGGGAAGATTTTGATATGCCCGGAACCCCGATCCGGCTGACGTTCCGCGATCAGGGCGACAAGAACCCGTTCAAGAACCCGAAATTCCACACGCCGTCGCGGCTGCGCAAACATGTGGGCAATCCGGTCAAGAAGTAAGAGATTTGCCTCCGGCGGGAGTATTTTTGCAAAGAAGAAATCAGGTCAACCGGCCATCTGCGGTAAGGAGGGTCTTACCGCGCAGATAGGGGTGGAGCGCCTCGGGCAGGCTGACCGAGCCATCGGCCTGCTGGCCGTTTTCCAGCACCGCGATCAGACAGCGCCCGACGGCAAGGCCGGAACCGTTGAGCGTGTGGACGAAATCGGGCTTGCCGCCCGCCGGGCGGTAGCGGGCATTCATCCGCCGCGCCTGAAAGTCGCCGCAGACCGAGACCGATGAAATTTCGCGGTAGGTGTTCTGGCCGGGCAGCCACACCTCGATGTCATGGGTCTTTTGCGCGCCGAACCCCATGTCGCCGGTGCACAGAACCACAGTGCGGTAGGGCAGGCCCAGCCGTTCGAGAACGGTTTCGGCGCAGCGGGTCATGCGTTCGTGTTCGGCCATACTGGTCTCGGGCGTGGTGATCGACACCATTTCAACCTTTTCGAACTGGTGCTGGCGGAGCATCCCGGCGGTGTCCTTGCCCGCCGATCCGGCTTCCGAGCGGAAGCACTGGGTATGTGCGGTCATGCGGATCGGCAGGGTGGTCTCGTCAAGGATGTCACCCGCGACCGTATTGGTCAGCGTCACCTCGGATGTGGGAATCAGCCAGAACCCCTCAGTGGTTGGGGCACGTTCGAGGATGTCGTCAACGACATCTTCAAGTGAAACACCCGCATTGATTTTGCGCAGGTCATCTTCTGTTTTGTACCCGAGCGCCGTTCGAAGTCTCTGGGCGCGGCCCGAGTACCAATCGCCAACAAATGAATCCTCTGCGAATTTCGGCAGTTGGTTGGTGCCAAACATCGCCTCGTCCCTGACCAGAACCGGGGTGATCATTTCCGTCAGCCCGTGTTCTTCGGTATGCAGGTCAAGCATGAACTGCGCCAGCGCCCGGTGCAGGCGCGCGACGGCACCTTTGAGGACGACAAAGCGCGCCCCCGAAAGCTTGGCGGCGGTTTCGAAATCCATCCCCGGTTTGACGGCACCGATTTCATAATGCTCGACCGGATCGAAATCGAAGTGGCGCGGTGTGCCCCAGCGGCGGATTTCGACATTGTCGTGTTCGTCCTTGCCGGTGGGGACGTCCGCGTGGGGTAGGTTGGGGATGCCCATCAGCAGGGCGCGGAGCCTGGTATCCTCGGCGGCAGCCTCGTCGGTCAGGCGGGCGATTTCGGATTTCTTGTCCGCGACGAGGGCGCGCAGACGCTCGAATTCGGCCTCATCCCCGGCTGCTTTCGCGGCACCCACCGCTTTCGAGGCGGCGTTCTGGGCGGCCTGGGCGGTTTCGGCCGCGAGAATTTTT
The DNA here is from genome assembly GCA_049663365.1 of Albidovulum sp. GTDB lineage: Bacteria > Pseudomonadota > Alphaproteobacteria > Rhodobacterales > Rhodobacteraceae > Albidovulum. The sequence continues at coordinate 220 of JBATDH010000055.1, read as the reverse complement.
GCGCGCCGCGCCTCATCAAGGGCGAGTATCTGCGTCGAAAGACCACTCAGCCCGCGCTTTTTCAGCGCGGCGTCGAAGGCTTCGGGATTATCGCGGATGGCGCGGATGTCGTGCATGAAAAAAACCCTCGGGCGTGGTTGGATTGCCGGAGGTATGCCCGATTTGAGGGCCAAGGTGAACCCGGATTGTCGCAAGTGTTTTCGGGCGGGCCAGAGGCCGC
>JBATDH010000054.1:0-2051 GCA_049663365.1 Albidovulum sp. | reverse complement strand
GGTGCTGTCATTTGTGGACGGCTCCGTTTTTGCAAGGGTTAATTTGAGCTGATGTTGATCGTCGCAGGTTGCGGTCATTTGTCCGGCCTTTGTGCGCGGTGTATGTGTCCGCTGGCCTTGATGAAGTCCGCATGCCAGGTCCCAATCAGACGGGCGAGCTTTTAAGCCCAGACAGCACCACGGGGTGTCCCGGCAGCGGTCCCGTGTGATCATCATCATTCACTTCTGCCCTTGCATCTCATCGCGGCGTCGTTGGGGCGCCGCTATCTCCTCCTGCGTTCAGATTGCCGGTACGGCCTTGTAGTCTTCTCCCTTCACCAACAACGCCCAGGCTGTACGCGCGGTCTTGTTGGCGATGGCTACGGTGACAAGCCGCGTTGGCTTGCGCTCGAGAAGCGACCTGACCCAGGCCCCGGTTCGAGTGTCGGTGGTTGGCGCTCGTCGTGTGACGGATGTGGCCCCGACCACGAGCAGTCGCCGCAAGTAACCGTTGCCCATCTTTGAGATATGCCCAAGACGGTCCTTGCCGCCTGACGAGTTCTGTCGTGGCACGAGGCCTAGGTAGGCTGCAAACTGTCGGCCGGATTTGAACACGGCTGGATCGGGCACGCTGGCCGCGAGCGCTGTGGCGGTAATGATGCCCACGCCCGGGATCGTTTCGAGCCGCTGGCTCGCAGCGTTCTGCCGATGCCATGCCATCAGCTGCCGTTCGATACTTCGGACTGCGGCGGCCAGGCTCTCGAGTTGACCCGCCAAAGCCACGAGCGCGGACCGGGCGACCTCGGGTAGTCCGAGAGTGTCATCATCCCGGAGGCGACCGACCAAGTCTGCCACCTTTCGAGGCCCTTGGGCGGCGATGATACCAAACTCGGCGAAGTGGGCGCGGATCGCATTCAGCATCATCGTACGCTGCCGCATCAGCAAGTCGCGCGACCGATGCAGCACAAGAACGCCCTGCTGTTCCTCCGTCTTCACCGACACGAAGCGCATGTTTGGTCGCGTCACCGCTTCACAGATTGCCTCGGCGTCTGCGGCATCATTCTTTTGCCGTTTGACGTAGGGTTTCACGTAGGCAGGCGGGATCAACCGAACGTCATGCCCAAGCGCCGCAATCTCACGCGCCCAGTAGTGCGATGTGGCACAGGCTTCCATCCCGATCTGGCAAGGATCCAGCTTGCCAAGAAAGTCGAGCACGGCGCCTCGCCGCAGCTTCTTCTGCAAGACAACCGCGCCAACCGCATCCACCCCGTGAAGCTGGAAAACGGACTTGGCGAGATCAATCCCGAGTGTTGTAATCGTCATGTGGATGGCTCCTTCCCACTGTTGGTCTCAAACAGCACCAGCATGGCACATTGCGATGCCGTTCGGGTGGAGCCGTCCACACCATCAGACGGCACCGAGATCGGCGTCGATTTCGTCATCGTTGGCGTCGGCATCACGCCGCTGACGCTGCTGGCCGAGGAGGCCGGGCTCGACATCGAGAACGGCGTCCGCACGGACGAATTCGGCCGCTCCTCGGATCCGAGCATCTGGGCGGCGGGCGACTGCGCGTCGTTCCCCTACAACGGTGGCCGCATCCGACTTGAAAGCGTCAGCAACGCGATCGACCAGGCCGAGGTCGTGGCGGAAAACATGCTGGGCGCTACGACGTCCTATCACGCAAAGCCTTGGTTCTGGTCCGACCAATACGACGTGAAGTTGCAGATCGCCGGTCTTAATACTGGCTACGACTGGATCGTCACCCGCGGCGAGGGCGATACGGTCAGCTTCTGGTACTACGCCGGCGACAAGCTTCTGGCGATCGACGCGATGAATGACGCCCGCGCCTACATGATTGGCAAGCGACTGATCGAGATGGGGAAGTCGCCGGACCCGGCGGTGATCTCCGACCCCGCGGCCGATATACGCATGCTGTTGAAATGGACTTGTCAGAAGGAATCGTCTTGAGGCGGGCAGGTTGGTTTCGTAGCGTCTGGCCATGAAGAAACGCGACCCGTTCAAGTATTTTCACAGCAGCCCCGATATCATCCGCCTGGCAGTGATGATGTATT
>JBATDH010000053.1:0-4054 GCA_049663365.1 Albidovulum sp. | reverse complement strand
TCCAGCAACTGCGCCACCAGAAAGGCCAGCCCCGACCCAAGTGCAATCCGCACCGTCACCCATGGGCCAAACTCACCCACGATCTGGGTGCCGATCAGTGAACAGATGACGCCCACGACGAACCCCGCCACCACCACACGGCGCGCCGCCGCCGGTCCCTGAAAGCGGTTGGTCAGGTCCGTCACCAGAAAGGCGAAAGGATAGGTGAAGGCCCCCCAGGTCAGCCATTCTCCGTAAAGAAACTGCACAAGGATGTTTGACGCCACCACAATGGCGGCCATGGCGAAAATGCCAGGAAGAAGCGCGCGGGTCATATAGGTTCCGTTTTTTGCAAGGTTGCGGAGACTTGGCCCCATCAGTGGGACGCGCGTCCTCTACGCCCCGGTAGGGGGTCGGTCAAGTCATTCCTCGATGCGGTAATCGACGATTTCGGTTTTCTGGGTCGGCAGGAAATTGTCGTCCGAAATCATCGTCAGCCGCGTTGTCCCGGCGGCGTCCTGCCAGACCGCCAGGCCTTCCAGATTGTCATGCACCCCGGCACGGGTTTGCAGCAACACCTCATCAGCGGCAATACTGTCGCCCTCCAGCGTCAGCCGCCGCACCCGGTTCATGAATCCGATCAATCCCCAGTAATCCCTCTCCAGAATGTAAAGCCGCCCGTCCGGCCCGAAATCTGCCCCGACGGGTCGCCAACTGCCCTTGCGGACCAGATCGAACGGCTGGTCCCATGTCGCGTTCTTGTAGCGATAGATCGGAAAATTGCCGTCGGGAATCAACGGCTTCTCCGGCATGGTGAAAATGGTGCCGTGGGCATCAACGGCAAGCGCCTCGGTTCCGTAGTTTGATTCGAAACGTCTCAGGGCATCCGACCAAAGCTCGGTCACATAGGTGCGGCCACCCTTTGCATAAATACCTATCCGATCCTGGGTTTCATAGGAAATGGCCAGCCCGCCGTCGGGCATAAACGATATTCCCTCGGCATCGTCCATCGGCGGTTTGATGGGTGTGCCGTGATGTGACAACGGCACGAAGGGGGCATCGGTATCAACCGCCGTTACCACACCCACCGCATTGCGGGTGAACTTTCCGGCAAAGATGGCGGCGCTGTCGGACACCGTGACGAAAGTCACCCCGTCCTCGCCCAGATCCAGCGCCGACAACCCGCCGAAAAGAGGGCTGTCATCATGCCAGACATAGGTGCCGACATAAACGGCATGAGGGGCCGCCGCGACCGGTGCAGCAAAGGCCAGGCCCGCCGCCAGCGCTAATCCGAAGACAGAACGAGCGCGCATTGTTTGGGCAAATCCGCCATGGTGTATTCTCGGGAAGTTTTCTTGCGCGGCCCCTTCGGTTTCGCCGGTTTTGTCGTGGGTTTCTTCGGCGGCTCCAGGTAGGTCGTCACCCACCAGGTCAAGGTTTCGTCGCATCCGTCACCACCCTTGGACAACTCGGACACCGTCGGCGATTGCGTCTGGCACAGCCGCGACCCTGCCGGGCATTTCAACCGCACATGAAAATGGGTGTTATGCCCATAAAGGGGGCGGATTTTCTGCAACCATGCCTTGTCCGTGGCTTTCGCCGTCTTGCACATTTCAACCTTCACCGCCGCTGCGACAAAAATCCGGTCCACCCGCGGATCCGACGCCGCTGCCTGCAACAGCCGCTGATGCGTCCGCGTCCAGTTGCTGTTGATGTTGCGCTGATCGTCGGTGCGCACCGAGATGGAGCTGATCTTTTCCCGATCGCCCCGGCTCAGGTTGACGCGGGCAGGCGGCAGCATCCAGATATCGGCATCGAGCCCGATCTGATGGCTGGCATGGCCCGAGGTCATCGGCCCGCCGCGCGGTTGGCTCATGTCGCCGACATAAAGCCCTGCCCAGCCCAGCGCCTTGGCCTTGGCCGACAGATCGGCGATGTACTGAACCAGTTCCGGCTGTCCCCAGTTGCGATTGCGCGACAGCCGCATCGCCTGCCAGGTCGGCCCGGTTTCGGGCAGTTGCACCATACCGGCACCGCAGCCTTTGGCATAAGACCCGATGGCCGATGGCTTTTGAGCCGAGGCGACGGGTTTGGCACCAAAAAGCTGATTGGCCAGCGGTTCAGCCTGCGCACAGGGTGCCAATAGGGACGCCAAAAGCAGGACCGAGAAGAAATTTTTCAAGGCGCGCCTCTTTCACCGTTGGGGTTCACCCAGATAAGCAGGACGAGGCCAATAAGAAAGATACCAATCAGCGGTGCGATGCCAAGACGGGCGCTGCCAAACCAAGTGGTCGCCACCGTAATGAGTGCCGGTGCGAGAAACGCCGTAGCCTTGCCCGAAAGGCCGTAAAAGCCAAAGTCCCCGGCGGCATCGCGGTCGGTCGTGTGGAACACCATCAATGTCCGGCTCGCTGCCTGGGCGATACCGCCTGCCGCACCGATCGCTATGCCGCAGCCGTAAAAAACCCGGTCCGGCAGGGTCGACCCCTCTGCGAGTACTGCACCAAAAAGGCTTGTCGGGGTCAGATTGATCATGACCACGATTGTAGCAGACAACGCCAAGACAGCACAGACGATGACCGGCTTTGGCCCAACCGAGGCATCGAATTTGCCCCCCGCCCATGACGCGATGGCCGCCGAGACAGCGGCCATGATACCAAAAGTGCCACTTTGGATCACGGTCCAGCCCATGACATTGGACGCAAAAGCACCGCCGAGCGCATAGGTCGCATTCAGCGCATCGCGGTAGAACATCGACGCGAGCAGAAAGGTCAAAAGACTTGGCCGTGCTCTCAATGCCTTCACCGCCCCAGCAAAAGCGACAAGGCTTGCGCCGAGCCGCCGCCCGCCGGAAACCAGCGGCTCTTTCACCCAGAGGAAAAAGGGGATCATGAATACGACATACCAGATCGCCGTAAACGGCCCGACCGACCGCGTCCCTTCGCGAAGGGACGGATCAAGCCCGAACGCGGGCGCAAGGCCCAGCCGGGTTTGGCCGGTCGTCGCATCCTCCGCAAAAAAGATCAGAAAGACAAAAAGCGCGATCACCCCGCCGAGATAGCCAAAGGCAAAGCCGGTTCCCGAAACGCGCCCCATATCCTCTTGCGTTGTCAAACTGGGCATAAGCGCATTGGTGAAATTGGTCGCCATCTCCATCCCGATGAAGCCGAAGGAAAACCAAAAGACCGGCCAGAATAGCCCCGGCATCACTGGCATGGTCCACCAGAGAGCGAATGCACCTGTCACGTACATCGCCGAAAAAGCCCAAATCCAGGGCATCTTTCGACCGCGCCCGTCGGCGATCACGCCAAGCATTGGGGCCAGTACCGCGATGATCAGGCCGGTAACCGTCAACGCACCGGTCCAGTATGCCTGCGCACTCGCTTGCGACAGTTCTGCGGTCTGGCCTTGGGCCACAAAATGGGCGCGGGCGACCTCGGCGAAATAGGGGCCGAAAATGAAGGTCAGCAGCAATGTGTTGTAAGGCTGGCTGGCCCAGTCAAAAAACCACCAACCCCAGATGCGTCTGCGTGCCGATACTGCCATTCCCTGCGCCCCGCTGTTTTGCCGCGATCAAGCCCTAAAAACCGGCGACCCGCAAGCAAGGTCTGCCATGCCGGTCCAAGCAGGACCAATCCGCACCGCCGCGTTTCGTCTTTTGCAATGCCGCGATAGGCGGTTGCGCAAGTGGCCGACTGGTCTTACCTCTGGGTCCGACAGGAATTTTCGGAGTTGCCAATGACCTCGCTCTTTCAGGCGATCATGCTCATCCTCAAGGTGATCTGGTTCATCATGATTGCCCATATCATCATGTCCTGGCTGATCAGTTTTCAGGTGCTCAATACCCGCCAGCCGATGGTCGCCCAGATATGGTATGGACTGAATCGATTGCTGGAACCGGTCTATGCGCCGATCCGCCGCTTTCTGCCACAGACCGCGGGCCTTGATCTGGCACCATTGGTTGCCTTTATCGCCCTGATCATCATCCGCCAGACTTTGGCCAACAATGCTGGCTTCTTCTACGGCTACTGATGCTTGTTCCCGCCGTGCCCTTGTGAAATTGTAGCGCTGTCGA
>JBATDH010000052.1:0-5538 GCA_049663365.1 Albidovulum sp. | reverse complement strand
AGGGACGATATGATCGGATTGACACATTACCTTGGCGTTGCCGCCGCACTTTTCGTGATCGGCATCTTCGGTATCTTCCTCAACCGGAAGAACGTCATCGTTATCCTGATGTCGATTGAGTTGATGCTGCTGGCGGTCAATATCAATTTCATCGCCTTCTCCAGTTTCATGCATGATCTTGTGGGGCAGGTGTTCACCATGTTCGTCCTCACGGTGGCCGCGGCCGAGGCGGCGATTGGGCTGGCGATACTGGTGTGTTTCTTCCGCAACCGCGGCTCTATCGACGTCGAAGATGTCAATGTGATGAAAGGCTAAGGGCAAATGGTCAGCTTTATCCTTCTTGCCCCTCTGGTGGCTTCGATCATCGCCGGGTTCGGCTGGCGCTACATCGGCGAAGTCGCGGCTCAGGCGATCACCACAGGCGTGCTGTTTGCCGCCTGCCTGCTCAGCTGGATCGTGTTTCTGGGCTTTGATGGCACGACGCAACATATCCATATCCTCGACTTCATCCAGTCGGGCAGCCTGGATACCGAATGGTCGATCCGGCTCGACCGGCTGACGGCGATCATGCTGGTGGTGGTCACGACGGTATCGGCGCTGGTGCATCTTTATTCATGGGGTTACATGGCCCATGATGAAAACTTTGGTGAAGGCGTCAGCTACAAGCCGCGGTTCTTTGCCTATCTTTCATTCTTCACCTTCGCCATGCTGGCGCTGGTGACCGCCGATAACCTTGTGCAGATGTTTTTTGGCTGGGAAGGTGTTGGCGTCGCCTCTTACCTTCTGATCGGGTTTTACTATAAAAAACCCAGCGCCAATGCCGCTGCGATCAAGGCCTTTGTAGTCAACAGGGTTGGCGATTTCGGCTTTGCCTTGGGCATTTTCGGGCTGTTCTATCTTGTCGACAGTATCCGCATGGATGATGTGTTCGCCGCTGCCCCGGAACTGGCCGAAACGCAACTGACCTTCCTGTGGGGGCAGTGGAACGCTGCCAACCTTCTGGCGTTCCTCCTGTTCATCGGCGCGATGGGCAAATCGGCGCAACTGTTCCTGCACACCTGGCTGCCCGACGCGATGGAGGGTCCGACGCCGGTGTCGGCGCTGATCCACGCGGCAACCATGGTGACGGCAGGGGTATTTCTTGTCTGCCGCATGTCACCGCTCTTTGAATATGCGCCCGAGGCCAAGACATTCGTGATGTATATCGGCGCGATGACAGCATTCTTTGCGGCCACGGTCGGGCTTGTCCAGAACGACATCAAGCGGGTGATCGCCTATTCGACCTGTTCGCAGCTGGGTTACATGTTCGTGGCCGCCGGGGCCGGGGTTTACGGGGCGGCGATGTTTCATCTGTTCACCCATGCCTTTTTCAAGGCGATGCTTTTCCTCGGTGCAGGTTCGGTCATCACCGCGATGCACCATGAACAGGACATGCGCAACTATGGCGGGCTGCGCCACAAGATCCCCAAGACATTCTGGGCGATGATGATCGGCACGCTGGCAATTACCGGGGTGGGCATTCCGCTGACCTCGATCGGCTTTGCCGGGTTCCTGTCCAAGGATGCAATCGTCGAAAGTGCTTTTGCGAGCGGTAACGGCTTTGCCTTCTGGGCGCTGGTGGTGGCGGCCTGTTTCACCAGCTTCTATAGCTGGCGGCTGATCTTCATGACGTTTTATGGCGAGCCGCGCGGCGACCATCATGCCCATGACCATGCCCATGAAAGCCCGCTGAACATGCTGATACCCCTTGGGGTACTGGCATTGGGGGCGGTCTTTTCCGGTATGGTCTGGTACGGGTCGTTCTTCGGCGATCACGCCAAGGTGACGGCGTTCTTTGGCATGGTCCATCATGAGGCCGCCGAGGGCGAGGTGGCAACGGAAGCCACATCGCACGGAACCGAAACCACGGCCGTTGAGACCACTGACGCGACGACTGCCGAAACCGCCACCGAAGGTCACGTCACCGAGGCCGGTCAAGCGCCGCAAGGTGCCATCTTCATGGCCCCCGACAACCATGTGATGGACGACGCCCATCATTCGCCGGTCTGGGTCAAGGTGTCGCCCTTCGTGGCAATGGTGCTGGGCTTTGTCGTGGCCTGGGTGTTCTATATCCGCGATGTCACCCTGCCGCGCCGGTTGGCCGAAACCGTGCCGGGGATCTATGCCTTCCTGCTCAACAAATGGTACTTTGACGAGATTTATGAGGTGATTTTCGTCTCGCCCGCCAAATGGCTGGGATCGTTCCTGTGGCGGCGCGGGGATGGCAATGTCATCGACGGGTCAATCAACGGGGTCGCGATGGGCATCATCCCGATGTTGACGCGGCTCGCCGGTCGGGCGCAGTCGGGGTATCTCTTTCACTATGCCTTTGCCATGGTGATCGGGATCGGTTTGTTGCTGACCTGGATGATGCTGTCGGGGGGGGCGCAGTAATGGCCAACCTGCTTTCCATCATTACCTTCATCCCGCTCGTGGCGGCGGCAATTCTGGCACTGATCCTGCGCGGCGACGACGAGGCCGCCAACCGCAATGCCAAATGGGTGGCGCTGACCGCGACCACGGCGACCTTTTTGGTGTCAATATTTCTGCTGACGGGTTTCAACCCCGCCGATACCGGTTTTCAGTTTGTCGAGGAACGCAACTGGATCATGGGGCTGAAATACAAGGTGGGCGTTGACGGGATTTCGATCCTGTTCGTGTTGCTGACCACGTTCCTGATGCCGATCACCATCCTGTCGTGCTGGGAGGTGAAAGCACGGGTCAAGGAATACATGATCGCGTTTCTCGTGCTCGAAGGGTTGATGCTGGGCGTGTTCGTGGCGCTCGATCTGGTGCTCTTTTACCTCTTCTTCGAGGCCGGGCTGATTCCGATGTTCCTGATCATCGGTATCTGGGGCGGCAAGGAACGCATCTATGCGGCCTTCAAGTTCTTTCTTTATACCTTCCTCGGATCGGTGCTGATGCTGGTGGCGATGATCGCCATGTATGTCGATGCCCAGACGACGGACATCCCGACTTTGCTGACCCATGTTTTCGCGTCCGAGACGCTGAATGTCTTTGGTTTCCACATCGTCGGTGGCATGCAGACGCTATTGTGGCTGGCGTTCTTTGCAAGTTTCGCCGTCAAGATGCCGATGTGGCCGGTCCATACCTGGCTGCCCGATGCCCACGTTCAGGCGCCGACGGCGGGGTCGGTAGTGCTGGCGGCAATCCTGCTGAAGATGGGTGGCTACGGGTTCTTGCGGTTTTCGCTGCCGATGTTTCCCATCGCCTCGGATCAATTGCAGGGGCTGATCTTCTGGATGAGCGCGATTGCCATTGTTTATACCTCGCTGGTGGCGCTGGCGCAGTCGGATATGAAAAAGCTGATCGCCTATTCGTCGGTGGCCCATATGGGCTATGTGACGATGGGTATTTTTGCCGCCAACCAGCAAGGTGTCGATGGCGCTATTTTCCAGATGCTGAGCCACGGTTTCATCTCGGGCGCACTGTTTTTGTGCGTGGGCGTCATCTATGACCGGATGCACACGCGCGAGATCGACGCCTATGGCGGGCTGGTCAACCGGATGCCCGCCTACGCGCTAATCTTCATGTTCTTCACCATGGCCAATGTCGGTCTGCCCGGCACATCCGGCTTCGTCGGTGAATTCCTGACGCTGATGGGTATTTTCCAGGTCAATACCTGGGTCGCCGCCGTGGCCACGTCGGGCGTGATCCTGAGTGCGGCCTATGCGCTTTGGCTTTATCGTCGGGTGGTGATGGGCGATCTGATCAAAGAAAGCCTGCGCACCATCACCGACATGACCAAACGGGAAAAGCTGATTTTTGCGCCGCTGGTCGCGATGACCCTGCTGCTTGGCATCTACCCGAGCCTTGTGACCGATATCATCGGGCCGTCGGTCGGCGCCCTTGTCACTGATTACCATGCTGCCATTCCTGCACCCGACGCGGTGCAGGTTGCCGGCCACTAAAGGATAGCGCGATGATTTCCGCTGATATCTCTGCCATTCTGCCCGAGTTGCTGCTGGCTATCTATGCGATGGCCGCGCTGATCGGGGTGGTCTACACCGGCAAGGACGAACGGACAGGGACACTGACCTGGGCCACGGTTGCCGCGTTTGTGGGTGTGGCCGCATGGATCGGGCTTTCCGGGTCCGGGGCGCACATGGCCTTTGGTGAATCCTTCAATGATGATGCGTTTTCGCGCTTTGCCAAGGTGACGATCCTTCTGGGGGCGGCTGCCGTACTGGCGATGAGCGAGGATTATATGGCCCGGCGCGGGCTGGCGCGGTTCGAATACCCGCTTTTGATCACCTTTTCGGTGATCGGCATGATGGTGATGGTATCGGCGGGCGATCTTATGTCTTTGTACATGGGGCTGGAACTGCAATCGCTGGCGCTTTACGTCGTTGCATCTTTGCGCCGTGACAGCCTGAAATCGACCGAGGCAGGGCTGAAATATTTCGTGCTGGGCGCGCTTTCATCGGGGCTGCTTCTATACGGCGCGTCACTGACCTATGGCTTTACCGGCACGACGCTGTTTTCAGGTATCCTGGCAACGATCCAGGGCGGGCATGTCTCGGTCGGGCTGCTTTTCGGTCTGGTGTTCCTGATCACCGGATTGGCCTTCAAGATATCAGCAGTGCCGTTCCATATGTGGACACCGGATGTCTACGAAGGCTCGCCCACACCTGTCACCGCGTTTTTTGCTACCGCCCCCAAGGTCGCCGCCATGGCGCTGTTCGCGCGGCTGGTGCATGACGCCTTTGGCGGCGCGGTGGGCGACTGGAGCCAGGTTCTGGCGCTGCTGGCCACATTGTCAATGTTTCTGGGCGCGATTGCCGCCATCGGCCAGCGCAATATCAAGCGGCTTATGGCCTATTCCTCGATCGCGCATATGGGTTTTGCGCTGGTCGGGCTGGCAGCGGGCACCGTGATGGGTGTACAGGCGATGCTGGTCTACATGGCGATTTATGTCGCGATGAATGTGGGTACTTTCGCCTTCATCCTGTCGATGGAAAAAGATGGTGCGCCGGTCACAGATATCGGTGCCCTGAACCAATACGCCAAGCGCGAACCGGTCAAGGCACTGGCCTTGCTGGTCTTGATGTTCTCGCTGGCCGGTGTGCCGCCGATGCTGGGTTTTTTCGCCAAATACGGGGTGCTGCGGGCGGCGGTCGATGCCGATATGATCTGGCTGGCGGTGGCGGGGGCCGTTGCCTCGGTCATTGGTGCGTTCTACTATTTGCGCATCGTTTTCTACATGTATTTCGGAACCGAGGGCGATGCGCTGGACGGTCGTATGGTGCCGGTGCAGTGGCTGCTGCTGATAGGGTCGGCACTGGTGATGGTGCTGGGGGTCGTCAATCTCTTCGGGATCGAGGGGGCCGCGGCGGCGGCGGCGGAAATTCTTGTCCGCTGATGGGTCAGGCGATGCCGGTGTCTGGCCAGAGGGCGTCGCACGGCATGTTCTGGACGTTGTCGACAGCACCAGTTCCGAGGCGGCACGACTTGCCCCGTCGCTGAACAGGCCCGCCT
>JBATDH010000051.1:0-10830 GCA_049663365.1 Albidovulum sp. | reverse complement strand
CAAAGGGACCATGCAGCGCGCCGGGGAACTTCTTGCCTCTGTCTTCGGATTTGCCGGGTTTCGCCCCGGTCAGGCCGATATAGTCGCCGCCGTGACAGCTGGTGAAAACGTGCTGGCGATCATGCCGACGGGGGGCGGCAAATCGCTTTGCTTTCAGCTTCCCGCCTTGTTGCAGGACGGGGTGACGGTAGTTATCTCGCCGCTGATTGCACTGATGCGCGATCAGGTCCGGGCGCTGAAAGAAGCGGGCGTTGCCGCCGGTGCCCTGACTTCGGGCAATACCGACGACGAAACAGAAGATGTTTTTGCCGCGCTCGACGAGGGGCGGCTGAAGCTGCTTTACATGGCCCCGGAACGGCTTGCCTCGGGCGGCACGCTTAACCTGTTGCGCCGTGTAGGCGTGACCGCCATCGCGGTGGATGAAGCGCATTGCGTATCGCAATGGGGCCATGATTTTCGCCCCGACTACCTGCGCATCGGCGATTTGCGCCGGGCTTTGAATGTACCCCTGGCGGCCTTCACGGCAACCGCAGATGCCGAAACCCGCGACGAAATCGTCACCCGGCTTTTCGACGGCGTGGCCCCGTCGACCTTTCTGCGCGGGTTCGACCGGCCCAACATCCACCTCGCCTTCGCGGTCAAGGATCAGCCGCGCCGCCAGATTCTCGATTTTGCCGCTGCCCGTCGCGGCCAGTCCGGCATCACCTATTGCGCCACCCGCGCCAAGACCGAAACCCTAGCGGGCGCGCTGCGTGAAGCGGGGCATCTGGCCTGCCATTATCACGGCGGCATGCAGGCCGATGACCGGCGCGAGGTCGAGGCGCGGTTTCAGCGTGAAGACGGGCTGATCGTCACCGCCACCGTGGCCTTCGGCATGGGGATAGACAAGCCCGATATCCGCTGGGTTGCCCATGCCGATCTGCCGAAATCCATCGAGGCCTATTACCAGGAAATCGGCCGCGCAGGCCGTGACGGTGCCCCTGCCGAAACCCTGACGCTTTACGGCCCCGACGACATCCGATTGCGCCGCACCCAGGTGGACGAAGGCCTGGCCCCGCCCGACCGCAAAGCCGCCGACCATGCCCGGTTGAACGCGCTCTTGGGTCTGGCCGAGGCGACGGGATGCCGCCGCCAACGGCTTTTATCCTATTTCGGCGAAGAGTCAGACCCCTGCGGCGCCTGTGATCTGTGCGACACTGCACCCGATATTTTCGACGGCACGGAAGCGGTGCGCAAGGCGCTGTCGGCGATGCTGAGGACCGGCGAATGCTTTGGCGCGGGGCATCTGATCGACATTCTGTTGGGTACTGTCACCGATAAAGTCACCCAGCGCGGGCATCAGGCCCTGCCGACATTCGGGGTGGGCAAGGATATGACCCGGCCCCAGTGGCAGGCGGTGTTCCGGCAGATGATGGGTCACGATCTGATCCGCCCCGATGCCGAACGGCATGGGGCTTTTCGCATGACCGAAACCGCGCGTCCGATCCTGCGCGATGAGGCGCGCATCACCCTGCGCCGCGACACCATCGCCCGCGCGGTCGGCAAACCCGCGGTGCGCAGTCTGGTTTCGGACGAAGACGCGCCGCTTTTGTCGGCGCTCAAGGCCAAGCGGCGGGCGCTGGCCGAGGCCGCACGGGTGCCGGCCTATGTGATATTTCCCGACCGAACGCTGATCGAGATGGCCGAAAAGCGGCCCGGATCGCTGGACGCGATGATCGGAATTGGCGGTGTCGGGGCCAAAAAGCTGGAAAAATACGGATCGCAATTTCTGGAAGTGATCACCGGTTCGGGTGAGCGGGTGCATCCCGCACGGCGTAAGCTGGCAGGCCAGCCGACGGGTGCGGTCTACGACCGGCTTCTGGCGGCGCAGACTGATCTGGTCCGCGGCACCGACGGGACCGGAAAGCACCTGACCTGTACCAGCGCCACATTGCGCAAACTGGCCGAGACCCGCCCCCGCAATCTGACCGAAATGGGCCGGGTCAGCGGCATGGGCGCGCAGAAAGTGGCGCGGTTCGGCCGGGCCTTTCTCGACATCCTTGTCGAGGGCTGAACCGAAGGCTCATCGGATCTAACGGAGACGCCTGCGGCGTCGCATTTTTTTCTGGGCCGCGCATCGCGCGCGGCCTGTTGCCTCCGGCGGAGGTATTTTTGCCAAAATGAAAGGTGGATTTTAGTGCGTGACGCGTTCAAATCGCATTCACCTGTCAAACGCAACGCGCTAGCGCGTGTCGCTGTCGGCCGGATCGGGTCGGATCGATTTTGCGACTTCTGGGCGGAATTCCTCTATCTTGCCAATGATTTCAGCCTTTTTCAGCGGTTTGGTCAGATAGTAATCGAGACCGGCGGCCAGGATCGAATCTCTGTCACCCTCCATTGCATGCGCGGTCAGGGCGACAATGGGGATATGCAGCAGGCCCTGTTCCTGTTCGATTTTACGGATCGCGCGGGTGGCTTCGCGCCCGTCCATTTCAGGCATGGAAATGTCCATGAAAATCATGTCCGGCCGGAAACTTTGCCACAAATCCAGCGCCTCGCGGCCATTGCCGGCAAAGCGCAGCTCGATCGCGAGGCCCTGAACCATCTTGTTGAACACCAGTTGGTTGGTCCGATTGTCTTCAGCGGCCAGTATCCGCATGGGGCGTTTTTCGACCGGTGTATCGGATACCGGAAGCGAGGCGATGGACTGTGTAGGCGCTGCCGTTGCCGGACAGGACAGGTTTTGCAAGGATCGGTAGAGGTCACGCCGCAGGATCGGTTTTTGCAGCATGGTCAGGAAAGGATCGGCCATGAGCGACGGAGCATCGGGGTCAGAGGACAGCAGGATGACGGGTGTCGAGATACCCGCCGATCTGATCTGGGCGACAAAGGTCTTGCCATCGCTCTCGGGCAATTCCTCATCGACCAGCACCAGATCGAACGGGTCGGGGCCGCGCAAGGCGGCGATCGCCTCGGCCGCCGAGCGGCAGATGGTTACCGTCAGTCCGAATGTCTGAAGCTGGCGTTCCAGTATCACCCGGTTGATCTGAACCGCATCGACGATCAGCGCCTGGCGGAGGCTGACCGGAAGGTCGGGTAAATCGGGGGGGCCCTGGGGTTCATCCGCCGTCAGCGTCAGACGAAGACCAAAACACGATCCGTGCCCCGGTTCGCTGTCGACCCAGACGGTGCCGCCCATCAGTTCGACCAGTTGGCGGGTTATGGCAAGCCCCAGCCCGGTGCCTTCAAATTTCCGGTTTGACTGATCCTCGACCTGATTGAACTCGCCAAAGACGTGATCAATGTATTCCGGCGCGATGCCAATGCCGGTGTCTTCGATGGTGACATGCAGGTCATAGCGGCCATCGGCCAGTT
The DNA here is from genome assembly GCA_049663365.1 of Albidovulum sp. Classification (GTDB taxonomy): domain Bacteria; phylum Pseudomonadota; class Alphaproteobacteria; order Rhodobacterales; family Rhodobacteraceae; genus Albidovulum. Next base: position 7,476 of record JBATDH010000051.1, on the reverse strand, counting down.
CAATGCCCACCACCCGCGCCATGACATGACCGGTTTCGGTGAATTTGACCGCATTGCCCAGCAGGTTGGTCAGAATCTGCCGTATCCGACCCGGATCGGCGATAAAGCGGGTCGGCAGGAACAGATCGAAATCCACCAGGAGCTTGATCCCCTTCTTGCGCGCCGAAGGCTGCAAGAGCAGGATGATTTCGTGCAGACACCGCTCAAAATCGAAGGGTTCAGGGTAAAGCCGCAGTTTTTCCGCCTCGATCTTGGAAAAGTCGAGAACATCGTTGATGATCGTCAAAAGCGCCTCACCCGACGATTTGATGGTTTCCGCGAAAAGCCTTTGTTCGTCGCCCAGATCGGTGTCGCACAAAAGATCGGCCATGCCGACGACGCCATTCATGGGCGTGCGGATTTCATGGCTCATATTGGCCAGAAACGCCGATTTGGCGCGATTTGCGGCCTCGGCTTTTTCGCGGGCGTCTTTCAGTTCCTCCTCGCGCCGGATGGTGTCGGTGATATCGACCGCGAGCGATACCAGATCACCCATTTCACCGCGCTGATCCACGAGTTTGATGTGTCTGCCGTCGTTCAGGCGGATAACCAGGGGGTCCATCACCTGTTGGCGCACACGACCGATCATGTTGGCGCGCCAGTCAGTGTCATTGGCACCGCCAAGGTCGACCACATCATCGCGCACCATAACCTCAAGAATTGAGTCGTAAGCCATCCCCAGGCCCACACCGCTTTCGGGTTTGAAAAGCGCCAGATAGGCGTGGTTGGCTACCGACAGCCGCAGATCCGCGTCGAAAACCGCAAACCCGTCCTGGATCGTTTCAAAGGCTTCCCAAAGGCGGCGTCGGGCAATTTCGGCGGCGCTGGTCGCACGGTCCAGATCAGACCGAACCAGGGTGTTCTGATCCTTTAACGCCTCGGTTTCGTGACGCGCGGTTTCCAGCCCCTGGCGCTGTTCGACGATCTGGTTGGAAAGCGAGCGTGCATGTTGCGACAACTGCGAATTCGCCGCGGATAGTTCGCGCTTCTTTTGCTCCAGCAGACGTTCGGCGGCCAGCCGTGACCGACGCTCTCTTGCCAGTTTCTCCGCGATGCTCAAACCCCGCCTCCGGCCTGCTGGGAATGTCGAAATATCTTGTGGGTGTGACAATGACCAAGCGGTGTGAACGAAGCTTTAAATCCGCAAGTGAAATGGTAACAGCGCCTCACTTTACTTGCTTTTTGGCCCGTTACCGTGCCAGCATCGCGTCATTGTCAGGCATAGGAGATTTCAATGCGGTTGCTGGTTTCCACCCTTCTCGCGGCAATCCTCATTTCCGGCGCATCGGCCATGGCTCAGGATCGGGTGCTGGTTCCCGAACGCCGTGTCGTTCTGACAGAAAACACCGACCTGCCCGGCACCGATATCCAACAGATTTTTGACACCACCCTTGAAGCCTGCGAACAGGCTTGCCTTGCCAATGCCGATTGCAAGGCCTTTACCTTCAACGCGCGGTCGAATGCGTGTTTTCCCAAATCCGCCATCAGCGGTCAGACCTTTTATCAGGATGCCTATTCCGGCTGGATACGAGCCGCCGCGCCAGGTGCCGCGACGCTGGCCAAGACCCGTGCCGGTGAACTGGCCTTCCTTTCGGATGCCGATTTTTCGGCGGCGCTGCGGCAGGCGCAGGGGCTTGCCAATCAACATGTGACCGGCGATCAATCCGCCGATGCCTTGCTGGCCGCCAGTGCGCAGGCACGCGCCAATGGCGATAACCTGACCGCATCGCGATTGCAGGGGGCGGCGCTCAACCTGACCGACAAGGCCGATCAATGGGCGGAATATGCGCGGTTGCAGCTCGAAATCGCCAGCAATGACGACAATACCAAGCGCGATCTTGCCAACCGTGCGCTGAGCGGTTCGCTGAATGCCTATCTGCGGGCCGATAGTGGCGCTTTGCGGGCCACGGCGCTGACGACGATGGCGCAGGCGATGGAGCGCGTTGACCGGGGGCGCGACATGATCCCCGCTTTGCGGCTGGCGCAAAGCCTGCAACCGCGCGACGACACCGGCGCGCTTCTGGATGATGCCATCGGCAAATACGGGTTTCGCATCACCGAACATGAGGTGCAAAGCGATGCGGCCCAGGCCCGTGTCTGCGCGGTGTTCAGCGAAGATCTGGTGCGCGTCGGCACCGATTATGCGTCATTCGTCAAACTGGCTGATGCCGGGCTTTCGGTCGACGCGTCGGGCCGTCAGGTGTGCATTGCGGGCGTCGAACATGGCCGCCGCTATACCATCACCTTCCGCGCCGGGCTTCCGGCAGCAAATGGCGAAACGCTGGCCAAGGATGTGACGCTGAACCTTTATGTGCGCGACCGGACGGCGGCAGTGCGGTTTCCGGGGCGGTCATATGTTCTGCCGCGTGTGGCCGAGGCGGGCATACCTGTCGAAACCGTCAATGCGGACACGCTCGACCTGACGCTGTTGCGGGTTTCCGACCGCAACCTCATCCGCGCCATTCAAAGCGATTATTTCGGCCGCCCGCTGGATTACTGGTCGGGGCAGGGGTTTCGGTCGGATGTCGCCGAAGAGATGTGGACGGGCAAGGCGGACGTCACCATGGAGATCAACCGCGATATGCTGACGCGGTTGCCGCTTGACGATGTAATGCGTGATCTGGGGCCGGGGATATACGCGCTTCAGGCCAGTGTGCCGGGGCTTGATCCTTACGACAACCCACCCGCAACCCAGTGGTTCGTGATCTCTGACATCGGCCTGACGACGCTGTCGGGCGCGGACGGGTTGCATGTGTTCACCCGGTCCTTTGCCGATGTCTCGGCGACCGCAGGCAGCATCGTCACGCTCATATCGCGGGCCAATGCGATCATTGGCGAGACCCTTACAGATGCGGACGGCTATGCCCATTTCACCGCAGCCCAGACCGCCGGGACAGGCGGGGCGGCACCGGCATTGGTGACCGTCGCAAAAGGCGATGACTTCACCTTTCTGTCGCTGACGGAAGCGGAGTTCGATCTTTCGGACCGGGGCGTTGCCGGTCACGAACCCGCCCCGCCCATCGACGTGTTCCTGGCGACAGACCGGGGGGCTTACCGTGCCGGTGAAACGGTCAACGCGACCATTCTGGCCCGTGATGCCCGTGTCGAAGGCATTGAAGGTTTGCCCCTGACGGCGCGGCTGATGCGCCCTGACGGGGTTGAATATACCCGCGCCCTTTTGCGGGACGCCGGTGCCGGTGGCCATACCGCGTCGCTGCCGCTGGCCGGGTCGGCGCCGCGTGGCACCTGGCGGATTGACGTCTTTGCCGAAGAAAGCCGGACGCTCGCCTCACAATCCTTTCTGGTCGAGGATTTCCTGCCCGAACGTATCGACTTCACGCTTGCCCTTCCCGAAGCGCCCATCCGCCTTTCCGATACGCCCGACCTGGGCGTTGATGCGCGCTATCTTTTTGGCGCGCCGGGGGCGGATCTGGCCATCGAGGGCGACTACCGGATTGCGGCGGCCAGCGGGTTGGAAGCGTTTCCCGGCTACCGTTTTGGCCGTTATGACGAACCGTTTTCGCCCTATGCGGACAGCCTTTTCGACGTCGGCAGCACTGATGCGCAAGGCAAGGCGCTGATCCCGCTTGCCTTCCCCGATCTGGGCGAGGCCGCCAATCGCCCGCTGGAGGCCACGGTCACCCTGCGGTTGAAAGAGGGTTCGGGCCGCCCGGTCGAACGGCGCATCACCCGGCAAATCCTGCCAACCACGCCGGTGATCGGGCTGAAACCCGCATTTGACGGTGGGGTTGTGCCCGAAGGCGATGAGGCATCGTTCAGCGTCATTGCCGTCGGGACCGACCTGTCCCCGGCCGCGATGGCTGTGCATTGGACCGTCAACCGGGTTGAACGGCGCTATCAGTGGTATTCGCTCTATGGCCAGTGGAACTGGGATGTGACCACCACCCGCACCCGTGTCGCCGAAGGCGATCTGACCCTGACGGGCGATGGCCCGCAGAGGTTGACGACCCCGGTGGGCTGGGGAAACTATGAACTGGTAGTCGAAGCCCAGGGGGGCACCTACACCTCGGCCTCGATGGCGTTTGACGCAGGTTGGTACGCGCCTGCCAATGCGGGCGACACCCCCGATACGCTTGATGTGTCGCTTGATAAACCCGCCTACCGCCCCGGCGATACGGCCATGCTGCGGCTGGTGCCACGGTCGGGGGGCGTGGCGCTTGTCACCGTGGTGTCCAACCGGCTGATCGACATGAAGGCCGTTGCGGTGACCGAAGGTGAAAACCTCATTCCGCTATCCGTGACCGATGACTGGGGCGCGGGGGCCTATGTCACCGCCTCGGTGCTTCGCCCGATGGACGTGTCTGCGGGCCGCACACCGACACGCGCCCTTGGCCTGTCCTATGCGCCGGTCGATCCCGGCCCCCGGCGGCTGACCGCCAGTTTCGACGTTCCGGCCGAGGCCGATCCGCGCGGGCCGCTGCCCGTGGCGCTGAAAGTGGACGGTGTGGCCGCGGGCGAGACCGCCTATGCCACCATCGCCGCCGTGGATGTCGGTATCCTCAACCTGACCGGCTATATGTCACCCGACCCCGCCGACCACTATTTCGGCCAGCGCAAGCTGGGCATGGCGATCCGCGATATTTATGGCCGCCTGATTGATGGCCAGAACGGTACCATGGGCAAAATACGCTCGGGCGGCGATGCCGCGTCCGCGGCAAAGATGCAAGCCCCACCTCCGACCGAAGAGCTTGTGGCCTATTTCTCTGGCCCGGTCACGGTGGGGACGGATGGCTATGCGCGCACCGAATTTAACCTGCCCTCGTTCAATGGCACCGTGCGGCTGATGGCTGTGGTCTGGTCAAAATCCAGCATCGGTCAGGCCGAAACCGATGTGCTGGTGCGCGACCCGGTGGTCGTCACCGCTTCTGTCCCCCGGTTCCTGTCGCCCGGCGACGCAAGCCGCCTTTTGCTGGAAATCGTCCACACCACCGGTCCGTCCGGGCGCATGGGGCTTGACGTAACTGCCGATGGCATCGCCCTCGGGCAATCTCCATCAGGTGTCGACTTGGCCGATCAGGGCAAAGTGACTCTCTCAGTCCCGGTTACGGCCAGCCTGTCGGAAGGGACCGGTAAACTGCGCGTCGCCCTGACCACGCCGGATGGCAAGCAACTGGTCAAGACCCTGACCATTCCGATCGAGGCGAATGACCCCGAAACCGCCAGGCAAAGCCGCTTCGACCTTGCCGCCGGGCAAAGCTTCACGCTTGACGCCAATGTTTTTGCCGGGTTGAACCCCGGTTCCGGCAAAGCGGTTCTTTCGGTCGGCCCCATCGCGCGGTTCAACGCGCCGGGGCTGCTCGCCACGCTCGACCGCTATCCCTATGGCTGCACCGAACAGCTCGCCTCCAAGGCGCTGCCACTGCTTTACTTCGATGAGGTGGCGAAGGCGCTGGGTGGCGACAACGCCGACGATATCACCAAGCGGGTGGATCAGTCGATCGCGCAGATCCTGCTCAATCAATCCGCCAACGGGGCCTTCGGTCTTTGGTACGCGGATTCCGGTGACTTGTGGCTCGACGCCTATGTCAGCGATTTCCTCAGCCGCGCCAAGGCCAAGGGCTATGCCATCCCCGATGTGGCTTTCCGCAACGCCATGGACAACCTGCGCAATCAGTTGAATTACGCGGCCGATTTCGACAAGGATGGCGGACCGGTTGCCTATGCCTTGATGGTGCTGGCCCGCGAAGGCGCGGCGGCGATCGGCGATCTGCGCTATTATGCCGATGTGAAGTCGGACGCCTTCGACACCCCCATCGCGGCCGCCCAACTGGGGGCGGCGCTGGCCTCTTACGGCGATCAGACGCGGGCGGATGCGATGTTTACCCAGGCCGCGCGGCTTGTGGCCACCAACGCCCTGCAACGTGAAACCCATCTTTGGCGCGCCGACTATGGCACCCACCTGCGCGACGAAGCCGCGCTTCTGGCGCTGGCCTCCGAGGCCGGTTCGACCGCCGTCAACCCCGAGACGCTCGGCGACGCTATCGCCGCCGGCATGGCGGGGCACACCCTGTCAACGCAAGAGGCGACATGGGCGCTTCTGGCCACCAATGCTCTGATCGACCGTCCCGGCTCCGCCGGGTTCACCGTCAATGGCCAGCCCGTCACCGGCCCGTTGATCCGGGTGCTCGACGACCAGACCGCAGGCGGCGCGGCGCAGGTCATCACCAACGGGTCGGCGAAAACGGCGACGGTGACGCTGACCACCTTTGGTGTCCCCGCCACCCCCGAACCCGCTGGCGGCAACGGCTATGCCATAACCCGCAACTGGTATACGCTGGACGGTGATGCAGTTGATCCGGCAACCATCAAGCAGGGCAGCCGCCTTGTCACCGTGATCGAAGTCACCCCCACCGGCGGCGGCGAAGCGCGGCTGATGATCAATGACCCGCTTCCCGCCGGGTTCGAGATCGACAATCCCAACCTGCTGCGCGGAGGCGATATTGCCGCACTCGACTGGCTGGATACCGAGGACAACACCCGCATGACCGAGTTCCGCCAGGACCGGTTTCTGGCGGCGCTGGACTGGGGCTCGAAAAACCCGTTCCGGCTGGCCTATATCGTACGGGCAGTGTCGCCAGGTACCTTCCACCTGCCTGCGACCAGCGTCGAGGATATGTACCGCCCCGATTTCCGCGCCCGGTCGGATAGCGGGCAGATAGCCGTGGTCGAATAACGTGGCCGAACGTCCCAGACAAAGGCTCGGCCCGGCGCTTCTGGCGTTGGTGACGGTGCTTTTGCTGGGGGCAACGGCGCGGGACACTTTCGACGGCTGGGTGGCGCGCACCGATCTGCCGCCCCTGACCATCGACACGTCGGTCGAGGTTCTTGCCCGCGACGGCAGTCTGCTGCGCGCCTTCACCGTCGCCGATGGCCGCTGGCGCATGACCCCCGGCCCGGTCGATCCGCTCTTTGTCCAGATGCTTGTCGCTTATGAGGACAAGCGGTTCTATCAGCATTCCGGCGTCGACCTGCGCGCCATGATCCGCGCTACCCTGCAATCGGTCTGGCAGGGGCGGATCACTTCGGGCGGATCGACGCTGACCATGCAGGTGGCGCGTTTGCTGGAAAACAGCGGCACCGGCAAACTGGCTGGTAAACTGCGCCAGATACGGGTGGCGCTGGCGCTGGAACGTCGGCTGACCAAGCCTGAAATTCTCGACCTGTATCTGCGCATCGCCCCTTACGGCGGCAATGTCGAAGGCCTGCGCGCCGCTTCGTTGACCTGGTTCGGCAAGGAACCCCGCCGCCTGACACCCGCCCAATCAGCCTTGCTTGTCGCCTTGCCGCAATCACCGGAAACCCGTAGGCCCGACCGCCATGCCGCCACTGCGGAAACCGCGCGCGACCGGGTTCTGGCCCGTATGGTGGCCGCCGGTATTCTCGACGAAGACCGCGCCCGCGCCGCCACCTCTGAAC
>JBATDH010000050.1:0-14772 GCA_049663365.1 Albidovulum sp. | reverse complement strand
CCAACATCCCTCTCACGGTTTGCAAGCAAACCGTTGCCGGGCAACGGGGCATCGGCGGCATAACACCCGCCATGAAACTGAAAATGGCCGCGTGAATTCTACGGATGCACCCCGCTAAGAATGGGGGAGATTACCCATCTCGAGGCCGAACTGGACCAATGGGAGAGCTTCTACAACTTCCAGATATCCCACGGCGCACATAGCGAAAAGACGCCTTACGTAGCGGTCGGAGAAAAGCTATATTCGACAGAATGGTTGCCCTAAGAGCAACCACAGCTCACACTGCCGTACGCCACGTGAATGGTTGCCATCAAAAGAGTGAATCTGGCGAGATATCCGAAAAAGATACCCCGCCCGGTGCCCTGCCACCGCTCCACTCGAATCTTCCATTCAGCGAAACGTATGGGCTATGCCATTGGCGCGAACCAGACAGCCCGATTGTCTTGGCCACAGTTTTAAAACACCCGCGCCAAGGGGATATTCATGAGTCTAGCCAGACCTTTTCCAAGTACATCTCCCGCGCCTGATGGCGGTGGTAATTCTTCACTTTCGCCGTATGGTGCATGTACAGATTTTGCCAGAAGGGCTGAATAAGGACACCGGAATCTTGTAGGATTTGCTCCATTTCACCCATCAGAACGCGACGCTTGTCATCATCGAAAGTCCCAAGTGCCTGTGTCAACTTGGCGTCGAAATTCTTATCGGAAAAGCCGGTCTCATTCCATGGTACACCGGATTGGTAGGCCAAGACGTAAACCTGTACACCGAAAGCGCGCGCGCCCCACTGGGTGGCCGAGAACGGATACTTGGTCCAGTCGTTCCAAAACGTCGATCCGGGAAGAATCGTACGTTTCACCTTCATGCCCGCTTCTCGAATCTGCTCGGCAATCACATCGCATGATGAACTCATCAAGCTGTCGTCGAGCGAAATCAATTCGACCTCCGTGTCGGCATGGCCAGATTCTGCCAACAGGGCTTTGGCCTTTTCTAAATCGCGCGTTTTCTTTGGAAGTTCAGCGTATTCTGGGTGCATTGGGCCCACGTGATGATTTTCGGCAACCGAACCCAATCCTGCAACACCCAATTCCAAGACCGCAGCATTATCTACGGCACGCTGAAACGCGTTCCTTAGCGCCTGGTTGTCAAATGGGCTGGCCCCGACATTCATGCGGGCGACCATCGTTCCGGCGGTGACTTGCTCCTGACGCTCAAGTCCGAGACCATCAAGAATGGCGACAAAATCACCATCCGAGTTGTCATTCATATCAATCTCGCCAGCTTCGAATGCAGCGACTGTCGCAGTTGGGTCGGTTCCCACGTCGATAAACTCAATCCCGTCGAGAAATGCCTCGCCGCCCCACCATGTTCCATTCTCCCGGCGTTTCAGCACGGCCCTTTCGCCGATCTGATTGCTTACCAGCTCATATGGCCCAGTCCCGATTGGAGCCGCCGCGAGGTTGCCGTCGAAGCTTGGGTGGACACAAAGAGCAGCGTACTCACCGAAGGTGGGGATCAGAGTGATGTCAGGCACTTGCAGGTGCAAACGCACCGTATAATCATCAACCCTCTCGATCGCTTCGTCGGATACAATGGTTTCGTCGCCCTTGCGCAGCGCATTCAGACGCCCTGCCATAGAGTTACCTTCAACCGTCGTATCGGTCCAACGTTTGATGTTGAAGATAGCATCGTCGGCGGTGAATGTATCCCCGTTGTTCCAGGTTACGCCTTTTCGGACGTGAAGTGTATATGTCAAGGCATCGTCAGCCACTTCCCAGCTTTCCATTAGCCGTCCGGAAAATGTGAAATCTGGCTCCCAGCGCACAAAGTTCTCACAGAACTGCCCCGCGACATTCCTCATCTCATGCCAGTCGAAGGTACGGGGATCGCGGAGATCCTTGACATCAGACTGGATCCGCAAAGTTCCACCACGCTTGGGTTCCTGCGCTTCGGCCCGACCCGGAGCGACAGCACCGATCAGGCCGTAGGCCGCTATTGAACTGGCGCCAAAGATGCTTGCCAACGATATGAACTCACGACGGTTCATACGACCATCGCGCGCAGATTCCGCAAGTTTTTTGACGAGCGGTCGAACATGGTTTGCGGAGTCAGTGTATTTAGCCATAGATCGATCTCCTCTGTCGGAATCTTGCCCTCTGTTGCCTTGGACAGGCATATCTAAGAAGGTATCTAAGCGGATTCAGCGCCGCTTCCTTTAGATAATGGTCACCCCGCTCAAATCCGACAAACAAAAAAGACGTGGCCATTGGCAGTATTTTTTTAGGGTCTTCTGGACTGGCTCCGAAATGTGTTGTCGCGCTGTTTGATGGTTTTGGAACCAAGAAGAGACGAAAAATGGCTAGGCAAAAACACGATGACCTTCTCGGTCCAGGCCGGGCCTGTGCCAGTCTGGCTGGCCAGTCCGCATCGTAGGCCAGATCAGATTTAGTGATCGACAACCCCTATGCCACGACACATGCAGGCTGGCCGTACCGGTCATTCGTCGTGACCTGTTCTCAGGGTGTGGCGTTGTTGGAACTGCTCATCGGTCGCGACATGTGTTGAGCCAGCGAATATAATCTGCCATGGCGCCCACCGCGGGCGTCGGGTGCCAGCCGAATTCCCGCATCAACCGCTGATTTGAGCGAACGCTCCAGACACCGCCACGAAAGTTTGTCGGCTGCACGAATTCCGGGGCAGTGCTTTCTTCGATCCGGAAGTCAGGTATTTCAACCCGAACTCCCGCAGCCAGGTCACGCAGTGTCACCGGCATTCCATAGCTGATATTGTAGACATCGTGGTTCAGTTGCTTCGCGTCCATGATCTCAACGAATGCACGCGCGGCGTCGGGCCCATAGAGCCAGTCATATCGCGCATCAAGATCGTTTACCTTGAACAGTTTTCCGGCAACTGCTGCTTTCGCCATGTGCCAGGGCGCAACATGGGCGGCGCGGCCAGCACTGTCGCGATCCATCGGTCCGTAGATCGCCGATGGCCGCACACTGACGCAGTCCATTGCGAAAAGATCTCTGTAACGGGAAACCAGCCATTCGCCGGCGGCTTTGGTGATGTCGTATGTCGCATCCTGCGGCATCAGCGGTGCGGATTCCTCGATGGGGCCTTCGTGCGGAGCGTTCGGCCCTACCTTTCGACCATAACCGTAGACGCCGGAACTTACGTATACCAAACGCCTGAGGTTCGGCAGGCGACGCGCCCATTCCAAGACCGCGACAGTCCCCATCACATTGATATCGACTGTTGTCGCTATTGATGCGCGCTCCAGGGTTTTTTCAGCATCGGTATTGATCGGGCATACCGCAGCCCCGTGGACGATGAGGTCGACGGAGTCAGGTTTGATCTGATCAATCCATTCTTCAGGGCACCTCACATCGCCGGTTACGAACGTAACGCGCTCGAGCACCGACGACAGGAAATCCTTCAAATCCGCATCCGGCGGTGTTGTAGATATCTCGGTCACATGCGCTGACGGGTTGGCTATCAACCAGGATCGAATAACATGGCTGAGTAGAAACCCCGATCCGCCGGTTATAACAGCATGCATGGCGATCAACTCCGAGAAGCATCAACGACGTATATTGAACCACGCCGCAATTGCCTGATGCTCCAACTCTGCAACAGGATGGTACATCATGGACAACTTTCACTCTTCCGCATCTTGGGCGGTTGTTGCGGGATTGGTTCAAGACAGTCAAGCTTCATCACATCAGACCTGCTCCCACGGGAAAGTGTCCAGTGGTTCGCACCCGGTCTCAGTGACCAGAACTTGGGTTTCGAGCTTGATTGACTCCGATCCCTTTTCGGCAATCAGGCTTTCTATGCAGATCACCATCCCCGGTTCAAACCGGCCTGACATTACGCGATTGTCCCAATCAGGATATTGCGGCAACACGGGCCATTCATCCGCCATGCCAACGCCATGCAATGCCGCAGGGTAACGAAATTCCAGGTAGCGCTCGGGAATTCTCCAACTCTTCGCGTTATACTCGGTGAAGTCGGTGCCTGGCTGGATCAGCTCACGATTGTGCTCGATCTGCTCGAGCGAATTTGCATACAGTCGTCGTTGGGTATCGTTCATCGGCTCATACCCGCAGACCCAAGACCGCGATAGATCGGCACAGTATCCGTAAGGTCCGATCATGTCGGTATCGAAAGAAATCATCTCTCCGGCTTGAACCGTTCGGTCCGAACATTCCTTGAACCAGGGATTGGTGTTCGGGCCCGCCGACAGCAGCTTGGTTTCCAACCAATCGCCACCGGAACGCGCATTCTCAAAATGAAGATGGGCCCACAATTCCTGCTCTGTCACGCCCGGAATCGAATGATCGTATATCCGCGCCATGCCCGCCTCGCAGACCCGGATGGTCCAGCGCATGAGTTGAATTTCCTCGGCTGACTTGATTGAGCGGGCTATCTCGGTAATCTCTGTGCCGTTTGAGACAGCGAGTCCGCGGAACGCAAGTGCATGAGCCGGATAGGGGTCAAGCTTGTCCACCGCCAACCGCTGGTTTCCAGCGCCGTGCTGACGCACCAGATCGCAGATATCGTCCGCCCAATCGGCGATGAACCCCGCTGCCTTGTCGCCCTTGTTCAAGAACATATATGTTATCGCCGGTCGGACCTCATCGACGCCGGGAAGACCTTTGGCAAGATGTTCGCAGCCTGCATATTCGAAAATGATTGCCGGTCCGTCAGTCAAGATCAGTGCGTAGCGCGTGGGGTTGTGAGCTGTCCAAACCTGCATGTTCGAGGAATCAAAAGCGTATCTGATGTTCACAGGATCATATAGCAGCAGGCCAGCGACATCGGCACGTGCCATTTCAGCGCGCAAACGTCCCAAACGATAGGTACATGCCGACGCAACCACGGCCTCGGGGACGGGCGAACGTAGGGGGCGGTCTGCGCCTTCGGAGTTGAGATAGGCTGCCTTTCGATCGTCTTTGAACGGCGTATCAATGGCCATAGGACCACTCCTTGTTATGTTCCGATGTCCCGCGACCAACAGGATTCGCTGATCCTACCGATACAATTCAATTGGACGAAACGAGCAAAAAATAAACCATGCCAATGGCCGCAGTTTGTTTTAGTGAAAGCGTGTATGAGTGTCCCTAGGGTATACTTTGTCACCTGCACCAAATTTGGTGGGCTGCAAATCAAATGACGTCAGAAGCGTGGTGCCGAAGAACTGCTGTGGTCTAAATCTATGCTTTTTCTCCCGATAGGCGGCGCAGTGGCAATCCGTCACCCGTTGTTTCATCAAAAAACCGAAAGTCCCTGATATCAAAAAAATTGTTTGAGGCCGTTAGCAGGAACAAACCTTCGGCGTTATGCCAAGACCCGCAGTCAGGGCAAAGTAGCGCGACCCAGATATCAACAAGGAGAATTCAATGGCACACCCCTACCCTGACAAGCTTGATCCCGCCGCTCTCACCGCGTTGCCGAGAGATTTTGTCGGCTACGGTCGACACACCCCGGATCCGAAATGGCCAAACGGCAACAAGGTCGTCATCAACCTTGTCGTGAACTATGAAGAGGGTGCCGAATATTCACTGCTCGATGGCGACGATAGCAATGATGCCTGGGGCGAATACAGTTATGAGATTGGCCCGACAGTCCGCGACCTGAGCACCGAAACCCATATGGAATTCGGCAGCAGGGTCGGGGCTTGGCGTCTGGCGCGCCTGCTTGATGACTACAAGATCGACGCATCTATTGATGTCTGTGCACATGCGGTCGAGCGCAACCCTGAATATGCCGCATGGCTACGCGAAAGCAAATACGACATCATAGGGCACGGCTGGCGCTGGACTGAGGATTCCCGGCTTTCACGCGACGAGGAAAAGCGCCTGATGCAGCGCGGGATCAAATCTATCGAATCGACGACCGGCCAGCGTATCAAGGGCTGGATCGTCCGCTCGTTCCCTAGCGTTCACACTCGATCCCTGCTCGTGGAAGAGGGCGGTTTTTTGTATGACTCAGACGCGAGCAACGATGAACTGCCATACTTTGTGCAACAAGATGGCCAGCCCTTTCTCGTTATCCCTTACTCCAAAGTTTACAATGATGTGAAATACTTCGTTGCACCCACCCTGGCGACGCCAAATGACTTCTTCACAACGTTGAAGCTTGCCGTCGACTATCTCGTCGACGAGGCCGACCGAGGCCACGGGGGCCGGATGATGACCGTTGGGCTGCATGCCCGTTGGTCCGGGCAAGCGGCGCGCGCCAAGCCGGTTCGGGACTTCATCGAATATGTCCTGGCGAAAGATGGCGTCGGCTTCATGCGGCGACTGGATATCGCTGAACACTGGATCAAGAACTTTCATCCCTCTCTCAAGACAGGCTGAGGCGAGGAGGTGCCATCCAGGACCAATGCAGGCGGGTGATGCCCAAGTTCAATCAGCAGGGGTTTCGTGCGACCGGAACGATCAAAGTTGCGGCGGCGGCGTAGCTTGCAAGAGCGGACGAGCATCTGGCGGTCCAGACGATCGGATAAACAGACCGCTGGAATAGAACTCGAACCACAAGCAAAGGAAACCGACATGGACAGACTGGCAGGCAAAATTGCGATCGTGACCGGGGCGGCTTCAGGTATCGGGCGTGCAATCGCCCTGCGCTTTGCAGAGGAAGGCGCGAAAGTGGTCGTTGCCGACATCATCGACAGGCCGAAAGAGGGCGGATTGCCGACCGAAGAAGAAATCATGAATGCAGGTGGCCACGCACTCAGGATCCATTGCGATATCTCCAAATGGGAAGATGTCGATGCGATGATCACCCGGACCGTCAAGGAATGGGGCGCACTCGACATCATGGTGAATAATGCCGCGCATTGGACGACAACCCGCCTGACCGATACCTCGCCCGAGCAATGGCGTTCGGTGCAGGCCGTCAATTCGGATGGATATTTCTATTGCTGCAAGCGCGCGGTGCAGCAAATGCTGACGCAGCCTGTCCAAGGCGATGCCCGCGGGCGAATCGTCAATATCACGTCGCAGCACGGCATGATCGGTGCGCCGAACGACATTGCATACGGTGTGGGAAAGGCGGCAAGCGTCTATATCACCCGACAGATTGCCACGGATTATGGCCGCGAATATATCATCTGCAATGCGGTGGCTCCGGGCCGGATCATCACCGGCAAGCCCGGAGTTTCCACCGACGAAGCCGGCCTTGCTGCCGCGCGCAGCCGAACCCCCTACCCTCGTCTTGGCCGGTCAAATGATGTTGCCAACGCCGCCCTCTTTTTGGCAAGCGACGAGGCCAGCTTTATCTCCGGCGTCAATTTGATGGTTGACGGTGGCTGGTCGGCGAGTTGAATATATGTCGCAGAGGCGGTTGCCCGCAGGGCATCGCGGTTGGTCAGGATAGCTGCGCCCAGGGGCTGTGCATCCCGTTATAACGCTTTTTCGTTCTGACTTGGGCGTTTCAGGGGTCGTTGGTGCCAATCTCCTCCTTGCGACGGGCCACATAGGCGTCAAGCTCCTCGCGAATGGCTATGTCCATCACCGGCTCTTCGTAATCCGCCAGTGCCTTTTGCCAAAGAGCCGTTGCGCGGTCGATCGCCTGATGGGCACCCGCGGCCTCCCATCCTTCATAGTTGGTCCAGTCTGACAGCATGGGGTGGTAGAAGGCAGATTCGTAGCGCTCCATCGTATGCTGGGCGCCAAAGAAATGTCCGCCGGTCTGCACCGACTTGATCGCCTCAAAACCCAGATCATCTTCGCTAAAGCTGATCGGGCGTAGTATTTCCATCATGTTTTGAAGGATTTCCACGTCGAGGATCAGCTTTTCATATGAAGCGCAGAGCCCCCCCTCAAGCCAACCCGCAGCGTGATAGATCATGTTGCCGCCTCCCAGCACCGCCCCCCAGGTTGCCATGCCGGTCTCGTAGGCGGCCTGAAGGTCGACAGCATTTGACGCATTTGCATTCGAGGTTCGGTAAGGCAGGTTGTAGCGCCTCGCCAACTGGCCGGCGATTATGTTCGCCTTGGTGTTTTCTGGTGTGCCGAAGGCGGGCGCACCTGACCGCATGTCGACGTTCGAGGTGAAAGCGCCATACATAACCGGGGTGCCAGGGTTGACAAGCTGTGTCAGCGTCAAGCCGAACAGCGCCTCGGAGTTCTGCTGGGCAAGTGCCGCTGCAAGTGTCACGGGGGTCATCGCACCCATCAAAGTAAAGGGTGTCACCGTCACCGGCTGACCATGCTCGGCCATTGCGATTAGGCCTTCACCCATCGCATCGTCGAACAGGCGCGGGGAGTTGACAGAGATGATGGTAATCACGCCAGGATCATCGCGCATCTGATCAACCGAGATGCCGCGCGCAATAGCCATCATGTTGATACCATCAGTCGCCCGGCCCCGACCGATAGCTGTGCAATGAAACGGCAGGTCCGACAGCGTCAGATTGGCGCGGTAGGTATCCAGATGCCGGTTGTTCGCGGGCAATTCCATCGGTGAAGTCACCTGGTTGCCAATAATGTTGATGGCATTGAAATGATGGGCAAGGCGGATAAAGTTCTCGTAGTCTTTCAGATTTCCGGCCCGTCTGCCGTTGATGCGGTCATGAACGTTCGGTGGACCGGCCACGAGGCCAAAGCAAAGGTTGCGCCCTCCGATTATCAGGCGCTTGGCCGGATTGTGGGATGTCAGTGTGAAAGAGGCTGGCGCGTGCGCTATAGCCGCCATCACGATGCTTTCGTCGATGCGGATCGTTTGGGTGTCGCGATCCACGATTGCACCCGCATCGGCAAAAATATCCATCACCCGTTCGCTCATAACCCTGATGCCAAGTTCCGACAGGATGCGCATCGAGGTGTCGTGCAGCAGTTGCATCTGCTCTTCGTTCGCCAGTTCCATCGGTGCGTAGGGATTGACTACTCGACGAAAGGGAAGTTGTTCGATGCCCCCGCCGACACGGCCCGATTTCGATCTGCGGCCTCCGCCGCGGCGTTCGCTGATCATCTGAAACCTCTCTGAGTTCAATACTTTAGGGTTGGGACGGCGATATTCAAAAGCGACGCCCGGTGCGTTTGAAGGAATGGGGCATATCGCCTCACAAAGGTGGTAACATATCCAAGAATCACATTGGAATCGGCGTGTACTCTGTCGTCCACGGGTCACCTCACACTTTTCAGATCATCATAGTATTTGGGTGAACGTGGTGCATGTCAGCATTTCGCCGTCTATGGCCAATTTTTCTGGTGTCATTCGGCCATTTCATGACACCATTATGATAACGTACGACAACTCGCAGGTCATCACATGCATCGTCCCAAACCACCATTGAATTTTATCCGATCATTTGAATGTGCTGCCCGTCATCTGAGCTTCACGCTCGCCGCCGAAGAACTTGGCTATACCCAAGCTGCCATCAGCATGCATGTCCGCTCGCTCGAAAAGTATTTGGGCCACCCATTGTTCTTGCGCTTTCCTCGTAGTCTGAAACTTACCGAGATGGGCGAGGCCTTCTTGCCAACACTCCGGCAGGGTCTGCGGCAGATCGACCTAGCGACCGAAACCATTGTTTCCAGTACCCGCAAAAAGACGGTCATCGTCGCCTGCCCGATGAGTCTAGCCGAAAATTGGATGGTACGCTGCCTTGCAGGTTTCGCTGACAAGTATCCCGACATCGAAATAGTGATGCACGGCACTATCTGGGATGCCGACATCGATTCGGTTGCCGATATTGTAATTTCGGTTAACCGTGATGACGAGATACCCGAAAGAAGTGACCTCCTCTGGGAAGATCGCGTCGTGCTAGTCTGTGCGCAGGGCTTGGCCAAGCATATTTCCAGTAGCGCAGATATCAAAAAATTGCCGAAGATATATGTTCTTGGTCGGCAGGATTATTGGGAGGTAATCGCGCGTGATCTCGGGTTGAACCTTGCGGACAACGAACGCGGTTATCGTACGAATGCCTCTAATATCGCACTGGAGATGGCCGCAAACGGCATCGGACTGACCGTCTCGCCTGCCAGCCTTGCGCAAATCTATCTCCAGCGCGGGATACTCATCGAACCGTTTACTGCGCGCCCCAGGAGCCCGTGGAACTACTACATCAAGGCACCAAACTGTTCTCGCAATGGGGCGGACGCGAAGGTCCTCGACTGGATCGTTAGGCAGGGAGCAGAGTTCCGTTGAAGGTAACGCCGACGCGTGACACCCAACCGGCCAATCGACTTGTAACCTTGATCGCTTCTGCTTGGATCAGAATCCATTCCGTTTTCAGGCGTCACAGTTTCTGTGCAGATACTTCCCGTGGTCAGAGCTGCCCAGGAAGCGGTCACCATCGACGATCATCTTTCCCCTGCTGAAGGTTTTTTCGACCTTGCCCTTGCATTTCCAACCCTCCCAGACCGAGTAATCCGTGTTCGAATGGAGGTTGGAAACCGAGAATGTATGCTCCGCATCAGGGTCAAAAATGACGATGTCCGCGTCATAGCCCGGAAGAATATGACCCTTGGTCCGAAGGTCGAAAAGCCGCGCGGGCGCGGTGCAGCACACCTCAACCCAGCGTTGCGGATCAAGGCGTTTCGAGCCGACTCCAAGGGAGTAAATCAGTGGCAGACGCGTTTCGACACCGCCCGGCGGCAAGAGCGGCATCAGCCGGTTGCCTTGCGCATCGCGGGGCGTTCGGTCGTTGGCGGGCGGCACGTCGATCTTCAGTCCGAAATAGCCTGCAAGCTCCAGTGCCTTGTCTTCGGGGACAAGCCGCATGGCAGTGTGGTCGGTTGAGACGATGTCGAGATCGCCCCGCGCAAGGCCACCCCAAAGCGCGCGTTGATGGCTTTCGTTGCGGATCGGAGGTGTGACCAAAAAAGGCAGAGCCTCAATCGGATCGCCACGATATATATGCTCGGTATGGGACAGATAGGCGAGACATACTTCGCCAAAAGCGCGCACCCCGCGCGCCTTGGCTGCGCGGATCGCCGCTACACCTTGCGCGCAGGTGTTGTGGAAAATCAGTGTGCGCCCGCCAGTAACTTCGGTCATCGCCATGGCCAACTCAATCGCGGCGGCTTCGGTCGGGGCTGGATAATTGTCGGTGAACCGTTTCAGGCTGTGCTCACCCCGGTCGGCCGATCGCCGCCGCATCGCGGCCAGGGTGCCGCGATTTTCAGCATGGATCACCGACAGGGCACCCCGATCCGCCGTTTCCCACATGCCTCGCATCAGGAATTCGTCCGACACGCCCCAACCCGGTATCGCCATGAACCATTTGAAACTTGTGATGCCACGTTCCATGATCGCGCCGATTTCGGCCAATCTTTCGTCACTCTCCTCGCGAATGTTCATGTGAAATGCGAAATCGACGCTGCTTTGCCCCTCGGCCGTGCGCATCCGCGCATCCATTGACCCCACCAGCGTTTCGCCGGGTTCGACCTGTATCTGATCAATGATCGTCGTCGTTCCACCGAAAGCCGCCGCAACCGAACCGGTAGCAAAAGTTTCGTCGTAGCAGAAGCTTTTTCGTTCGGTTCGCATATGGACGTGGCCGTCAATGGCACCGGGTATCACCAGCTTGCCCGCCGCATCCACTTCGGTCTTACCGGATAAATTGGCCCCGAGTGCCCCAATCTTTTCACCGGTTATGGCGACATCGCCGATGAATTCACCCTGACCCGTCAGGACATGGCCATTCTTGATGACAAGATCATACATGCGAATTTCCTTTTGTTGGTTGCTCAGCGTGCGGTGAACCCCCCGTCGACCAGCATGTCGGACCCGGTGACGTAGGACGCATCATCAGACAGCAGGAAAACGGCGGCGGCGGCGATTTCTTCGGGGCGGGCAATGCGTCCCAACAATGTCGAAGGTCCAAGGGCCGCGGCGGCGGCACCCAGGTCCGGCCATCGTTGCAACAGGCGTGGCGTGGAGACGGGCCCCGGTGACAGGCTGTTCACCCGGATGCCTTGGGCCGCATGATCCATCGCCATTGCCTTGGCCAGATTGACCAGCCCAGCCTTTGCCGCACAATAGGCGACGGATTGGGTCGTGGCGACACTGCCGTATTGCGACGCGATAAACACGATCGAACCGCCCGCCGCTTTCGCCATCGCGGGCACGGCATATTTGCTGAGTAAAAAAGCACCGGTCAGCGATACGTCGATTTCCGCGTACCATTGGCGGGGGTCAAGATCGACGACCGTCGCGTCGACAGACGGTGCCGCTGCGTTATGAACCAGACCGTTCAACTGGCCAAACCGCTCGAGCGCCACATTCACGCACGCCTCGGCAGATCGGATATCTGTCACGTCGCAACCTACGCCCATCGCGGCAGGGCCCAAGTTCTCGGCCAGCGCCAGCGCCGCCGCCCCATCACGATCAGCAAGCACAACGCTTGCACCTTCTGCGGTTGCCCGTGCGGCAATGGCGGCACCAATACCGCTTGCCGCGCCGGTAATCAGGATAACGCGGTTTTTCAGCCGCTTTCCCCCCGCGTCCGCCACTTCCCGTGTCACTTCGTTACTCCGAAAGCCTGGATGAACCCTGCATAATCGGCAAGCGCTTCTCCGAGCGGTCGTGGCTGCCAGCCGGTTTCGTCCTTGATCCGCGAGATGTCATAGGCCCCCCAACGACCACCCTTGAACGTAGCATCCGAAACAATGTCGCATTGCGCCGGATCGGCGATCCGACATGTTGTGCCCGGCACAATGGCCGCTACCATTTCGACCAGTTCCTTAACCGTGTAAGATTGCCCGAGTGCGATATTGTAGACTGGGTGGTTCAAACACCCATCCTTGTCCAGAAGCCCGATGATCGCGGAAGCAACGTCGCCCGCATGGATATGATCCCCCACGGCGTCCGGCGCGTTGATGCGGATCGGCTTGCCTTCTAGCGCGCGATGCAGAGCCGCATAGGGGGCGCAATAGTGCGCGCGGCTGGGGCGGGTGCGGTCCATCGGGCCGTATACCCCCGACAGACGGCACGAAGCGACCGACATGCCGAACAACTGCCCATAGCGCTGGGTGATCATCTCGCTGGCGAATTTCGATATCCCGTAAAATTCGGGCGGATCAACCCAGCCGCTTTCAGGCATTGGCCCGGCGGGTTCCGGCCCATAATCGTTGTAGACCGCGCCGGAACTGATGCCGATGAAGCGCCGCAGGTCCGGCAGGCCACGCGCCCAGTCAAGGACGGTGACAGTGCCCATCACGTTGATCTCGATCACGGCGGCCGGAACGTCAGTTTCCGGATTGGTCACACTGCCCCCGCCCGGTGCCTCGGGCGCAAAAAGCGTGACTGTGGCACCATGGACGATATGGGTGATGTCGTGTTGTGCCGCGATCCGGTCAAGTGCAGCGCGATCCAGAACGCTCGCGCGGACGTAATGCAACCTATCAGCTATGGGCGCAAAGAACCGCTCAAGTGGCGGATCCACTGGGCCGGAATCGAGCACAACGACTTCGTCATCGGTATGGGTCTCGGCCCATAGCTTCGCAAGATTGCTCATTACGAAACCACCACCACCGGTTACCAACAATGTCATCCGCCTATTCCTCTAGACCGCTGATTTCGGACACTATCATGCTCGCTCTCAGGAACGGCTTCCAACACTGAGTTGTGTTTCGACAATTCCACGCAAGCTAGACCAGCATGGTGTGCTTTCCGTTGCGGCAAGGATATGACTTTACGGGAACCTCACACGACAAAAATGCGGTGTCTTCGCAAAATTTTTTCGCAGTCTTGCTGGTTTCGTCACGCGGCAGCACCACGAGCCATAAAAATGAAAATCAGAACCATTGGGTTCTGCGCGCTTTGTCGAGATGCGTGGTCGGCGCGGGCGACATATCCGCAGATCAAGAAGCGCATAGTGCGCCCGGTCATGGCGACGGAAAATTTATGCTGTGCAGCCATTTTTTTCGCGTGTGATTAACCTCAGCTTGGATATCGTCACTATTGCCGGAAAGATCGAATTGCTTGCCCCATTTCAGAAACCAGATTGAAGAGAGGAAAGCTGCGGCTCCTTCGATGCGCGAATGCTGGCAAATGGGGCGGAGAGCAAGGGGTCGTCCGTCGGATTAAAGACGCCATCGTAAAGAGGCATGCGGTGGCAGCGTCAATAATGACCGCATGTAGGTGCCGCGACAAATTTCGTGGGATAAATTCTTATAAAGAACAGTGCCAAATTCATGCGTCGTGTCAATATCGCTGGGCACTCGATCAGGTGATTTCGACCGTCACAAAACGGCCAAACAACGCAAGGTGAGAAACAATGGACAGGAAATTGCTGGAAGGTCGTATCGCAATCGTGACTGGAGGCGGCAGTGGAATTGGGCGCGCCATTTGCGAGGCTCTTGCCAAAGACGGCGCGTCTGTCGCGGTTCTCGACTTGAACGGAGATGCTGCTGAAAAGGTCGCCAGATTGATTAATGGCCTTTCGATCCAGCTAGACGTGTCTGACGCTGCCACCTGCGGTGAAGCCGTCGATCATGTCGCGTCTCATTTCGGTCAACCAACCATACTCGTCTGCTCAGCCGCCTATTTCGCCAAGCGCGTACCCTTGGCCGATCTCGCCGACGATGTCTGGCAAAAAACACTAAGCGTCAATATCAGCGGCCATTTCAATATGTGCAAGTATTGCATCCCCAAAATGATCGAAGCGGGTGGCGGTTCGATCGTTCATATCTCCTCTACGATGGCGAATGTGGCGAATTACGGCCAAACCGCATACTGCACGTCAAAGGGCGCTGTGACGATGCTGTCGAAGGGAATAGCACTCGACTATGCGAAAAGCGGAATACGGTCGAATAC
>JBATDH010000049.1:0-2655 GCA_049663365.1 Albidovulum sp. | reverse complement strand
TTGCCTTCGGGGTTCAGCCGCCCCGACTGCACCAGACCCTGACCCAACCCGGCCAGCACCTTTTCGTTGTAAAAATAGGCCGGACTGCGGGCGGCACCATCAAAAACCACCATCCGCACCGAGTTTGATCCGACATCAACGACCCCGACACGGCTGAGCGCGCGCGCACTCGGGTCATCGAACAAAGGCCGACCGAAGGGGCCCCAGTCATCCGCAGCAGCATTGCTGGTCTTGCCCATGGCTTGCTTTCCCCCGGATCTGCTGGCGCGCGACTCGCTGGCCAAGGTCTACCCTTCAATCCATTGAATGGGCAAGCTTTGGCACGTCTTTGGCCCCCGCTGATCCGCGCCCCGACAGCGACGGATTTTCCATGAAAAACCGGTGGCAGCTAAAGAGATCATCGCGCCCGTCGGGCAGGTCGCGCAGATAGCGCCCGTCGGGTTGCAGAACCCAGCTTTGCGCCTCATCGGCCAGATTGGCCGCCATGATCTGACTGACGATCTGGGCCTTTACCGTGTCATTCAGAATTTCGACCAGGGTTTCGACCCGGCGCAGGAAATTGCGCCCCATCCAGTCGGCGGAGGAAATGAAAACCTTGGATTTTTTCGATGTCAGCCCATGGCCATTGGCAAAGCAGACGATGCGACTATGTTCCAGAAATCGCCCGACGATGGATTTGACCCGGATGTTCTCGCTTAATCCGGCGATGCCAGGGCGCAGCCCGCAGATACCGCGAACGACAAGATTGATCTTCACGCCCGCCTGCGATGCCGCGTAAAGGGCGTCAATCACGTCAGGGTCGACAACCGAGTTCATCTTGGCCCAGATTTCGGCGGGCTTGCCTGCGCGGGCATGAACCGCCTCGGCGGCGATCAGATCAAGCAGGCGCGGTTTCAGCGTGATGGGGGAAAAGGCGATGTTTTCCAGGTTTTCCGGTTGAACATATCCCGACAGATAGTTGAACATCTTGGTGGCATCGCGCCCCAGCGCCGGGTCGCAGGTGAAAAAGCTGAGATCCGTGTAGATGCGCGCGGTGATCGGGTGGTAGTTGCCGGTGCCGTAATGGGTATAGGTGACAAGATTACCGCCCTCGCGCCGTACCACCGTCGAGATTTTGGCGTGGGTCTTGTAGTTGATAAAGCCGTAGACAACATGCGCCCCGGCCCGTTCCAGACGGCGCGACTGGCGGATATTGGCGGCTTCGTCGAACCGGGCTTTCAACTCGACAAGGGCCGTCACCGATTTTCCAGCTTCGGCGGCCTCGCACAGGGCGGACACGATGGGGCTGTCGCGCGAGGTGCGGTAAAGAGTCTGCTTGATCGCCAGAACATCCGGGTCGGCCGCCGCCTGGGTCAGAAACCGGATCACCATATCGAAGGTTTCATAAGGATGATGCAGCAGCATGTCCTTTTTGCGGATCGCCGCGAACATGTCGCCTTCGTGATCTTGCACCCGTTCGGGCACGCGCGGGGTGAAGGCGGGCCATTGCAGATCGCGGCGGCTATCGAGCACGAGTTCCTTCAGATCGGCCATGCCGACCATGCCCTTGACCTCGACCACTTCATCGGGGGCAACCCCCAGCTCCTCCATGATCAGGCTGCGCAGGGCCTGCGGTGCACCTGCCGTGATCTTCATCCGGATGACCTGACCCCGGCGGCGACGCTTGAGCGCGGTTTCAAATTCGCGCACCAGATCCTCGGCCTCATCCTCCACTTCCAGGTCGCTGTCGCGCAGCACCCGAAAGGCACAGTGCCCGGTGTCGCGATAGCCGGGGAAAAGCGAGCTGAGATGCAGCAACAGCAACTCTTCCAGCGGCAAGAAACGGGCATCCCCCGGCAAGGCGACAAATCGGGCGATCTGTTGCGGGATCGGCAAAAGCGCCTGTAACGGGCGTCTATCTGTGGCGCGTTCCAGTTGCAGCGCCAGACAAAAGCCGGTGTTGGGGATGAAGGGAAAGGGATGCGCGGGATCAATGGCCAAAGGGGAGAGCACGGGAAACACCTTGTTCAGGAAGTAATCCTGCGCAAAGGTGGCGTCGCGCTTGGTCAGTTTGCCGCGGGTCAGCAGCATGATGCCGACCGCTTCCATTTCACGTTTGAGCTTGTTCCAGCAAGATTGCTGGGCCTGCATCAGGCGGCGGGCATCTTCATTGATCAAGACAAGCTGTTCGGTTGGGCTGCGCCCGTCATCGGCGGGCATGGCATTGCCGGCCCGGGCGAGTTCGCGCAGGCCGGCGACGCGGACGGTATAAAATTCGTCGAGGTTGGTGGCCGAGATCGACAGAAACCGCAGACGTTCAAGCAAGGGCACGCGGGGATTGCGCGCCTCGTCGAGAACCCGCCAGTTGAAAGCCAACCAGCTTTGTTCGCGGTTGAAAAACCGGCGCGCACCGGCAGTTTCCGCCTCTGGCAATGTCACTGGCGTGGCAAAATCGGCTTTGAGAAAATCGGCTTGGGTCATGTGCGGCCTATAAATCAGGTTTGCAGCGTTCGGGTGGCAGCGGATTATGGGTTGAGCCCATCATTGCGCGTCCTGATCCAAGCTGTCCAGAACCTCGGCAGCCAGGGCGCGGCCGATTGGGCGCCCCTGTTCCAGCGCCTTCGCGTCAATCGTGCTGACAAGTTGGCGTGCGGCGGCAAAAGACCGGTCCATACG
>JBATDH010000048.1:0-6473 GCA_049663365.1 Albidovulum sp. | reverse complement strand
GTGCTGGCGCACCGATCACTCCCCCCGAGGTACTTGTGCCAAAATGAAAAACCGTCAGTTTCATTTTGGCAAAAATACCTCCGCCGGAGGCATCCGAGTTTGCCGCAGCGACACCGGTTGAATTATGCCGCGTTCAATTCAGCCTTGCCCTGCGCGCGACGCCGCGCCACTTTGGCGCGAAGGAGATATGATGACGATCACCACCTGCGTTTTCGATGCTTACGGCACGCTTTTCGATGTCGCCGCCGCCGCGAGGGTGGCCGCCGCCGAACCGGAGCAGGAGCGGCTTGCGGCGATCTGGCCCAAGCTGGCCGAAGACTGGCGTCGCAAGCAGCTCGAATACACATGGCTGCGGGCGATCATGCGTCAGCATTGCGATTTCTGGCAGGTCACGCAGGACGGGCTTGACTGGGCGATGGAGGCTTTGGGGGTTGCCGATCCGGATCTGCGCGAACGTCTGCTGACGCTTTACTGGGAACTCGACGCCTATCTCGAAGTACCCGCCATGCTGGCCGCTCTCAAGGACCGGGGGCTGGCCACAGCGATCCTGTCCAACGGCACGCCCGACATGCTGGCCGCGGCGGTCCGCTCGGCAGGGATCGGCGGTTTACTTGACGACACGCTGTCGGTCGAAAGCGTCGGCATCTTCAAACCCGATGCGCGGGTCTACCGCGTTGTCACCGAACGGTTTTCCTGCACACCTTCGCAGGTCTTGTTCGTTTCGTCCAATGGCTGGGATGCGGCGGCGGCGGCGGGGTTCGGGTTCCGCGTGGCCTGGGTCAACCGGGCGGGCGCGCCGGTGGACCGCTTGCCCGCACAACCGCACCACATTTTGGCCGACCTTACCGGCATTCCGGAGATTGCCGCCCCATGCGTCTGACCCGTTTCACAGCTTCCGACGGGGCCCATCTCGCCTATCGCGATGAAGGCGAGGGTCCGCCTGTCTTGTGTCTGCCGGGTCTTACCCGCAATTCCGCCGACTTCGACTTTCTCGCCCCGCATCTGACCCATACCCGCCTGATCCGGCCCGACTATCGGGGGCGCGGCGCGTCGGACCGGACCGGTGCGGCAACCTATACCGTCCCGCGCGAGGCGCAGGATGCGGTTGAACTTCTCGATCATCTCGGGCTGGACCGGGCTGCGATCATCGGCACCTCGCGCGGGGGGCTGATCGGCATGGCCCTGGCGGCGACGGCGAAGGACCGGCTGGCCGGGCTGTGCCTGAACGATATCGGCCCGGATATCGCACGGGGTGGGCTTGAAAAGATCAAGGATTATGTCGGGCGCAACCCGGCGGCCAAAACGATTGACGATTTGGTTGCGCGGTTGCCCGGTCAAATGACAGGTTTTGCCAATGTGCCGGACGAACGCTGGCGGGCCTTCGCGCAGCGGCTTTACGACCAAACCCCTAGTGGTCTGGTCAACTGCTATGACTCGGCGCTGCGCGACAGTTTTCAGGCGGCATTTGATCAGCCGCCCGCCGATCTCTGGCCATTGTTTGAGGCCTGCGCGGGTCTGCCGATGGCGCTGATCCGGGGGGCGAATTCCGACCTTCTGACGGCTGAGACCGCCGCCGAGATGCGCCGCCGCAGGCCCGACATGGGCTATGCCAAGGTGCCGGACCGTGGCCATGTGCCGTTTCTGGACGAACCCGAAGCGCTGGCTGTGATCCACCGCTGGCTGGAGAAACTCGCATGAATATCAACATGATCGAGGCCGCCGCCCTGCGGCTGATGGGCGAAGCCCGGCGCACACCGCTGTTGTCGTCGCCTTTCCTCGACAAAATGGCCGGTCGCCGCGTACTGGTCAAACCCGAATGCCTGCAACATACCGGATCGTTCAAGTTTCGCGGTGGCTGGTCGGCGGTGTCGGCCCTGTCGCCGGAAGCGCGCGCCAAAGGGGTGATTGGCTTTTCCTCGGGCAATCACGCGCAGGGGGTGGCTCTGGCGGCGCTGCGGCACGGGGTGCCTGCGGTGATCATCATGCCCGCCGACGCGCCCAAGATGAAAATCGACAACACCCGTGCGCTGGGGGCCGAGGTGGTGCTTTATGATCGCGGATCGGACGACCGTGATGCGATCGGCGACCGGCTTTCTGCCGAGCGCGGGCTGACACTGATCAAACCATATGACGAACCCGAGGTGATCGCCGGGCAAGGCACGACCGGTCTTGAGATCGCCGAACAGGCATCGGCCGAGGGCATCACCGACGCCGATGTGCTGGTCTGTTGCGGCGGTGGGGGGCTGACCTCGGGCATCGCCCTAGCGCTGGAGGCGCGCGCGCCGGGCCTGCGCGCCCGTCCGGTGGAACCGGAGGGGTTCGACGATGTGGCCCGGTCGCTGCGCTCTGGCCGGATCGAACGCAACACCCGTATGTCGGGGTCACTGTGCGATGCGATCATCACACCGTCGCCGGGCCAGATCACCTTTCCGATCCTCAAACGCCTTTGCGGCCCTGGAATTGTGGTCAGCGAAGTTGACGCCCTGCGCGCCATGGCGGTTGCTTTCGCGCGGCTCAAGATCGTTCTTGAACCCGGTGGTGCCGTCAGCCTCGCCGCCGCGTTGTTTCATCCCGACACGGTCGCGGGAGATGCCGTGATCGCGGTTGCCACAGGGGGCAATGTCGATGCGGCCGTTTTCCAGAAAGCGCTGAACCGGTTTGGGGACGGTTCGTGAATTCTTCGTCACGTTTCTCTTGTCAGCCTTTGAAAGTCCCTTGCCGTCCCTGCCGAAGCCCGACAAGATTGGGTGCATGCTTCAAGGGTTGTGATGGGTTTTGGCCCCGCTTTTTTGGGGGCAGTACACTATGAATATTCTCGACATCAGCGATATCCATCTGCACTGGCGCGAAGATGGCGATCCGGCAGGTGCACCGGTTGTCTTTGCCAATTCGTTGGGCACCGATTTACGCATGTGGGACAAGCTGATCCCGCTTTTGCCACGGGGACTACGGCTGGTGCGTTATGATAAGCGCGGGCATGGGCTGTCTTCCTGCCCGACGGGGCCTTATGCGATGGGGGCACTGGTGCGTGATGCCGAGCGGTTGATTGACGCGCTGGGTATCCGCGATTGTGTCTTTGTCGGGTTATCGGTCGGCGGGCTGATTGCGCAGGGGCTTGCCGCAAAACGGCTGGATCAGGTGCGCGCGATGGTATTGTCGAACACCGCTGCCAAGATTGGCACAGCGCAGATGTGGGCCGATCGTATTGCCGCCATCCGTGCCGGCGGAATCGACGCGATTGGCGAGGCGACGATGGCGCGGTGGTTTTCCAAACCCTTCCGCGCGACGCCGGAACTGTCGGGCTGGCACCACATGCTGACCCGGCAACCGGTCGAGGGATATTGCGGCACCGCTGCCGCGATTGCGGGCACCGATTTCATCACCCCGACATCGGGTCTGACCTTGCCGACATTGGTGATCGCGGGCAGCGAAGACGGGGCCACGCCACCCGATCTGGTGCGCGAGACGTCCGAACTCATCCGCGGCGCGCGGTACGCCCTGATCCGTGGGGCGGGGCATATTCCGCCAATTGAAAGGCCAGACGACTATGCCGAGATCCTGATCGAGTTTCTGAAATCCATCGGCCATATCTGACGTGTCGGAGCCGCGCGTCCGGCCAACGTCGCGTGATGTCCGAAAATCCGGTTCCGGTTTTGCGGCTTTCGCTTTAGCGTGGCGCGGACCGCCACATGACCGATTGGTGGCCCATGGACCCATTTATGCAGAACCGTCTGGCACTCGTTTTCATTCTTGCGACCGTCCTGATCGATGCCATTGGTATCGGCATCATCTTTCCCGTCATGCCCGACCTGATCGAGGATGTGACGGGTGGCACGTTGTCGGACGCGGCCCTTTGGGGCGGTATGCTGGCCACCTGTTTTGCGGTGATGCAATTCCTGTTCGGCCCTGTGGTCGGGAACCTGTCTGACCGCTTTGGCCGCCGCCCGGTCATGTTAACGGCGTTGGCGGTGATGGCGGTCGATTACACGATCATGGCGGTCGCGGGCACGATCTGGATATTGCTGTTCGGGCGCCTTGTTGCCGGTATCACGGCGGCGACCTATACGACCGCATCGGCTTATATGGCCGATATTTCGGCCAAAAAAGACAGGGCCAAGAATTTCGGCCTTATCGGGGCCGCCTTCGGCCTGGGGTTCATCGCCGGGCCGTTTCTGGGCAGCCTGCTGTCGACGCTGGGCATCCGTGCCCCCTTTTGGGGGGCAGCGGCGCTTGCCGCCGCCAATCTCGCTTTCGGCTTTGCTATTTTGCCGGAATCGGTGACCGACAAGATACGTCGCCCGTTTTCCTGGGCGCGGGCCAATCCGCTGAATTCGTTCCGTGCCATCGGGCAGTTGCCGGGTCTGGGGCGGCTCTTGACGCTTTACCTTGTCTACCATGTGGCGTTGCATGTCTATGAGGCCGTCTGGGCGTTCTATGGCAAGGCTCAATTCGGCTGGACGCCCTATATGATCGGCATATCCCTTGCGACATACGGTCTTTTCTTCACGCTGGTTCAGGCCTTTGCCATCGGGCCGCTGATCCGCAGGTTCGGCGAATACCGGGCAGCTCTTTACGGGCTTTTCATTGAAATCATTGCCTGTGTTGTCTTTTCCGTGCTGACATCGGGGCCTTTTGCCATCATTTTTACGGCCTTTGCCGCGTTTGGCAGCATTTCCGGCCCCGCCATGCAGGGGCTGATGTCCAACGGCACCCCCGATGACCAGCAGGGCGAATTGCAGGGCGTTATCGCCTCGATGACGGCAATGGGGATGATCCTGTCGCCTTTGCTGATGAATGGAACCTTTGCCTGGTTCACCCGGCCCGATGCGGTCTTTCATGCGCCGGGGGCACCGTTTGTCCTGGCGGCGGTGCTGTTGGTCGGATGTGTCATCATCCTTGCAGCCCGCCCGACCGAAACCGCCCCCGACCGGATTTGAGGGGAAACCAAATGGGGATCGCACCATGACTTTGATCAAAGCCGCTGTCTGCCACGCTTTCAGTGAGCCGTTGCGCATTGAAACGGTAAATCTGCGCGCACCGCTTGCGGGCGAGGTCGAAGTGACGCTGGATGCCTGTGCGATCTGCTTTTCGGATATTTCCTATATGGACGGTGGCTGGGGTGGGGCGCTGCCCGCCGTCTACGGTCACGAGGCCGCCGGGCGGATTAGTGCGATCGGCCCTAGTGTAGGGGGCTATGCGAAAGACGATCCGGTTCTGGTCACCCTAATCCGATCCTGCGGCACCTGTCCGACCTGCGCCGCGGGCCGCCCTGTTCTTTGTGCCGCGCCACCCGGTCAAGGCAGTCCCTTGACCACCTCTGCGGGCAACCCCGTTGAACAAGGGCTGGGTTGCGGGGCCTTCGCCAAAAAGGTGGTCGTAGCGGCCAGCCAGATCGCCCCGATTCCCGCGGGTATCCCCATGGCGACGGCGGCGCTGATGTCATGCGGGGTGATCACCGGCCTTGGCGCAGCGGTCAATACCGCGCGTATCCGCCCCGGCGAGGTCGTGGTGGTCATCGGGGCGGGCGGGGTCGGGCTGAATGCGATCCAGGGTGCGCGGCTGGCCGGGGCGGGACGGATCATCGCCGTTGATATGAAACCGGAAAAGCTGGACATTGCCCGCGAATTCGGGGCAACCGACGGCCTTCTTGGCTCAATTGCCAAACCCTGGGCCGAGGCGAAACGGATCGCCGGGCGCGGGGCCGATGCGGTGCTGGTCACGGTTGGGGCCATCGACGCCTATGACACCGCGAACCGCTATCTGGCCAACGGGGGCCGTATGGTAGCGGTGGGGATGCCGCATTCGGGGGCAAAATCGGCCTGGGAGCCGGTGATCTTCACCTATACGGGCAATGCCATGATCGGATCGAACATGGGTGACACGGTGCTGGCGCGCGATATCCCCTGGATCAGCGATCTGTATCTTCAGGGGCGGCTGAAACTGGACGAGTTGATTTCCGGGCGCTGGTCGCTTGACCAGATCAACGCGGCGATTGCCGATACCCGCAGCGGCGCGGCGCGTCGCAACGTGATTATTTTCAATCCGGAGCCTGTTTCCTGACCAACCTAACGCGACCCTCCTGGAGGGTAAGCGGATTTGCCGTCAGTGACCGCGATGAGCGATCAAAACCACTGGCCTGGCTCCATCAGCCCGAGATCCATCAATTGCTGGGACTGCCAGTCGAAGCGGGTTGAACTGTGCCACAGAAAGCTGCGGATATCGAACATGCTGCCGGGATTGGTTCTTAGAGCCTTCGCGGTCCGGAAAGAGGCAATCGCAGCCGTCAGATTGTGGTGCCAGGGGCAGGCAAAGGTATTGTATTCTTCGATATTGAAGGTGTGATCTTCGTTTAACCGCAGGCCTTTGCGGGCACGAAACAGGGCGATGCGGTCGATCTTGCGGCGTTTTTCCGGGATGTGTTCTTCGAACCGCCAGCGCAGGCCGCCGAAGAAATCGAGCTGCCGGTCCTTGGG
>JBATDH010000047.1:0-10069 GCA_049663365.1 Albidovulum sp. | reverse complement strand
GTCCCGCGCCATGGTCGGCCCGTGCCGAGGCGGCCTCGGCCAGAGCTTGCATGTTGAGCGCGGCAAAACGGTCGTCGAGGCCAAATTTGATCAACCGGTCGTGGTGCAGCGCATAGGTGTTGGTTGTGGCCACACTGGCCCCGGCGGCAAAATAATCGGCGTGAAGGCCCCGCACGATGCCGGGATTTTCCATCATCACGCTGGTTGACCAGAGCGGGGTGGGCGGTTTTCCCGACCGTGCCACCAGTTCCTGCCCCAGCCCGCCATCAAGCAATGTAATCTCCGCCATAGCCTACTCCGCCACCAGTTTTGCCGCGAGCCCGGCAAAAAGTACCGCCGCGACCTTGTTCATCACGCCGAGCCTGCGCCCGATAGCCCTGCCCATGACACCCGCCAGCACGCCATAACCCATCGTGACCAGTGTGCCGGTAAAGGTAAAGATGCCGCCCAAAAGCAATATCTGCTGCCAGATCGGCCCATAGGTGGGATCGGTGAATTGCGGCAGGAAGGCCAGGATAAACAGCACCGGTTTGGGGTTGAGCATGTTCGACAGGCACCCCCGTATCAGTGCGCGAGAGGGGCGCAAGGATCCGCAAACCTCGGCTGCGGGCACACCGGTGCCCCATGATTTCCAGGCCAGCCACAAAAGATATGCCGCCCCCGCCCAACGTATCGCCCAAAGCGCCTCGGGATGCGCCGCGATCAGCGCCGACAGGCCGAGCGCGGCCAGCGTCACATGCCAGACCCCGCCCAGCCCGACACCCAGCCCGGCCATCGCGCCGGCCTTCGGCCCGCCTTGCAGGCCACTGGCGGTGGCGAAAAAGACGTCGATACCGGGTGCGAAATTGAGCGCGAGGCCGCCAAGGGTGAAGGCGATCAATATCTCGGGCGGGAAGACGTGAAGAAGGCTCAGCATCGGCGGCGTCCTGTCGGGGTTGCGCCATGGCTGACCGATGTCCGGGACCGGGTCAAGCCCCGCCGATTGACAGACCGGACCCGCGCTGCCAGCGTCGGCGAAAGTCACGGAGGCCGACATGGATTATGAGACGGTGAAAGCTGAAGATTTCGGGCGCTCGCTCAAAGGCCTGGGGCTGAACCTGCTGGTGCGGGATGTGCGGGCGCTGGCGGCGTTTCTGGAAGATGTCTTCGCCATGAAGGCGCATCGGCTGTCGGCGGATTTCGCCATCATGGCCTATGGGATCGATGTCTTTCAGCTCCATTCCGACCAGACCTACCATTCGCACCCGCTGCCCTCGCTTCTGCCCGAGGCAGGGCCGCGCGGGGCAGGGGTGGAAATACGGCTCTACGAAACCGACCCGGATCGGGCGGCAGAGCGGGCAGGACGGCATGAAAGGGCCGTGATCTTGCAGACTCCGGCGGACAAACCGCACGGGCTGCGCGAATGCGTGATACTATGTGAAAACGGTTATGCCTGGGTGCCGAGCCGGCGGATATGAAGCGCCGGGAGGAGCGATGGTCCCCTACATGCCGAGAGGCCCCGGAGCAGGGTCCGGGGCGGCGTCTGATCGGCGGCATGTGTTTGGCACTTTATGCAAGCAACGATAGTTTGCTGCGCCCTCACACCCGTCCGTGTTGCGGCAAGCCGTCGGTGATGTCATAATGATCCCCCTTGCTGCCCACAAAGATATGTTCGCTCAGCCGCCCGCCAGTAGGACCGGTGACGGCTCCGATCTCGATAGAGAATTCACCCATGGCGGAGCGAAAATAGAGGCTTGATCCGCAGCCCTCGCAAAAACCGCGCCGCCCGTGTCCGGGGGTTTGGTACTCGGCAAGGCCGGATTTTCCGTGCCAGACCAGGGTGGATTCGTCGGCGTCGAACGAGGCGGCGTAATAGCCCGACAGTTTGCGACACTGGCGGCAGTGGCAGGCGGTAATCGGGCCAGTGGGGCCGGACAGCGAAAACGCCACCGCGCCGCAGAGACAGGCGCAGTCCAGCGTATTTGGCGCAGCCGCGACGGCGACCGGAGGCGGGCCTTCGGGGCGATAGTAGTCGGCGGCGTCCTCAGAAAAGATATGTCGCTCGAACGTTAGTCCAGTGGGGTCATCAAAAGCGCCGGGGGCCGCGTGCATCCGGCCCTCACCGTGCAATTGCCAAAACAGGCTGGCGCCGCAGGTGGCGCAAAAGCCGCGCTGCGCCTCTGGCGAGGACGGGAACCAGCGCAGGGTCTCGGCACGGATCAGGTGGAAATCACCCAGCGGCACCGAGGTCGCGGCCCAGATATGGCCGCTCGTCCTGCGGCACTGACTGCAATGGCAGACGGAAATGCCGCAAGGATCGGTCATCTCGAATGAGACGCCGCCGCAGAGGCAGGAACCGTGATGGACATGGCTGCTTTCCATGCGCTGAAATCTGCCACGGAGTTGGGCGGTTCGGCAAGAAGGGCCGCTTCAGATCCGGCAAAACCACCGAGGCGAGAATGGCCGAATGTCCGGCGCTGTCGGCTTCTCCTGCTCCTGTGGCTGGTCGCCGGGGGGCCGTCTGCCCCCCCGGAACCCCCCGAAGGTATTTGTGCCAAACTGAAATCAGCGGCGTTCAAGGGCAATGGCCGTACCCTCGCCGCCGCCAATGCAGATGGCGGCAATGCCGCGACTGGCCCCGCGCTTTTCCATCGCATTGAGCAATGTGACGACAATGCGCGCACCTGATGCGCCGATCGGATGGCCGAGCGCACAGGCCCCGCCATTGACGTTGACCCGGTCATGCGGGATGCCCAGTTCCCGCATGAAGGCCATTGGCACGACAGCGAAGGCTTCGTTCACTTCCCAAAGATCGACATCACCGACATTCCAGCCGAGCCGCGCCAGCAGTTTCTGCGCGGCGGGGATGGGGGCAGTGGGGAAATCCGCCGGGGCATGGGCGTGACCGGCGTGACCGACGATGCGGGCACGGATTTTAAGACCGCTGGCTTGGGCGGCATGGCGCGACGCGAGAACCAAAGCGGCAGCCCCATCGGAAATCGAAGAGGAATTCGCCGCCGTCACCGTACCGTCCTTGCGGAAGGCCGGTTTCAGGGTGGGTATCTTTTCGGGCCGGGCGAGACCGGGCTGTTCATCGGCTGAAATGACCGTATCGCCTTTGCGGGTTGTCACGGTGACCGGGGCGATTTCATGGGCGAAAGCCCCGGATTTCTGCGCGTCGAGCGCCCGCGAGAGGGAGGCGAGCGCATAATCATCCTGCGCGCTTCGGGTGAACTGGAAAGCGGTCGCGCAATCCTCGGCGAAGGTGCCCATCAGGCGCCCCTTGTCATAGGCATCCTCGAGCCCGTCAAGGAACATGTGGTCGACGGCCTGGCCATGACCGAGCCGCGCGCCGCCACGCATGGCGGGCAAAAGATAGGGGGCGCCGGTCATGCTCTCCATCCCGCCGGCCACGACGATGCCGCAGGCACCGAGAGCGATCTGGTCATGCGCGATCATCGCGGCCTTCATGCCCGAGCCGCACATCTTGTTGAGCGTGGTCGCCGGCACGGTTTCGCCGAGCCCTGCATGAAACCCGGCCTGCCGGGCGGGCGCCTGACCCTGGCCTGCGGGCAACACGCAACCCATCAACAGTTCGTCGACCAGCCCCGATTCGGCTCCGGCATCGGTCAGGGCCGCCGCAATCGCCGCCCCGCCGAGCACTGGCGCTGCCAAGGTGGAAAAGACCCCCTGAAAGCCCCCCATCGCGGTTCGGGCGGCACCTGCGATCACGACCTCTTCCATCTTCGG
This sequence comes from Albidovulum sp., assembly GCA_049663365.1. GTDB lineage: Bacteria > Pseudomonadota > Alphaproteobacteria > Rhodobacterales > Rhodobacteraceae > Albidovulum. The sequence goes on along the minus strand of JBATDH010000047.1, from coordinate 6,340 downwards.
CCCTTTCATCTGAATTTGTTGGTTCCGGCATACCGAATAGTAAGGATTGCCGTCTAGCCTTGATCAAGAATGATCATTGGCGGGAGTCTCAGGATGAACCTTTCTTCGCAGGCTGTCGATGGCGCGATCGTCATCCATGTCGGTGAGGACCGCATTGATGCGGCCATCGCCATTCAGTTCAAGGATCGGTTGCGGGAACTGACCAACCCGCCCAGCGAACGGGTCATTCTGGATATGTCGCGGGTCGAATTCGTCGATAGTTCGGGACTTGGGGCGATTGTTTCGGCGATGAAGTTTCTGGCCCCTGAGCGGAAGCTGGAATTGGCCGCCCTGACCGCCAATGTCAGCAAAGTGTTTCGTCTGACCCGAATGGACAGCGTCTTTCCCATTCATGCTGAGGTGCCGTTTCAGGATATCGGGAATGCGATATGAGATGATGGCATGTAAGGACAGGCACAAATTGGTTCCTGACCCTGCCGATACCAGGCACCACGCCGATTTCCACTGGGCCTTTCGTGCCGATCCGCAAGAAGTTCGAGGAACCCTGCGCCGGGCCGTTGACTATTTTTCCGATCAGATAACTCCCGATGAAGCCGGAAGGCTGGAACTGGTTCTGGCTGAAGTTCTGAACAACGTTGTGGAACACGGATATGCCGGATTGGCCGCAGGCCCGGTTGCGGTCAGCATTTCTCTGGGCCCAGGGGCGTTGCGGTGCCGGATCACCGATCAGGGCCGGCCAATGCCGGGCGTGACACTTCCCGACTGCCGGATGCAACCTGTGGCGGAATGCGTCGCGGATTTGGCCGAGGGCGGTTGGGGCTGGGCGCTGATCCATGAATTGACATGCGATCTGACCTATCGGCGGAGCGCGCATACGAACAGCGTCAGCTTCAGGGTGCCTGTTCTTGGGCGCCAAGACTGATCCTTGCCGGGACACTCTCTGTCCCCTATGGGGCCCATTGCGACTGGTTCAGTCGGCTATGGTCGAAGGTAGAAATGCGGCCAACATCCGCAACAAATGCGAGCGGGAATACTGGCCAACAGGCCCATGCGGTGCCCGGCCTGACCAACCGGCAATTCCTGAACCGCAGGTTTTCATTGCCGTTCATGCCCAATGTTCAAACCTGGTCGCCTGCAATCGGCAATTGGACTCAATGCATTGATCTGCGGTCAAAGAAGGGGTTGTGGCCGGTCTCCTTGCGGTGGCGATGTTCTGGATTTCTTAATGCATGGATACTTCATCCCGCTGATTCAAAATCAGATCTTTCATGCACCGCGCATCCGCAATGGCGCAGCCCATTTTCCCGACGCGTTGAACCAAACCGAAGTCGACCCCTGTTAGGCAAGCGTTAAAGCCGGGCTGCTAACCTTCCTCTTGGGTGAATGAAAAGGTTGGTGGGATGAGTGCGCAAAACTCTGCGCAGCCGATCATCATCAAGCGGAAGAAGGTCATCGCAGGCGGTGGCCACCACGGGGGGGCGTGGAAAGTGGCCTATGCCGACTTTGTGACGGCGATGATGGCCTTCTTCATGCTGATGTGGCTGCTGAATGCGACGACGGAAAAGCAACGTAAGGGCATTGCGGATTATTTCAGCCCGACAATACCGCTGAGCCGGATCTCGGGCGGCGGCGACGGGTCTTTTGGCGGCGATAGCGTGTTTTCCGAGGACCAGATCGCCCAGAATGGCACCGGTGCATCGAGCCAGAAACCAAGTGCCGAGCATCAGGCGATGGGACAGACCGGCACCGACAGTACCGAGGAAACCGTGGAGGCGGCAAAATTCACCGAAGAGGCCAGGAAAATCGAGGAGGCCCTGATGGGCATCGGCGGCGAAAGCATGGTCAGCGACATGGCCGCCCGCCATATCGTGACGCGTGTGACCGATGAAGGATTGATTATCGAACTGTTCGATCTGGAAAATGAGCCGCTTTTTCTGGGCAAGTCCGATGATCCCGCGCCGGTGACGGTCGCACTTGCCAAGATGCTGGTGCGGGTTTTTGGCCTGATTGGCAACAGTGTCGCGGTGAATGGCCATATCCGGGCGCAGCCCGAGGTGTTGCGGGTCAATCCGGTCTGGGATCTGTCGGCGGCGCGGGCGATGCGGATGCGGGTTTTGCTGGAACAAGAGGGGCTTGTGGCGGCGCGTATTCAACGGGTGACCGGCTACGCTGACCGAATGCCGACCCTGCGCAACCCCATGGCATTGCGCAACAACCGGCTGGAAATCATTTTGCTGCGCAAGGGGCGGTAGGAGCGGTGCGCTCGGGGTACTACACGATCATCGCCTTTCTGCTTCGGCCTCGCCCATAATCCAGTCCATGAAACAATGCACATGGCCGTTGCCCGAGGCATTTGCTTCGCAGATCAGATGATAGCCATAATCGTCGAGCCTGTGGGGCGAAAGGCGCACGAGTTTTCCCTCGCGGAGTTCCTGAGCGACAAGACTGTCGTTGAGCGCCACGCCCTGCCCGTCGATGACCGCCTGAACCCGAACATTGGGATCGGGGATGGTCAGGGTGTCAGCCCTGTCGTGGAAATGCAGCCCCGCCGCGCGGTGCCATTGCGCCCAGGCCTCGCTGCCCCGGCTGTCCGCGAGCAGCGTCAGGCTGGCAAGGGCGGATTGCAACCCTTTCGCTTCGACCAGTGCCAGGGCGTCGGATGCGCCGGTGGCGAAGGCGGGACAGAGGAAAAGCAGTTGCGACGGCTGACCGGGCCAATTCCCCCGGCCCCAGCGGATGGCGACGTCGATGCCTTCGGATGCCAGCGACGAAAAGTCGATCAGGGGCTGAATGCGCAGGCGAATTTCGGGATACGCGCGCATGAATCGCATCAAACGCGCCGACAGCCAGCGGGACGCAAAATAGGTCGTTGTGCCGATGGTTATCGGTTGGTCCGCCGGGTCGCGCAGCGCGTCGATCCGCGATTCGACGGAACTAAAGGCGGTTTGCAACGCCAGCGAGAGTTCCCGCCCTTTGGCCGTCAGTACGACACCGCGCGGAAGACGAACAAAAACCTCGAACCCAAGCGCCTGCTCCAGGATGCGGATCTGGTAGCTGAGCGCACCTTTGGTAAGATTCAATTGGCTTGACGCAGCCGAAAAGCTGCCGAAACGGGCCACTTCCGAAAAAATACGCAGGCTGTCGAAATGGGGAAAGCGCATTGCTATCACTTAAAATATTTGAACGCTATGATCAATTCTTTTGACTTTTCCGGCGACCAGATCCGAGCATTATACAGCACCGTATCGTCCGGTTCCGTGGCGGGCGGCGGGAGTGCATATGTCTGAAACAGGCGTCGCTCAACCAACTTCGTCGGCCCGCCGTGGCGGCGGGCGTGCTGGCCGCGTGGCGCGACCGGTTTCAACGGCGCAAACGGGCCCGTTTCGCCGCTGTGTTCCCGCCTATGAGTTGCTGGATGAACCGGACCTGACGGAACTGGAGGCGCAGGCCGATTGGATATTGAGCGAGATCGGGATCGATTTTCGCGGCGACGCCGAGGCGCTGCGACTGTTTGCCAGCGCGGGCTGTGAGATCGCAGGCGAACGCGTACGTTTCAGGCCCGGTCAGGCGCGGGCACTGTGTGCAACCGCACCGGCGAAATTCACCCTTCATGCCCGCGATCCGGCCTTTTCGGTGGTGTTGGGCGGTGATCACCTGGTGCTGATGCCGGGCTACGGGTCGCCCTTTGTCACCGACCTCGATCGCGGGCGCCGATATGCCACGATGGAGGATTTTCGCAACTTCGTGCGGCTGGCCTGGGCGTCACCCTGGTTGCATCATTCCGGCGGTACGGTGTGCGAACCGACCGACATACCCGTCAACAAACGCCATCTGGATATGGTGCTGGCGCATCTGACACTTTCGGCCAAACCCTTTATGGGCGGCGTCACATCGCCGACGCGGGCGGAGGATTCGATCGCCATGGCAAGGATCGTTTTCGGAGCCGACTTCATGGAACACCATGCCGTGATGCAGGGCAACATCAACGTCAATTCGCCGCTGGTCTATGATGAAACCATGACCGGTGCGCTGCGGGTCTATGCCGCCGCCAATCAATGCGTCTGTGTGTCGCCTGCAATCTTTTCTGGCGCGATGGGGCCGGTGACGCCTGCCGCCGTCGCCGCCCAGACCCATGCCGAGGCGATGGCGGGCATCGCACTGGTGCAGCTTGTGCGCTCCGGTTGCCCGGTGGTCTACGGCAGTTTCCACAACTCGATGAGCCTGAAGTCCGGCGCCCTGACCTTTGGGTCGCCCGAGGCCAATCTGGTGACGATGGCCTTGGCCCAGTTGGCACGGCGGTTGGGGGTGCCGGTGCGGTCGGGCGGCGGGCAGATCACGGCGGCGAATTCCGCCGACGGGCAAGCGATGGCGGACAGTACCTCTGCAATGTGGGCCACGATAATGTCTGGGGCCAATCAGGTCTGGCACGCGGCGGGCTGGCTCGAAGGCGGGCTGACCATGGGATACGAGAAATTCGTCATGGATCTGGATGCCTGTGGTGCCATCTTGCGGATGGTGACAGGGATGGCGGTAAGCGCGGATACATTGACCCGCGCATCCTACCACGAGGCCGGGCCGGGGATCAATTTCCTGTCGACCGCCCATACAATGGAGCATTTCGCCGGCGCCAATTTCATGCCCGATATCGCCGAGGCCGGGCCCTATGAAACCTGGGTGGAGCAAGGTCGACCTACGGTCGAGGAACGGGCGAATGACCGCTGGAAAGCGATGCTGGCCGGGTATGTGCCGCCGTCGATAGAGCCCGAGACTGAAGCGGCCTTGCGCGCGTTCGTTGCCCGCCGCAAGGCCGAAATGCCCGACGAATGGTATTGATTGCCCCGCCTGATGCGAAAACTTCCGGCAGATTTTATCCGTTAGGCGGATGTTAAGCCGCCGCGCTGCATGGTTCCCCCGATTACGGACGCAGCAGCAGAAAGGCGGCAACCTATGTCCATTTCATCCTCGCTCAATGCAGGGGTCGCAGGCCTTAGTGCCAATGCCACCCGGCTGGCGACCATTTCCGACAACATCGCCAATTCGGGTACATACGGGTACAAACGTGCCTCGGCCGATTTCGAGAATTTCGTCATCAACCAGGCCCGCGGCGCGGGCACTTATTCGGCAGGCGGTGTGCGGGCGGCAACCACGCGCCTGATTGATGAACATGGGGCATTGGTGGCCACCTCAAACGCGTTGGATCTGGCAGTGTCGGGGCGCGGCATGTTGCCGGTGACAACGGCGGTTTCGCTGGGCTCGACCGGGGCGCAGCCCTTGATGATGACCACCACTGGGGCGTTCCGCGCCGATGCCGATGGAATTTTGCGCACCGAGTCCGGTCTGGTCCTTCTGGGGTGGCCTGCCAATGCCGATGGCAGCATTCCGGTTTTGCCGCGTGACACAATTGCGGGGCTGCAACCAGTCGTGATCAACGCCAACCAGACGGCGGGTGACCCAACAACGGCGATGAACCTGGGCGTCAACTTGCCCGCAACCGGAACCGAGGCCGGTGCGACCGGCGACGTCTTGCCGCTCTCGGTTGAATATTTCGGCAATCTCGGCACGTCGGATACGCTCGACATCACGTTCACGCCGACGGTTCCGGCAACGGGTGCCTCCAACACCTGGACAATGGACATCCGCGATTCAGCGCAGGCCGGGGCGCTGATCGGGCAATATACGCTGGTCTTTGACAATACGCGGGCCAATGGCGGGTCGCTCGCATCTGTAACAACCCTGTCGGGCGGGGCCTATGACCCGGTGGCAGGAACTCTGGCGCTGACGGTGGCGGGCGGGCCGATCACCATGACCATCGGCCAATTGGGCGACCCCAACGGGCTGACGCAGCTATCCGACAGCTTTGCCCCAACATCCATCACCAAGGATGGATCACCGGTAGGCAACCTGACCACCGTCGAGGTGGACGATAACGGCTTTGTCACGGCTACCTATGATACCGGATTCACCCGGCGCATCTATCAGATACCGGTGGTCGATGTACCCAACCCGAACGGGCTGATCGCGCTTAACAACCAGACCTTCCAGGTATCGCCGGATTCCGGTTCGTTCTTCTTGTGGAATGCCGGCGAAGGTCCGACAGGGGCGGTCGTGGGCTATGCCCGTGAAGGATCGGCCACCGACGTTGCTGCCGAACTGACCGCGTTGATCCAAACCCAGCGGGCCTATTCATCCAACGCCAAGGTCATTCAGACCGTCGCGTTATCCTTGGCCGAACCGACCATCTTTCCGGTGGAGATTTCGTCCTGGGTCTTGGCGAGATTGGTGTTGATGCCACGCAGGGTTTGCAGCGCGACCATGGCGCTGGTGTTGGTGAGAATACTAG
>JBATDH010000046.1:0-6147 GCA_049663365.1 Albidovulum sp. | reverse complement strand
AGCGCCTCAACCCACGGTCCCCCCGCATTGACGATGGCACGGGCGCGGATCACACGGCTGCAGCCATCCTTTTCAATCGTGACGCGCCAATGATCGGCCTCACGTTTGGCCCCGGTCACTTTGGTCCGGGTCATGATCCGCGCGCCACGCTGGGCCGCATCGCGGGCATTCAGAACCACCAGCCGCGCGTCATCAACCCAGCAATCCGAATATTCATAGGCGCGGCGAAATTTGGCGTTGAGCGCTGCGCCCGCCGGATCATCCGCAAGATTTAGCGTGCTCGTGGCTGGCAAAATCTTTCGCCCCCCCAGATGGTCGTACAAGAACAGACCCAACCGGATCAGCCAGGCAGGCCTGCGACCGCGCATCCACGGCATGAACACCGAAAGCAGTTTTGATGTCGGCGTGTCGCCCTCAAACCGCATATCTTCATGGTAGGGCAGCACAAACCGCATGGGTCTGCTGATATGTGGCATGGCGCGCAACAGCACTTCGCGTTCGATCAGCGCTTTTCTGACCAGTCCGATCTCGAAATATTCAAGATACCGCAACCCGCCATGAAACAGCTTGGTCGATGACGACGACGTTGCCTGCGCCAGGTCGCCCATCTCGGCCAGCGCCACCATCAATCCGCGACCGGCGGCATCGCGGGCAATGCCGCAACCATTGATCCCACCGCCAATGATGAAAAGGTCAAAATCCGGGGGGCGAATGTCTTCGGAAACCAACGGCATATTCCTTGCAGATTGCCAGCCTTTATGGTTGGTCAATGCGCGAATTGTCAAATTTTAACTTCGTTATTGTTCGTTTATAGTGGAAATCCACCGCGCCGCTGCTAGAGTTCCGCCGGTCAGGAGGGTCCATGGCGCTCAGCTTCCGTCAAAGCGAAATTCTCGGGCTGGCCCGTGCCGAAGGTCGCGTTGCGGTCGAGCAACTGGCACGGCGCTTTGGCGTCACGCTTCAGACCATTCGCCGCGATCTGACCGAACTGGCCGACACCGGCAAGCTTGACCGCGTCCATGGCGGGGCGATGCTGCGCGCCGGTGTGGCCAATATCGGCTATGAGGAACGCCGGTTGATGAACGCCGAGGCCAAGGCCGCCATCGCCCGCACCTGCGCCGCCGCCATCCCGAAAAATTCGTCGCTTTTCCTCAATATCGGCACCACGACCGAAGCGGTGGCCCGCGCCCTGCTGGATCACCGCAATCTGACGGTGGTGACCAACAATATGAACGTGGCAAATATCCTTGTGGCCAATGAAACCTGCGACGTGATTGTCGCAGGCGGGGTTCTGCGCCGGTCCGATGGCGGTCTGGTGGGCGATCTGACCACCGACGCGATCAGCCATTTCAAGGTTGATTACGCGATCATCGGCACCTCGGCGCTGGATGTCGAAGGCGATCTTCTGGATTTCGACCCGCAAGAGGTGCGCGTCAGCCGCGCCATCCTGCGCCAGTCGCGTCAGAGCTTTGTAGTTGCCGATGCCTCCAAACTCGGGCGCAGCGCCCCGGTGCGCATCGCGGCATTGAGCGAGGTGGATGCCATATTTACCGACGCGGCCTTGCCCGACGATCTAACGCGTAAATGCACGGATTGGGGGACGGAGATACGGCTGCCCGTGGATAGAGTACCAATGGCTGATCAGGCCAGCGCGACCCAACCGCGCAAAAGGCTTGACATGCCCCTGCGCCACCCAGAGATATCCGAAAGCTGGAACGCCAGCACGGAAACACCGGAATAAATGTTCGAACAAATTGACCTGGACGAGGCAGCAGGCCGGAAATGGGACGTGATTGTCGCCGGAACCGGCTTTGCCGCAATGTTTTTTTCAAAGGCCCTGCCACCCGGTCTAGATGTGCTTTTTATCGAGAAGGGGGCGATCCAGTCTCATGAAGATCAACTTGCCCATGGCACCTACTACCCCGAAGAAATAGATCAGGAAAACACGTCTGGGCTTAAAAAAGACTGGATAGCTCATACCCTTTTCGGCGGGAATTCGAACTGCTGGTGGGGTCAGACACCGCGCCTTCATCCCAATGACTTCCGGCTCCAGAGCCTGTATGGCGTAGGCGAGGATTGGCCGCTGAGCTACGATGAGCTCGAGCCCCATTATATTGAGGCCGAAAGGGTGATGGAGATTGCGGGCGGCGGCAACGAACATATCCTGCCGCGATCAGCCCCTTATCCATATCCGCCACATTCACCGACACTTGCCGAAGCCGCCTTTCACAAAGCGCGCCCCGATATCTGGTTTCCGGTCCCGGCGGCGCGGGCGAACGGCGGGTCCAGAAATACCTGTTGTGCGAACGGTGTCTGCGACCTTTGTCCCATAGATGCAAAATTCACCATTCTCAACGGTTTGTCGGCATTCGAACGGCGGGGGGCCCGGCTGCTGATGAAAACCGAAGTGCACTCTGTGCGCATCGAAAACGGTCGTGCAAGGGGGGTTGTAGTTCGGTCCGGCTTTGGACGCATAACCGAGCTGCGTGCAGAAGTCATCGCATTGGGGACCAATGCGCTTTTCAATGCGGCGATCCTGCTGCGGTCCGATATCGGCAGTGCAGCACTTGGCCGATACATCAACGAACAGATTGCTCGCGAATTTTTCGTCGATATCCCGATTGAAAACTACTACGGCGGAACCTCGGTCACCGGGCATTGCTATGGCCTTTACGATGGCGCGCATCGCCGCGAAAACGGGGCGGTGTTGATTGAAAGCTATAATTCGCCGCCCAAATTGCGGCCAGAACCGGGGAAATGGACATACCGGCTGCACTTGAAATGTATCGCCGAAGACCTGCCGCTGGCTGAAAACCGGGTTGTCCTGACCAGCGCTGGCGAACCACGGATACTGTGGACGGGCCATTCCGAATATGGGCGAAAAGGACTGGACTTCGCCCTTCAGAACCTTGCCAGCATTCTGCCCGTCAATATCGAGGCGCTGTATCATTACCGGCAAGGTGAAACCGAGGCGCATATTCAGGGCACCCACCGTATGGGTACCGATCCCGCCACCTCGGTCGTTGACGCAAGACTGCGCAGCCACGCGGCACCGAATCTGTTCGTGCTCGGCGCGGGGGCCTTCCCGTCCTGTTCGCCCGCCAACCCGACGCTCACCCTCTCGGCGCTGTCGCTGCTTGCGGGCGGAACGCTGCAATGAAGGTCGGGCGGCGACATGTGATTGTCGGCCTCGGTAGCGCCCTCACCTTGGGTGGTGCCTATCGCCTGGGTTCCGGGCTGCGCGACGCCGTGGACAGCATCATTGTACGAAATTTCGGACCCGACATCGCCGAAGCGGACGGCGCCCGACAGTTTGCCGAAGATTTTGTCGCCGACTTCAACGCTAAATTTCCGACGTTCGAGCCGACATCGACCGGCGTTTACGGGCTATGGTCGACAGAAACGGCGCTGCGGATGCGCAACCCGGAAAGCCTGGAAATTCTCCTGATCCACGTATTTGTAACATCCACAAACGTCGCACGGGTTTTTCCGGATGTCGCCGATTTTTACTATGCGGGTTTGTTCGACCCTTATAAAAACCCCTGCGCCAATCAGTTGTCGGCCAACTTTCTGACCTGAGCACAAATTGTCCGGGGTTCAGTGTCCGATAGAGGCTGCGGCGACAGTTGGATACCTTCGATGCTGTAATGCCGAAACCGGCTGATTGCCTTTTGCCGGACGGTCGCGATAAGTTCCGCGCAAATTTCGAGGTACGGACATCATGCGCAGCTATGCCATTGGCGATATTCACGGGCATCTGGACAAGCTTGAGGCCGCGCATGATCTTATCGCACAGGACCGGCGTACATGTGCCGATTCGGATGCGCCCGTCGTGCATGTGGGCGATCTGGTGGATCGGGGGCCGGATGCGCGGGACGTGATCGGCTTTTTGATGGCAGGGCAGGCGACAGGGGCGAATTGGGTCGTGCTCAAAGGTAATCACGACCGCATGTTCACCGGCTTCATGCGCGACCCCGACAGTCATGACCCCGGCCTGCGGGCGGAATTGCACTGGATCAACCCTAGGCTGGGCGGGGGAACGACACTGGCATCTTATGGTGTCTTGGGGGCCGGGGAACGGTTGCTGTTCGATTTGCATGAAGAGGCCTTGGTGAAAGTACCTTCCGCGCATCTTGCCTATCTGGAAGGATTGCCAACGCATTTCCTGCGCGGAGAAGTTCTGTTCGTCCATGCGGGTGTTCGTCCGGGCATACCACTGCGCGATCAGGCCGAGAATGATCTCTTGTGGATCCGTAAGGATTTCCTGGAGGACACGCGCGATCATGGAGCGCTGGTCGTACATGGGCACACGCCGGTCGATACCGTGGATCATCGCGGTAACCGGCTCAATATTGATACCGGTGCGGGCTATGGCAAGACGCTGAACACGGTTGTGATCGAAGGGCGAAGGGTGTGGCAGTTGACCGAAAGCGGGCGGGTGGAAATCCGACCATCGGCGTAAGGGTCAGGTCGTGCCACGACGATTTTTCGCACCGGTTACGGCCTTCAGCCGCCCCCGACTGGTGCATCACCAGGTGTCCCACAAGGTATGGAGCTTGCCGGATCTGCGCATCGCCATTCTGGCGGATCTGCATATCTGCGATCCTTGGACTTCGCTTGCGGCATTGCGCCGGATTGTGGCGGTGACCAATTCACTGAAGGCCGATCTGATCCTTTTGCCCGGCGATTTCATCGCCGATGGCAAACTGCCGGCCCGTGCGGTGCCCGCATCGGCCATCGTCGCGGCCTTGGCACCTTTGGCAGCGCCTTTGGGGGTCGTGGCGGTTCTGGGCAATCATGACTGGCGGGATTGCCGTCTGTCCCGGTCAACGGCGTTTGCGCGCAATTCCGTTGTCGAGGCACTGGGTGAAAGTGCGATCACACTGCTGACCAATGCCGCGAAAAAAATCGAGCATGATGGGCAAAGCTTCTGGCTGGCCGGAATTGACAGCCAGCAAGCCCGCAAACACATGCGAAAGCAGGGGTTTCATGATGCCGAAGCCGCCTTTGCCGATGTGCCTGACGGTGCGCCTGTGATCCTTCTCGCGCATGAGCCGGACTATTTCGCCCGCGCCGATGCACGGGCTTTCTTGCAGATCAGCGGCCATACCCATGGCGGACAGGTCAACCTGGCCGGATGGCGGCCGATGACGCCTTCGGCCCATGGCGGGCGCTATGCCTGGGGTCATATCCGCGAAGGCGACAGGCATCTGATCGTATCGGGCGGGATCGGCTATTCGGGTGTGCCGCTACGTTTCATGCAGCCGCCGGAAATCACGCTGGTCACGGTGCAGCGCGGCCCCTAAGTTGATCCTGACTTTACCTGGAGGATCGAGATGACCGATGATGTCGTAATTCTGTCTGGTGCACGCACCGCTATTGGAACCTTTGGCGGCAGTCTTGCCGGAATGGCCCCGATTGACATCGCCACAGTTGCCGCGAAAGCGGCGCTGGAACGCGCAGGTGTCGAAGCAGAACGGATCGGCCACGTTGTCTTCGGCCATGTGATCAATACCGAGCCGCGGGATATGTATCTGAGCCGCGTTGCGGCGATGCAGGCCGGAATACCCCATGGCACACCGGCAATGAACGTCAACCGGCTCTGCGGATCGGGGGTGCAGGCGATCGTGTCCTGTGTTCAGTCGCTGATGCTCGGGGACGCGGATTTCGCCCTGGCAGGCGGCGCCGAAAACATGAGCAGATCGCCCTATGTGTTGCAGGCGGCGCGCTGGGGCCAGAAGATGGGCGACACCAAGGCGCTCGATATGATGACCGGCGCGTTGAGTTGTCCGTTCGGCACCGGCCATATGGGGGTGACGGCAGAAAATGTCGCGCGCGAGCATGATATCAGCCGCGCCGATCAGGATGCCTTTGCGCTCGAAAGCCAGAAACGGGCGGCCAATGCCATTGCCGAAGGTCGGTTCAGCGATCAGATCGCCCCGGTTGAAATCGTCACGCGCAAGGGAACGGTGGTGTTTGATACCGACGAACATCCCAAAGCCACAAGTCTTGAAGCACTGGGCAGTTTGAAAACCGTCTTTCAAAAGGACGGCACCGTCACGGCGGGCAATGCCAGCGGCATCAATGACGGGGCGGGCGCGCTGGTTCTGGCGCGCGCCGATGCCGCGGCGAAGGCCGGGCTGACGC
>JBATDH010000045.1:0-9635 GCA_049663365.1 Albidovulum sp. | reverse complement strand
GTGCCTTGCGCGCCAGGGGCATTCAGAAGGGCGACCGCGTAATAATCTACATGCCGATGGTGCCCGAAGCGCTTGAGGCGATGCTGGCCTGTGCCCGCCTGGGTGCCATTCATTCCGTCGTGTTTGGCGGGTTTGCCGCACATGAACTTGCGGTACGGATCGACGACGCCACGCCCAAAGCCATCATCGCCGCGTCCTGCGGGCTCGAACCCGGTCGAACGGTCCATTACAAGCCGCTGGTTGACGCGGCAATCGCGCAAGCCGCGCACAAACCCGATTTCACCTTGATTTTCCAGCGCGAACAGGAACGTGCCAGCCTTGTCCCCGGTCGCGACTTCGACTGGACGGAAGACTGCGCCAACGCCGCACCCGCCGACTGTGTTCCGGTCGAGGGCAACCATCCAGCCTACATCCTCTATACCTCCGGCACCACCGGCGCCCCCAAAGGTGTCGTGCGCGCGACGGCGGGTCATCTTGTCGCGCTCAACTGGACGATGAAGAATATCTACAATGTCGATGCGGGCGACGTTTTCTGGGCGGCCTCCGACGTGGGCTGGGTCGTCGGGCACAGCTATATCTGTTACGGGCCGCTTATCGCGGGCTGTACGACCATCGTTTTCGAAGGCAAACCCATAGGTACCCCCGATGCGGGCACGTTCTGGCGGGTGATCCAGGATCACAACGTGCGGTCTTTCTTCACGGCCCCCACCGCGCTGAGGGCAATCAAACGCGACGACCCCAAGGGGACGCTCATTGGCGACTATGATATTTCCGGCCTTTCAGCGCTTTACCTTGCGGGTGAGCGCGCGGATCCCGATACCATCATCTGGGCACAGGATCACCTGAAAGTGCCCGTCATCGACCACTGGTGGCAGACGGAAACCGGCTGGGCCATTGCCTGCAACCCGCTGGGGATTGAACAATTGCCGGTAAAAATCGGCAGCCCGTCAGTGGCGATGCCGGGCTATGATGTCAGGGTTCTTGACGAAGGCGGTCATAGGGTTGCCCCCGGCACATTGGGGGCCATTGCGATCAAGCTGCCTTTGCCCCCCGGCACCTTGCCCACGCTCTGGAATGCCGAAGCGCGTTTTCGCAAATCCTACCTCGATCACTTCCCCGGCTATTATGAAACCGGCGACGCCGGATATGTCGATGAGGATGGCTATCTCTACATCATGGCGCGCACCGACGATGTGATCAATGTGGCGGGCCACCGCCTGTCCACCGGGGCCATCGAAGAGGTGCTGGCAGGCCACCCCGATGTCGCGGAATGCGCCGTCATTGGCGTCGCAGATGCGCTCAAAGGTCAAATGCCCCTGGGATTTCTGTGCCTGAACAAAGGCTCTGAACGCAGTCACAACGATGTCGTAAAAGACTGCGTGAACCGTGTGCGCGATCAGATCGGGCCGGTGGCGGCCTTCAAGCTGGCCTGCGTGGTTGACCGCCTGCCCAAAACCCGGTCGGGAAAGATATTGCGCGCGACAATGGCAAAAATCGCCGATGGCGAATCCTACAAGTTGCCCGCAACCATCGACGACCCTGCCGTGCTGGACGAAATTTCCGCCGCGCTTAGGGCGATCGGATATGCGGCACGGGACAAAGGCTGACATAATTGTCGGGCGGCGCGGTTTTTTTGCTGATGCTGGCCGGATACTGATTTAAACAGGTTGGCGAATGGATTGCGGTGACGTAAAGCCTAGAAGCCATGCAACCAGTACTTGTAACACTTGCGCAGTTGTTCCGCGCAGCATTTGGAGGTCGGGATGACCGCCAATGAAAACACCGACGCTTCGGCAACACAATCGGCGGCCGAGTCGGAAAAAATGATCCTTTTGGGTCATGACCTTCGCGCTGCGGTTTCGGATGTCATCGGCGGGTTGCGCTTGATCAGTCAAGACGGCCTCAACGACCCGACCAAACTTCAGCTTGAGCGTGTGCGCGCCTCCGGTGAAATCCTCGCGCGTTTGCTGGAAGAAGGTCTTTCGCTGATGCTGGGCGAAGATGAACTTGTTGCCACCGACCCCGCAAATCTACAGATGCCGCGCTTTCTTTACGATGTTGAAATGCGCTGGTCCGGCCGCGCGAGCGAAAACGGGCTTTCCTTCCGGATAAAGGCGTCGGAAGATGTTCCGACGGTTCTGATGCTGGATCGGATCGCATTGGAACGTGTCCTGTCCAACATCCTGTCCAATGCCATCAAATACACCGAAGAAGGTGGCGTCACGCTTGACATAGAGATGGCGGAAACAGGCGCTCTGCGGTTTACGGTTACCGATCAGGGGCCGGGGTTTTCGGATGAAGCTCTGCAACGGTTGTTCCAGTATCAGGGCCGCCCCGACAACGCGGGCAAACCGGGACTGGGGCTGGGAATGCACATCGCCAAAAACATGACCGGCCGCCTGGGTGGCGAAGTCATCGTGGAAAACCTGCAAGGTGGCGGCGCGCGGGTCACGCTTGATCTGCCCCCCGATACCTGGACCCTCGCGGCCCCGGAAATTACGGCTGATTTGCCCGACCTCAGCCGGACAAAGGTGCTGATTGCCGAAGATAACGAAACCAATCAGACCATCATTGGCCATATGCTGGCGAAAATGGGTGCACAGTTTGAAACTGCTCAGGATGGTGTCGAAGCCATGCAATGGCTGGAAAGAGAAAGTTTTGATCTGGCATTGGTTGATATCGAAATGCCGCGCATGACCGGGATCGAGGTCATCCGTGCCTTTCGCGCCAAGCCAGGGGCATATTCACAAATGCCGATCATCGCGATCACGGCCTATGTCCTTCGAACCAACCGGGATGCGATTTACGCGGCCGGGGCCGATGCCATCCTTGCCAAACCGCTGGCCGGGCTCGACTCATTCGGCCGGGCGATTGCCAATGTCCTGCTCCGGCACCAGGGCACCGACGCCGAACCAAGCCAGGCGGTCAACGAACGGTCTGAAATCGACCGCGACAGTTTTGATCGGTTGATGCAGATCGCCGGACCCGCAGCGGCGCGCGAACTGCTCGACAGGATCCATTCAGATTTGCGGCGGACAGAGCGTGGCCTGATCGCCGGGCTTGGGGCCGCCGACGCAGCCGTGCTCCGAGCGGAAACCCATGTCCTGATTGCCCTTGCCGGTGCCGTGGGGGCAACCCATCTTCAGGCATTGGCACAGACCCTGAACGTCGCAGCCCATCGGAAAGATTTTTCAAACTTTGCCGACCAGGGATCAGTCGCATTGGCTCAACTCGATCGTCTCATCCATTTCGTCGCACAGGAACGGGCGCTGCGTGGTGATATCGAATGAGCCAAAGACCGCTATTGCTGGTTGAAGATACGCCGTCACTTCAGTTGGTCTATGCCACCATCCTGAAGTCGGCAGGCCATCTGGTTCAATGTGCCAGCGATGCGGCCACAGGCCTGAGTGCCTTCAAGTCGATCCAACCCCCGGTCGTGCTTTTGGATCTCACACTGCCCGACCGCGATGGGCTGGACTTGATGCGGGATTTCCTTGCCCTTGAACCGGATACGGCCGTCATCGTCATCACCGCCAATGGCTCCATCAACAAGGCCGTCGCGGCAATGCGCGCCGGGGCGCATGAATTTCTGGTCAAACCGTTCGATGAACAGCGGTTTCTCAATGCGGTCGAAAACGCTCTGTCGAACATGCGCCCGCATATATCGGCCGATGCCCCCACCAGCCCGATCGCCCCGCTGGGCGACTTTATCGGCCATTCGAAACCGATGGTCGATGTCTACGCCAAAATCCGTTCTGTCGCGCGGTCCATGGCGACGGTCTTTGTCACCGGCGAAAGCGGCACCGGCAAAGAACTGTGCGCGCAGGCTGTCCATGACATTTCCAACCGGGGTCAGGGACCGTTCATTCCGTTGAACTGCGGTGCCATTCCGTCGGAGCTGCTGGAATCCGAGGTGTTCGGCCATGTGAAAGGTTCGTTCACCGGGGCCATATCGGACAAGCCGGGCGCCGCCATGGCGGCGGATGGCGGGACGTTGTTTCTGGATGAAATCTGCGAACTCGACTTGAACCTGCAAACCAAGCTTTTGCGGTTTTTAGAGACATCCACGATCCAGCCCGTCGGTGCCGCCAAACCGCGCAAGATCAATGTGCGGATCGTATGCGCCACCAACCGCGATCCGCTGGAAGCTGTCAAGCAAGGCCATTTCCGCGAAGACCTCTATTACCGGCTTCATGTCGTTCCGATCCATTTGCCGCCGCTGCGAAAGCGTGACGGGGACGTCATCATCATTGCCGAAACCGCATTGAAACGCTTCGCGAAAGAGGAAAAACGCCAGCTTCACGCCCTTGACGAGGATGTCAAAACCCTTTTCCGGTCGCTGCCCTGGCCGGGAAATGTGCGTCAATTGCTCAATGTCATCCGCCATGTTGTCGTTCTGAATGACGGGCCGGTTGTCACCTTGTCCATGCTGCCCATTGAACTGTTGCAGACAAGCGTGCCCGGCCAAGATGTCGACAAGACGCAAAACGTCGCGTTGGGCGGTCTCGTCGGGCGCAGCCTGGCCGAGATCGAGAGGCTGGTGATCAACGAAACCATCCGGCATTATGGCGGCTCGGTGCCCAGGGCCGCGCGCATCCTGGAAGTGTCGCCGTCAACGCTCTACCGCAAGATGGAAAGCTGGAAGAATATGAAATAGCCGCAGTTCAGACAAACTGCTCGCGGGTCAACCGCTCTTCCAGCCCGTGACCGGGGTCGAACAGTATCCGGTGCCTCACTGCGGGTTCAGAATGTATTTCGACCCTTACCACCGAACTTGCCGACCGACCGTCGGCATCGGCCATTACCGGACGTTTCTTGGGGTCAAGCACCTCGATCACCACTTTGGCTGATTTGGGCAGCAACGCGCCGCGCCAGCGCCGCGGCCGGAACGCGGCCATGGCCGTCAGGGCAAGCACATCGGCCCCAATGGGCAGGATCGGGCCATGCGCCGAATAGTTGTATGCCGTTGATCCCGCCGGCGTGCAGACCAGCGCCCCGTCGCAGACCAGTTCTTCCATCCTGACCTTGCCGTCGACGGAAATGCGCAGCTTGGCCGCCTGCGGCCCGGCGCGGATCATCGACACTTCGTTGATCGCCAGCGCCTGATGGGTGGTCCCGTCCGCCCCCGTGGCCGACATCGCCAGGGGGTTGATCACCTCCTCGACCGCTTCGTTCAGCCTGTCCACCAAACCATCGGCATCAAATTCGTTCATCAAAAATCCGATGGTCCCGCAATTCATGCCATAGACCGGGACATCCATGTGCTCGGTCGCATGTAGCGTATGCAGCATGAAGCCGTCACCACCCAGGGCGACGATCACATCGGCCTTGTCCATCGGCACCGATCCAAAGCGCCTCGACAGGCTTGCAAGCGCCGACTGGGCAACCTCGCTGTCGCTTGCCGTGAATGAGATGCGTGGGGTCTTTGCCAATCCTGTTCCTTTCCGGACATTCCCGTATTGTTGACCGGCATGCCTGCGCAAAACAAGCCCTGGTTACCGGGTCATCCAGGTCGCCGTGCCGGCACCCATCGCAGCTACATGCCTATATTTATTCCCGCCAATGAAAAGGCTGTTCTTTGTCAAAATCTTAACTTTGCTCATTTCAGAACGGTGACCTGCTTCGCAGTCTCGCCAAAAGGCGTCGCAAAACTCCCTTTCCGTGGCGCGCCTTCTCCGGTAGAACGCCGCGAACCGCTGCCCAAAGGAGACCCCCATGAACGCCCCCCAACGCGACACCGGATTTTTCACCGAAACCCTCGCATCCCGTGATCCGGAGGTCTTTGGCTCCATAACCGCCGAACTTGGCCGTCAGCGCGACGAGATTGAACTGATCGCGTCCGAAAACATCGTCAGCCGCGCCGTGATGGAAGCCCAAGGCTCGGTGATGACCAACAAATATGCCGAAGGCTATCCGGGCAAGCGCTATTATGGCGGCTGTCAGTTCGTCGATGTCGCCGAAACGCTGGCGATTGAGCGGGCCAAACAGCTTTTCAACTGCGGATATGCCAACGTCCAGCCCAATTCCGGCAGCCAGATGAACCAGGCCGTTTTTCTGGCGCTGTTGCAGCCGGGCGATACGTTCATGGGGCTTGATCTCAACTCGGGCGGCCATCTGACGCACGGCTCGCCCGTCAATATGTCGGGCAAGTGGTTCAAGGTCGTCTCCTACGGTGTGCGCCAGCAGGACGAACGGCTGGATATGGAACAGATCCGTGAAACCGCGCTGGCCAACAAGCCCAAGCTGATCGTCGCCGGCGGCACTGCCTACAGCCGGGTCTGGGACTGGGAAGCCTTCCGCAAGATCGCCGACGAAGTGGGTGCCTATCTCATGGTCGACATGGCCCATATCGCGGGTCTCGTGGCCGGGGGCCAGCATCCGTCACCCCTGCCCCACGCCCATGTCGTCACCACCACCACCCACAAATCCCTGCGCGGTCCGCGCGGCGGCATGATCCTGACCAATCACGAAGACATTGCCAAGAAAATCAACTCGGCGGTGTTCCCCGGCCTTCAGGGCGGCCCGCTGATGCATGTCATCGCCGCCAAGGCCGTGGCTTTCGGCGAAGCCCTGCGGCCCGAATTCAAGGACTACGCGGCACAGGTCGTCAAGAATGCCCGCGCCATGGCCGATGAGCTGATGAAGGGCGGCATCAACATCGTCTCGGGCGGCACCGACAACCACCTGATGCTGGCCGATTTGCAGCCCAAGAAAGTGACCGGCAAGGCGACCGAAGCCGCCCTTGGCCGCGCCCATATCACCTGCAACAAGAACGGCGTGCCGTTCGATCCGGAAAAACCGTTCGTGACCAGCGGTATCCGTCTCGGCACCCCCGCCGGGACCACCCGCGGCTTTGGCGAGGAAGAGTTTCGCCAGATCGCCCGGATGATTGTCAAGGTCGTCGATGGTCTGGCCACGAATGGCGAAGGTGATAACGGCAGCGTCGAAGCCGCCGTCAAGGCCGAGGTGGCCACGCTTTGCGCGCGTTTCCCGCTCTATCCGGGGCTGTAAAACGGTATTTCGGGCTTCAAATGGGGCCTACAGCGTTTTGCCTTTGACCTGATCCATCAGATCAAAGACAACCCGCTTTAGGCCCCCTTTTTGTCGGCCAGACCGATCACTTGCCAGGACCTCAGACGAACCCGCGCCAAACCAGCACCAACACCACAAGTGTCAGTGTCACCAGTACCGAAGCCCAGATGCCCCGCAACATATCAAGCATCAAGGCCCGCCGCCGCACGCCCGCTCCCAATGGTTTCAGATACCGGACGCAGATGTCATAGGCGTCGGCGATACGTTCATGATCAAGCCGCGCCTGCATCGCCGGGATATCGGCCATGGCCGAAACCTCGGCCAGATATTGGGCGTTCTTGCGAACCTTTCGGGGCAGCAGGCGGGCCCCGCGGCGCAGTTTTTCCGCCAGACTGCCGCCGCGCAGGCGCAGCCGCTGCTCCATCAGTTCGGCCACCCTGTCCGCCATTTTCTGAACCGCCATGCCACTCATCCGCGTCACGCCTCCTCACGCCTATTTACGCCGTCAGGAACCGGTACTGCAACCTCTGCTGGAAGCCCCGTCGATGCTGGTTTATGACTGCCCCATGCTCAATTTCACCGCTCTTGGCACCGCCACCGACCGCCCGCCGCTTCTGATTGCGCATGGCCTCTTCGGCTCGGCGCGCAACTGGGGGGCCATTGCCAGGCGGATGGCCGATGACCGGCAGATCATCAGTGTCGACATGCGTAATCACGGCAATAGTTTTCGTTCAGATACAAACAGTTACCTTGATATGGCCGGTGATCTGGCCAAAGTCATTGCAGCCGGGGGTATGCCCGTCGATGTCATTGGCCACTCAATGGGGGGCAAAGCCGCGATGGTGCTGGCGCTGACCCGGCCTGATCTGGTTAACCGGTTGATTGTGGGCGACATTTCTCCGGTCGCTTATGCCCATTCGCAAATGCATCTGGTGCAGGCGATGGCGGGGCTGGATCTGGCGGGGCTGACCAGTCGGGGCGAGGCGGACCGGCGTTTGGCGCTATCCGTGGATGATCCGGGTGTGCGGGCCTTTTTGCTGCAATCGCTTGATCTGAAAGGAGATTCCCCGCGTTGGCGGCTCAATCTGAGCGTTCTGGAGAGGGAAATGCCGCAGATCATGGGCTGGCCAGCGGTTGACGGCACCTTTACCGGGCCGGTTCTGATCCTGTCGGGGGGCGATTCGGACTATGTGAAGCCCGAGCATCGCGTTGACATAAAACAGCTCTTTCCCAACGCCAGTTTCGCCAAAATCCCCGGCGCGGGGCACTGGCTTCATGCCGACAAACCGCGCGAGTTTGAGGCGGTTCTTCGCAATTTCTTCAGTTAATTCCGCGCCTTAACAGTCAAGATTGAACCGCGCCTCGCCGGTGTCGCCGGGGATTCTGGTCTTCATCGAGTTGGGAATGACGCGGCAGCCGGTCGCCTCGGCCACGGCTTCTTCCATCAGATGCGGCACCGGGGCGCGCTCAGCCCGCCGCAGATAGCCAAGACGCACCACCTCGGCCCGCGTATCTTGATGAAAAACCACGAAATCTATGCCGCCCTTGGTCACCTCATGCCGCGTGGCCCCAAAGAATTTCGGGTCCGGCGAGGCACCGCAACCGGCAAGGATCAAAAGTGGGATGAGGCGTTTCATGCCGCCAATCTGCCGCGTGATGGTTAAGCGCCGGTTAACGGCCGACAGCCCCGAACCGGCACCCCGCATCTCTGCGGGCACCGGACCTGCGGGTCGCCGACAAAAACCGTCTTGACCGCCTGTGAAAAACCGCCAAAGCGGATGGCCGCGCGCGGCGGGTCATTTCGCGATCTTGCCCGCGACCCCCAGCACGGCATTGCCGACACTGCCGCTTTGCGGGATGCTGAGCCCCGACATGCCGATTTCACTGGCCTTCACCCGCACCGGCGAGCCGGGACCCTGGGTATCATAAAGCGCGTAGAGGCCCAAAAAAACCGCCACAGCGGCAAGAGTTTTACCCATCGCTCGGCCTCCCATGTCCGGCAGCTTTGGTAGCAAGGGATTGCGGCGGATTTACGGCCGGGCAACCGGGGTGCTCTGGCCTTGCGGCGGGGGTCGCGGTATAGGATGTGGCCACCGGAATTTTCCAAGGGAGTGTACCATGATCCGCCTTTGCCTCAGCCTTGTGGCCCTGATCGGCCTGACCGCCTGCGCGACGATTCAAGGCGCGGGCAAGGATCTGCAAACCGCCGACCAGGCGATCGAGACCGAAGCCCAACAGGCCCAGACCGGCTACTGATTGCAGGTGGCCTTGTGGGCGGGTGCCCCCCTACCCTCTCCCTCCCCCACCGGGGGGGGAAGCGCGAAAGGGTGAGGTCTGGCCCGCGGACCGATCAGGCGACGTGCCAGTAGCATATGAGGGGGACCGTCGCGCCGGTGGCGCGGCGCAAGCCCCCGATTGACCCGGTCCGCTTGGCCGGAGGCGTGAGCCGGAGACCAAGGAGTTGGCCGTTTGCGCCGTGCGTTGGTTAATCGGGGCGCGGTTGCCTGGGCTGGCGCGGGTACGCGCCTGCCGGGGGCAGGCAGGCGCGGCCCGATTTGTCGCGGGACAAATCGGGCGGGGGTGTGGTTCAGGAAACGGCGGGG
>JBATDH010000044.1:0-2371 GCA_049663365.1 Albidovulum sp. | reverse complement strand
GCCCGCCCGAAAGGAACCCGCCCCATGCCCCGCCCGACCAGCGCCGACACCCGGCGCGCCGAAAAATACCATGAACTGGCCCTGACCGTGCGCGACCTGGAGGCCGACCTGCGCTGGGGGTTTGACGACAGCCCGCGCATCCCCCGCGCCTGGTTCGAGATCGCCCAGCGCCCGGTGGTGCCGCAAAAGGCCAAGCTGACGCTGCGGATCGACGAGGACATCGTGGCGTTTTTCCGTGCCACCGGCAGAGGCCATCTGAGCCGGATGAACGCGGTGCTGCGGGTGTTCATGCTGGCGCGGCTGGCCGGGGTGGTGACGGGGGCCGAGTCGGTTCGCTACCAGCCGACGCTCGAGGAGGAGGAAATGACCCTGCGCCGCGAAATCCTCGACACCGCACGGGCCGAGTTCGAGGCCCGCGAGGCAGCAGAGGCCGCAAGGCCAGAGGCCGAGAAACGCCGGGCGCGGATTGAGGAGTTGAAGCGGTTGCGGGATGCGCGGTTGAGGGGGAAGTGAGGGGGGGTGAGGGGGGGATGATTTCACGCACCATTGGCGGCGGACGGTTGGTGCGTGCGAGCGCGCACCCTACGCTTGCATTGGCTTCAATTTAGCACAATGATCGGTTGAGCGCACATTCTGCACTATCTGCGCCAACCGCACATTTTCGGTGAGAATAACAAATGAAGCTGTTTCCCCCTGATCCGCCCGTAGAACTCTACATTGAAGGATTTGGCAAAGATGACCCGCTTAACCGGGTGGCGACAGGCAAGTCTCTGTCCAGTTTGGTAGACAAAATTGAAGAGCCCGTCGTCATCGCGATTGATGGTGATTGGGGTATGGGTAAAACCTATTTTCTCAAGCGATGGGTCGGTGCCCATAAACTTGAAAACGGCGGTCGCGCCACAACTATATACTTTGACGCTTTTGCACACGATTTTCTGGAAGACCCGCTGATCGCGATCACAAGCGCGATTTCCGAGAGGCTGCCAGATGCAGGAAAGAACAAAGCATGGCAGAAGGTTAAGTCAGCCACGGCGATGCTCGCTCGGCCAGCGACAAGAATTGCGCTGGCAATGGCAACTTATGGTGCCACTGAATTTGTGGGTACGGCGGCAGACGTAGTGCTTCAATCTAGCGCGGCAGAAGTAAAGAAGGCCACAGAAGAATTCTGGCGAAGGGAAGACGGTCGCAGAGAAGCAATGCAGCAATTGAAGACCGCCTTGCAATCAATGACCAACTCGGGCACCGCAGGAAAGGGTGAGTCAACACCGCTAGTCATCGTGGTAGATGAGCTTGATAGGTGTAGACCCGATTACGCGTTGGCCGTGTTGGAGACGATAAAGCATTTCTTTGCGGTCCCAAATATTCACTTTGTACTTGGAGTGAATATTGAAGCGCTGCAAAGCAGCGTTAGAGCAAGATATGGGGCGGAAATTGACGGGGAGGAATACCTTCGACGCTTTATCACATTAACTCTTCGGCTGAATGAAAGTACGGGAAGGAACGAAGATCGCCCCGTGCAAGTCGAGTATTTTGAGCGCGCTGCGGAGCAGATGGGGATACCAAAAAAAACCCAAGAAGTTTTCGCCAGACACTTAAAGATGCGACTCCGGTCGCACAAGATTTCAATTCGCGACGTTGGACAAATTCTGACTCAGATTGCCCTGATGCACGGCGATCCAAGTTTCGAGAAATTGCGATGGGGGTGGCAAGATTTAATTGCCTCACTGGTACTCTACAAAGTTCTGTGTCCCAAACTATATCGTTTGGCCATTGATAGAAAAATTTCCCAAGAAGATGTGCGGGAATTTTATGGCATCACTGATGAACACTTTTTGACCAATGAACGAGGGCGAGCGGAAACATATGACCATCCATCATACATTGTTGACGGAATATGGGGGATCATTACTTCCGAAAAGAATGCTGATTTCCCGGATCGCGATCAGTTTGCAAACGCATTAGACGAATTCGGGGACGTAGGTCGATTCGGCAGTCTAGCGCGCAGGGCATCACGCGATTTCCTTGAGCGGTTCTCTGTCTACGGCAACGAACGAACCGGAGAGGTTGAGAGTCACTAGCAAGCGTAGGGCGCGCTTCAGCGCGCCTTTCCCTCTCCACGCGCATTGCGACGATCGGGGTGTGCTGAAGCGCGCCCGACAGCGTGGCTATGGCGTGGCGGGCTGAAGCCCGCCCTACCGAGCCGCGCGAAACAAGCGGTGACAAGAAACCCTCCGGCGGAGGGTTTCCACCGCTTACGTCCGGAGCGGTAGCGGCGGGCGTGGGGTGGGCCGATTTCTCTGGAAGGGTGTTATCGGGGCGCGGCTGCCTGGGCTGGCGCGGATACGCGCCTGCCAAGGGGCAGGCAGGCGCG
>JBATDH010000043.1:0-16159 GCA_049663365.1 Albidovulum sp. | reverse complement strand
CAATTGCGCTGTGGCCACGGCCACACCCGCCTCGGCGGCGCGGGTTTCGGCATCAAGGTCAACGGGGTTGAGCCGCGCCAGAACCTGCCCCTTCGTCACCAGATCGCCGGAGTCAACCGGGCGTTCGGCCAAGGTGCCGGTCAGGGGAAAGCCAAGGTCGATCTCGATCCGCGATGCAATGGTGCCGACATAGCTTTGCCGGTGCCCGGACTGAAGGTTTACCAGCTCGGAGATGACCGGGCGGGGGGCGGTTTCGCCCAAGGGTGACTGACCTTGCGCATGTGCGGGCAGGGCGCAAAGAAATGCGAAGAAAACCGCCCTCATTGCGTGGCCTCCGACTTGCGGACAATGCGCCCAGGGAACAGAAGCTGGGCGCCATCGGTCACCACCAGCGCGCCGTCCTCCAATCCGTCCGAAAGAACGATGCGCCCGGTTTCAAAGCGGTCAACCGTAACGGGGTGCAGTGACACGGCCATTGTGGCGGGGTCTACCAGCCAGACGGCGGGCGAAGTCCCGATGACGGACATCGCCGTATAAGGAAGCACGATATGCGGCGCGCCCTGGATGACCACCGACCCGCGCACGGCTTCGCCAAAGTCCAGCGCGTCCGGTGGATTGTCGATGCCGACCGTCACCGCAACGGTGCCCGATCGGGCATCAACCAGCGGCGAGATGTCGCGAATAGTTCCGCCAAAGGTCTGATCCGGGCTGTCGAGCAGCGTCAGAGCCACATCAGACGGCGGGGCAGCCCCGGTCAGCAATACCTCGGGGACATCGAACACCGCATCAATGCCGTCGCCCAAAGCCATCTCCAGCACCGGTTGTGCCGCGCCGACGACCTGTCCCGTCTCGATCATGCGGGCGGTGATTGTCGCATCCTGTGGGGCCAGCAGCACCGTGTCGGCCAAGGCCTTTCTGGCCCGGTCAAGGTCGGCCCCCGCCTGAGCCAGCAAACCCTCGGCGATCCGCAACCTGTCTTCGGCGCCGTCGCGGGCGATGCGGGTCGTGGCACCGCGTTCCAGCAATGCATCCTGACGGTCAAGGTCTTCGCTGGCCTGCCGCTGATCGGCCGACGCCGTGGCAAGCCCGGCTTCGGCGGCACGCAATGATTGTTGCTGTTGAACGGATTCGATGCGCGCAAGCTCGGCCCCTTTGGCAACCTTGTCGCCGACATCGACCGAAACCGCCGCGATGCGCCCATTGGTGGGAAAGGCGGCGCTCAGCCTGTTTCGGGCGACCGCTTCTCCGGTCAGCGAATATACCCGGCTGTCGGCGGTCGCCATCGTCGTCACGATGCCGACGGCCAGAGGCTGATCCGCCCAGGCAGGCGACAGGCACAGCGTATATAGCGCGAAAGAGAGGCGGGCCACGAACATCGATAAGTCTTTCGAGGCGGCGGGAAAGGAACAACATCCCGACGGATCACATTTTCAGGGGCAGATTGGCCGCGTTGGCGGGAAGGGTCAAGCAATCACTCTGGGTCAATGGGTATTGGTGATGGCGGATGCCGATATGCGGCCTTTGCAGGGCAGGCCCAACCAGGACGGGCGCGTATGGCGATCGGGTGCAGAACGCCTTAACCCCAAAAACCAACATGCCGGAGAGGTGTCGACCCCCCCGGCATGAAAGTGCTGCCACTTTAACTATCGGCAACCTGCCGACGATACTGATACACGCGCACTCTGGCCGCACTCGTTACTCGGTCGGGAACTGCTCTGACCGTCACGGGCGCTATTGGCCGGGGAAATCGGGCCAACTTACGACGGCAATGTTTCGGAAACGGGCAGATAAGGTGGCAAGGTTGCACCGCGTTGCTTTGGCCCGAAGGGCGGTCGTGTCGCTTCTGGCAACAATGACGTTAACGTCAACGGCAATCGCCTGTGTTCTTTCCGCGGACGGCGGCAATTGTTGACGAATTTGCCCTCTGAATTAACCTTTGGCGCGAACAGGATTATGGCATCTTTGCCCGATTGTGCTTGTCTTCCATCTGGAAACACAGCGTTTTTTAAATATTCCCCGGTTTGACGGAGGGCTTTGGACAAGGCAATTCCCGCCCCCTGTCGGCGATTCTGTTGCCGTTGATGGGTGCGTCAAACCTGCCCAGGGGGAATGGAGCAGGTGGCCCGACGACAAAAGCGCATGGCCATCGCGTCGATTATCTGGAATGATCGGTTCGGCAGTGGCCGGGCACTTTCGAACGCGAGACGGGTTGCGCAAGCCAGGCCACGCCAAGACAGTGCCACTTGACGGGTCCACTTGATGGGGCCACTTGATGGAGCCGGGCGGAGACCGATAGAGCAATGGAATACAAGGATTACTACAAGGTTCTGGGCGTCGAACGGACAGCGACACAAGACGAGATCAAGCGCGCCTATCGCAAGCTCGTTCGCAAATATCATCCCGATGTGAATACCGGGCCTGACGCCGTCGGGGCGGAACAAAAGTTCAAGGACGTGGGCGAAGCCTATGAAGTTCTGCAAGATCCGGAGAAGCGTGCCGCCTATGAGCAACTGGGGGCCAACTGGCAGGAAGGACAGGCGTTTCGACCGCCGCCAGACTGGGATGAAGGCTTCGAGTTTTCTGGTGGTGGCTATACACAAGCCGACCCAAACAACTTTGGCGCGTTCTTTGATGAGCTGTTCGCGCGTCGGGGCAAACCGTCTGCGAACAGGCAATCGGATCGTCAGTTCAATGCGCCCGGACAGGATCATCACGCCAAGATCGTGATCGACCTCAAGGAGGCCTATGAAGGCGGAACACGCGATTTCACTTTGCGCGCGCCGGAGGTTGATGCAAGCGGCCATGTGTCAATGCAGGAACGCTCGATCAGGGTCTCGATCCCGAAGGGCGTGACCGAAGGCCAGCATATCCGCCTGGCCGGGAAAGGATCGCCGGGGTTTGGCCAGGGCATGCCCGGTGATCTTTATCTGGAAGTGGCGATCAGGGAGGACCGCGCCTACCGTGTTGAGGGCAGGGATGTCTTCATGGACCTGCCAGTCACCCCCTGGGAGGCCGCTCTGGGTGCCAAGATCAGTGTACCGACGCCCAGCGGCAAGGTGGAACTGACGTTGCCCAAACATGCCCAAGCTGGAAAGAAGCTCCGCCTCAAAGGGCGCGGCATTCCCGGCACGCAGGCGGGTGATCTCTATGCGGTGCTCAGGATCGTTATCCCGCTCAGTGAAAGCCCGAAAGCCAGGGAACTCTACGAACAGATGTCGCGCGAGATGGACTTCGATCCGCGCGCCGGAATGGGAGGTTGAACGATGCCTAAATCAACAGCATTGGTGAACGCGACCGAAATCGTGGGTCCGTTGACGCTTCTTGATCTGTGCAGGATCTGTGGGTCTTCTGCGGACTGGGTTCTTGAACTGGTCGATGAAGGCATTCTGGAGCCCGTGGGCGAGGCGCGCCCCCTGTGGCGCTTTGAGAGCACCAGCATCACGATCGTCCGCAGGGTGCAACGCCTTCAGACAGATCTGCGGCTGAACATCGCCGGTGTTGCGCTGGTGTTGTCGCTTGTGGATGAGAATACCGGGCTGAAACGGCGTTTGCAGCTCTTGGAAAACGACTCTGGCGATGCGATCTGGATACCCGGACCGGACGGATAAAAGCCTGTTCTGCGCCGGGATCGTGATACCGTCTTGCGATCGGCGGATTCGTGACGGTCGCCGACGCGTTCTCGCAGCTTCCGACGGGGCTGTTCATCGGGGAAATGATGGTCGCCCTTTTCCTATGCCGTGTCGGCTCAACGCCACCATCGCATTGGCTTTGCACAATGAATTCCAATGCTCTGGTTTTGCAATCCGCAAATTTGCGCGGGCATTCTGGTTTACGTCATCGTTGCTCTTTCAGGCGCCCAGCGATCCGTAGTGCATTTTGCTCAATCAGTTCTGCTGCATGCTCGACCATCGTCACAGATGTCCCAGCCTGATCGGCTATGGCCCTTGTTGCCACGACACGGGTCGCCACCATCGCATCGACCAATTCCTGCACCCGCACCCGCAGTCCAACGGCGTTGAACCCGGCGGCATCGGCAATGCGGTCCCAGTGGCGACGGGCCATGTCGGCAGGCTTGCGTTTGCGCCCCCCGAGTCTTTGCGCGTGGTATTGGTTGACGTGATCCCAGTGCAGGACAGTCGAGACATCATAGAGCGGGGCCATCCTTGGACTGCCACTCAACAGCAACGAATAGTTTTTCGCATGTGCGTCGGTGTTGGCGACCAAAATGTTGTAGATAACCTGATCCTGAAGTATCAGGGCATCCTTGGCGGGCAGGTGGCGTGCCGTGGTGAGCAAGGCCGTCATATCAAGTCCTGGGACCGTTCCCTGTTCGTATTTCTGCGATGGGTAGCGGCCATTGGCCTGTGCGAAGTCCTCCTGGTGCAGCCGCCGCAGGCTACCATCTTTGCGGGTATCGCGATCATAGCGGGCGACGGCAAGGGCGGTTCTGTTGCCAGCCTTGGCGATCCCAACCTTGACCACGGGCAGGCCAATCAAATTTGCGAGGGTCAGGCAATAGGCTTCGTTCTCAACAATCCCAGGTAAGTTCGGATTGTCGGGTTTGATTATGATCGTAGAGGGTGCCCCTCGCTTTGGCACGGCGAGCCTGTCGCCTTCGGTCATGAGGCCCAGCTTTGGCCGCCCATCTGGTCCGACTACCGCCAACGCGGTCTTCTTCTGGCCTCCTGCCAGCGATTGACGAACGCCATCTTCACCGACCATGAACGGGCGTTGCCCCAGATCATTGAAGTGGGCAGATAGGGCGTCCTCCGCATTGTCTGTGCCGTATTGGGCAGTAAGCGTCTGGTAGGCCCACTGTGAACGATCACTCGGTTCGCCAATCGAAATTGCACCCGCCGTATCGCCTCCGATGACTTTCAGGATCGCCAATGTGTCGGTCGATGACAACCCCAGGGCCCGAGACAGGGTGAGTAGCTGCTGCTCTTCGGGCAGCAGATTTGCCAACCATGGTGTGATGACCGCATCGGGATATGTGACATCGGTGAGCGGCAGGGTGACGGACAGGGGGAAGTTCCCCGTTGTTGCCAGCCATCGCGGATCATAGGCAAAGGTCAGGTGCCCATCGTCGTGCACATCAATGATGCCTAAGACGAACTGCTCATAATAGACGTTCAGCCGATCAAGAATTGACATCAATCATCGTCCAACTGGTAGCCATCGGCGTTACCTTTGGCCGGGCTCGATCCCGTTGTGTGATGGTCCTCAAATAGGGTCGGTAGGTCTACCCTCAGGGCATCGGCCAGTGCCACGAGGGTGGAGAGCTTAACATCTCGTGTGGCGCGTTCGATATGGGACAAGGTGGGCAGGGTAGAACCAGACAGACGTGACAGGTCCTTCAGGCTCAGCCCCTGCGCCTTGCGGGTCGAGCGTAGCTGATGGCCGATCCGTTCGGCCCAAACTTTTACTCTGGGGTCGGTTTCCATGAGGAACGTCCATTTATTGTTGGCGATAAATTACCTTAAACGGAGACCCCTGTCACGTTAATTTATCTCAGGCGATAAAATCGCACTCATGCCGCCACTGAGATGGTATTTTTATCACGCAAAATATAATTGGAAAAGCGGTTGATCACCCGAAAGCCGAAAGATCACCATTCTCATAACGAGGCGAACTATCTGCAAATACCAGCGGAATCGCTGCGCGATGCGGTGCTCGACCACGATGTTTTGCCATGATGGCGAGATGAAAAAGGCAATAAATGGCAACAACAAAAAGGCCGCCCGAAGGCGGCCTCTTGTAAGTATTTGTTAAGACTGACCAAACTGGAGCGGGCGATGAGATTCGAACTCACGACCCTAACCTTGGCAAGGTTATGCTCTACCCCTGAGCTACGCCCGCGTCCTTGGGTGGGTGCGATGTATAAATTCTGCCCGCTTGCTGCAAGGGGAAAATCATTGACACGGCAATTCTTTTCTCTGGGGCGGATAAGGGCTGGCACTGTACCGGTTTATGTCGCCGCTGAAATCAGGTCGACGTCAAACTGGTTTGACCATGCCGTTGGCTGCGAAACACCGGCAGTCCGGACGATCGGGGGATCAGGGGGCCTGGCGCCCTGTCTTCGGCCTTCAGGGGTGGCCGCACGCGCGTGTCGGGGGCTATGCGCCTTGCGGCAGGCGGTGAAGGGGCAGGGGTTTCGGCGCGCATCTGTTCAAAGACGCCCCGCGCGCGGTCTTCGAGCGATTCAATCTGCCGGTCGATCCGTTCCAGCCAGAGCCGATAGCGGTTCTGGTCGCCGGGAATTTCCGAGCGGACGAACCAGGACAGCGACCCGCGCAGATTGCCCAGGGTCAGGATCACATCCTCGACCAGAAAGGTTTCCAACGTCGATTGTCCGGCATTTGCCATTGCGTCACCCAGAATTGCCACCGGGGTTACCCTAGGTGACGAGATGCTAAGAACGCCCTAACAGGCTGCCGAAAAAAGCGAAATGAGGGCGCAATGGGCTAACCCCGCACCATCCGCCGCCCGCCCGCTCAGTCCCCCAGTTCCACCAGCAGATCCTTGGCGTCGATC
The DNA here is from genome assembly GCA_049663365.1 of Albidovulum sp. Classification (GTDB taxonomy): domain Bacteria; phylum Pseudomonadota; class Alphaproteobacteria; order Rhodobacterales; family Rhodobacteraceae; genus Albidovulum. The sequence continues at coordinate 9,625 of JBATDH010000043.1, read as the reverse complement.
TGGCTGCCGGGCTGCACATGCAGCGCCTTGACTGTGGCCGCCCGTTCGGCATGCAGACCGGTTTCCATCTTCATCGCCTCGATGGTCAGCAAGAGATCGCCCGCATTGACCTTTTGCCCGACACTGACCGCGACCGAAGCGACCGACCCCGGCATCGGCGCGCCGACATGGTCGGGGTTCGTGTCCGACGCCTTGGGGCGCACGGCGGTCTTGGCCTTGATGGCGCGGTTGGCGATGCGCACGACACGGGGCTGGCCGTTCAGTTCGAAAAAGACCTTCACATCGCCTTCGTGATTGGTTTCGCCCACCGCCTGAAGGCGGATTTCCAGCGTCTTGCCGGGGTCGATTTCCACCGAAATCTCTTCGCTCGGTTCCATGCCGTAAAAGAAGGTGCGGGTGGGCAGGGTGCGCACCGGGCCATAGATGCGGTGGCGGCCCATGTAATCAAGGAAAACCTTGGGATACATGAGGTAGCCGTTGAGATCCTCGTCATCGACGACAAAACCCAATAGCTCTTTTGTCACGGCGGTCCGCGTCGCCTCGATATCGACCGGCGGCAGATGCTTGCCGGGCCGGTCGGTTGACGGCTTTGCGCCTTTCAGCACCTTTTTCTGGATGTCCTTCGGCCAGCCGCCGGGGGGCTGGCCGATACTGCCGCGCAGCATGTCGACCACCGATTCCGGGAAAGAAACCTCGGTTTTCGGGTCTTCGACCTCGGCGCGGGTCAACCCTTGGGCCACCATCATCAGCGCCATGTCGCCCACCACCTTCGACGAAGGCGTGACCTTGACGATATCGCCGAACATCTGGTTGACGTCGGCATAGGTCTGGGCGACCTCGTGCCAGCGTTCCTCAAGCCCGAGCGAGCGCGCCTGCGCCTTGAGGTTGGTGAACTGGCCGCCAGGCATTTCATGCAGATAAATCTCCGAGGCCGGGGCCTCCAGCCCCGCCTCAAACGCCCGGTACTGATGGCGCACCGCCTCCCAGTAGTTGGAGATTTTGCGAATTTCCGCGATATCAAGCCCGGTGTCGCGTTCGGTATGGGCCATGGCCTCGACAATCGACCCCAGGCAGGGCTGTGACGTCGCCCCCGAAAACGCGTCCATCGCGGCGTCGACGGCGGCCACGCCCGCCTCGGCGGCGGCGACGATGGTGGCCCCGGAAATACCCGCCGTGTCATGGGTATGGAAATGGATCGGCAGACCGACCTCTTCGCGCAGCGCCTTGAACAGCACGCGCGCGGCGGCGGGTTTCAACAGGCCCGCCATATCCTTCATGCCCAGAACATGCGCGCCCGCGGCCTTCAGCGCCTTGGCGTTATCCACATAATATTTCAGATCGTATTTGGCGCGGGCCGGATCAAGGATATCGCCGGTATAGCAGATCGACGCCTCGAGCACCTTGCCGCTGGCCAGAACCGCATCCATCGCCACCCGCATGTTTTCAACCCAGTTGAGGCTGTCGAACACGCGAAACACATCCACCCCGGTCTTGGCCGCCTGACGGACGAATTCCTCGACCACATTGTCGGGGTAATTGGTATAGCCGACACCGTTCGAGGACCGCAGCAGCATCTGCGTCATGATGTTGGGCATCGCCGCGCGCAGATCGCGCAGCCGCTGCCAGGGGCATTCCTGCAAGAACCGGTAGGCCACATCGAACGTCGCCCCGCCCCAGCACTCAATGCTGAAAAGTTCGGGCAGGTTGGCGGCATAGGCCGGGGCCACCTTGATCATGTCGATTGACCGCATTCGCGTCGCCAGCAGCGACTGATGCGCATCGCGCATGGTGGTGTCGGTGATCAGCAGTTTCTTCTGACGGCCCATCCAGTCGGCAACGGCTTGCGGGCCTTTTTGCTCCAAGAGATTGCGGGTACCAAGGGCGGCGGGGGCCTTTTTCTCAGGGGCCTTGGGCGTGCGCGCATGGGCGGGCGGCTTGGCCCGTCCGGCGGTTTCGGGGTGCCCGTTGACGGTGACATCGGCGATATAGGTGAGGATTTTCGTCGCCCGGTCGCGGCGTTTGCGAAAACTGAACAGGTCGGGCGTCGTGTCGATGAACTTGGTGGTGTAGGTGTCGTCAAGGAACGTCGGATGCTTCAGCAGGTTTTCAACAAAGGCGATATTGGTCGACACTCCACGAATGCGGAATTCGCGCAGGGCCCGGTCCATCCGCGCGATGGCCTTTTCCGGGGTCGGCGCCCAGGCGGTGACCTTGACCAGCAGTGAATCGTAATACCGGGTGATGACGCCGCCCGCATAGGCCGTCCCGCCATCGAGCCGGATGCCCATGCCGGTGGCCGACCGATAGGCCGTCATCCGGCCGTAATCGGGGATGAAGTTGTTTTGCGGGTCTTCCGTCGTCACCCGGCATTGCAGCGCATGACCGCGCAATTCGATATCCTCCTGCCGCGCGATACCGGTAGCCTCGGCCAGCGTCTTGCCCTCGGCGATCTTGATCTGGCTTTGCACGATGTCGATGCCGGTCACTTCCTCGGTGACGGTATGTTCGACCTGCACGCGCGGATTGACCTCGATGAAATAGAATTTCTGGTCATCCATATCCATCAGGAATTCGACCGTGCCCGCGCATTCGTAATTCACATGGGCGCAGATGCGGCGACCGAGTTCACAGACCTCGGTGCGCTGGGCCTCGGTCAGATAGGGCGCAGGCGCACGTTCAACCACCTTCTGGTTGCGGCGCTGGACGGTGCAGTCCCGCTCAAACAGGTGATATATCTGGCCGTGGCTATCGCCGAGAATCTGCACCTCGACATGGCGGGCACGCAGGATCATCTTTTCCAGATAGCCTTCGCCATTGCCAAAGGCCGCTTCCGCCTCGCGCCGCCCTTCGCGGACTTTTTCCACCAGTTCCTCGGGCTTGGTGATGGGCCGCATCCCGCGCCCGCCGCCACCCCAGCTTGCCTTCAGCATCAGGGGATAGCCGACCTCCGCCGCCTCTTTCTTGATGGCGTCGAAATCCTCGCCCAGCACTTCGGTCGCAGGGATCACCGGCACGCCTGCCGCGACCGCCACGCGCCGGGCCGAAGCCTTGTCGCCCAGCGCGCGCATGGTTTCGGCCCTGGGACCGATGAAGGTGATGCCGTTGCGCGCACAGGCCTCGACGAAATCGGGGTTTTCAGACAAAAGCCCATAGCCCGGATGGATCGCATCGGCCCCGCATTCCTTGGCCACGCGAATAATTTCGGGGATGGAAAGATAGGCCGCGACCGGCCCCAGCCCCTCGCCGATCCGGTAGGCCTCATCGGCCTTGAAGCGATGCAGAGACAGCTTGTCCTCTTCGGCATAGACCGCGACCGTCCGCTTGCCCAGTTCGGTTGCCGCGCGCATCACGCGAATGGCGATCTCGCCCCGGTTGGCAATCAGGATCTTGCGGAACTCGGCCATGTCTTTCCTCCCATGCTGCGGGGCCACATTAGGGATGCTGCGCTGCGGCGCAATCCCCCAAACCTGTCGGCCTGCAAGTTTTTGGCAACATTCCGTTCCCTTTACGGTCTTTGGCCAGACACGCCGCCGCAGAAACGAAGCAATTGCGCCGAAAGCGACGTGAATTCGGTGTCACAACAACGCGGTCGGCAAATCACCCAGCGTCCGTGCACCAAGCTGGCCCATATTCGCCTCCATATCCTTTCTGAGGATGTCGACAAGATGCGCAGGCCCCGCCGCCCCGAGCGCGCCCAGCGCATAGTGCCACGCCCGCCCCAGCATGACGAAATCGGCCCCAAGCGCCAGCGCGCGCAAAATGTCGAGGCCACCCTCAATGCCGCTGTCGAAGATCACCGGCAGTTGGGTCGCCGCGCGAATTCCGGGCAGCGCTTCTATCGTCGCAGGTGCCGCATCGAACTGGCGGCCGGCATGGTTTGAAACCCAGATCGCATCGACGCCTGCCGCCTCCAGCCCCGCGGCATCCTCGGGGCGCAACACACCCTTGACGATCAGTGGCCCCTGCCATTCATCGCGCAGCATCCTCACATAGTCCCAGTCAGGCGAGGTGCGCAGCAGATAGCCGATATGGGCGGTTGACGACAGGCTGAGTTTGTTTTCGCCGTAGCCGTCAAACAGTCGCATCCGCGGCATCCCCAGACGCGCGGTGCCCATCGCCCAGACCGGACAGCGCGCCACCTGCGCCATCAGGCGCGGGGTCAGGCGCGGCGGCTGGGTCAGGCCGGATCGGGTCTGGTGTTCGCGGCGGCTGGCCACGGGGACATCGACGGTCAGGATCAGGGTCGAAAATCCGGCCTCACGGGCGCGTCTGATCATATCGGCGCGAATGGTGGGGTCACGCGGCGGATACATCTGGAACCAGCCATGTTCACCCAGCGACGGGCCAACGGTTTCCGGCGTTTGCGTGGCCACGGTGGACAACGCATAGGGCAGGCCCGCCGCACCTGCCGCGTCGGCCAGCAAGCGTTCGGCATCGGGCCAGATCAGCCCCGACATGCCAACCGGGGCCACCCCGAAAGGCAAGGGGTGGTGATGACCAAAAAGCGTGGTGCCAAGATCGGGTTTGAATTCGCCATGCAGGATCGACGGGCGAAACAGCACCTCATCCAGCCTGGCCCGATTGCGCCGCAGCGTCGCCTCGGTGCCGGTGGCACTGTCGAGATATTCCCAGACAAAATGCGGAATGCGCCGCCGCGCGCGCGCCTTCAGGTCGGAAATGGCGGGATAGCGTTGATGCAGGTCCATGCAGGGGTTTTGCCAGAGCCCCGGCAAATGTCCACGAAAAAGGATGCGAACATTGTGTGAACTTGGCTTTTATTCCACCCCGCTTCGCGCTAGATTGCCGCCAATGAACGGTTTTGATGAAACTGACGCCTTTGAAGGCGCTTCGCTTTCCACCCGTGCCATGGCGGCGCGGCCCATGCCCTATATGGACGGGTTGAACCCCGCGCAGCGGCAGGCGGTTGAGACATTGGACGGCCCGCTGCTGATGCTGGCGGGGGCGGGGACGGGCAAGACCAAGGCTCTTATGGCGCGGGTTGCTCATCTTGTTACGCTAGGCCGGGCGAGGTCCGACGAGATTTTGGCGGTGACTTTTACCAATAAAGCCGCGCGCGAGATGAAAGATCGGCTGGAAAAGACGCCTTTTAACCTAAAGGCGCCGATCAAATGGATGGGCACCTTTCATTCGATCTCGGTCAAAATCCTGCGCCGCCATGCCGAACTGGTGGGCCTGAAATCCAACTTCACCATCCTTGATACCGACGACCAGTTGCGATTGCTCAAACAACTGATCGCGGCGGCCAATATCGACGAAAAGCGCTGGCCCGCCCGGATGCTGGCGGGGTTGATCGACAGTTGGAAGAACCGCGCCTGGACGCCCGACAAGGTGCCCTCGGCCGAGGCGGCGGCCTATAATTACAAAGGCACCGAGCTTTACGTCGCCTATCAGGACCGGCTGAAAACCCTCAACGCCACCGATTTCGGCGATTTGCTGTTGCATGTCGTGACGATCCTTCAGGCCCACCCGGACATACTGGAACAATATCAGCGCTGGTTTCGCTATATTCTGGTGGACGAATACCAGGATACCAACGTCGCCCAGTACCTGTGGCTGCGGCTGCTGGCGGCGCAGCACCGTAACATCTGCTGCGTCGGCGATGATGATCAGTCGATCTATGGCTGGCGCGGGGCCGAAGTGGGCAACATCCTGCGGTTCGAGAAGGACTTTCCCGGCGCGCATGTCGTCAAGCTGGAACAGAATTACCGGTCAACCGAACATATCCTTGCCGCTGCGTCGGGCCTGATCGCGGTCAATGCCGGTCGCTTGGGCAAGACCTTGTGGACCGAGGCGACGGGCGGCGACAAGGTTCGGCTCATCGGCCATTGGGACGGCGAGGAAGAGGCGCGCTGGATCGGCGAAGAGGCCGAGGCATTGCAAAGCGGTGCGCGCGGCCATGATCCGATCAGCCTTGACGATCAGGCGATCCTCGTGCGCGCCAGCCACCAGATGCGCGCGTTCGAGGACCGGTTTCTGACCATCGGCCTGCCCTACCGCGTCATCGGCGGCCCACGGTTTTACGAACGGCTGGAAATTCGCGATGCCATGGCCTATTTTCGCCTCGCCGTTTCGCCCGAGGACGATCTGGCCTTTGAACGGGTGGTCAATACCCCCAAACGCGGGCTGGGCGACAAGGCGCAGCAAACCATCCAGCACCAGGCCCGCGAAGATGGTGTCGCGCTGCTCGACGCGGCGCGCTATTGCGTCGCCTCGGGCCAGATCGGCGGCAGGGGCGGTGCGCAGTTGCGCCACTTCGTCGAGAATGTGGATCGCTGGCACGCTGCCATACAGCTTGCCATACACAATGCCGACACTTCGCATATCGAATTGGCCGAACGGATTCTCGACGAAAGCGGCTATACCGCGATGTGGCAAAACGACAAGACCCCCGAGGCACCGGGGCGGCTGGAAAACCTCAAGGAACTGGTCAAGGCGCTGGAAGGTTTCGAGAACCTGCAAGGGTTCCTGGAACATGTCGCGCTGATCATGGATAATGAAACCGAGGACGCCGCCGAAAAGGTGTCAATCATGACCCTGCACGCGGCCAAGGGATTGGAATTTCAGGCAGTTTTCCTTCCCGGCTGGGAAGACGGCCTTTTTCCAAGCCAACGCTCGATGGATGAAAGCGGGCTGACGGGCCTAGAGGAAGAACGCCGTCTGGCCTATGTCGGCATCACCCGTGCCGAACGGATCTGCACCATCAGTTTTGCGGGCAACCGGCGGGTTTACGGCCAATGGCAATCGGCGCTGCCCTCGCGTTTCATCGACGAATTGCCCGTCCCGCATGTCGATATCCTGACCCCCCCCGGCCTCTACGGCGGCGGCTTCGGGGCGGCGGGGATGGCCGCCCAGGGATCGGGTCTTCAGGACCGGGCGGCGCGGGCCGATGTCTATAACTCGCCGGGCTGGAAACGGCTTGCCGAACGCAGCGCTACGCGGCCTTTTGGCCAGCCCCGCGAAGCCCGCCACATGGTGATTGATCTTGACGCCGTGGCGGCGTTTTCCGAAGGCGACCGGGTGTTTCACCAGAAGTTCGGCTATGGCACGATTGCGGCCATCGAAGGCGACAAGCTGGAAGTGGCCTTTGAACAGGCAGGCACCAAGCATGTGGTGGCCAGTTATGTCGTGTCTGCGGAAACTGCTGATGATGTACCTTTTTAGGTATCTCAGGCCCCGATGCCTTGAATTTTGCTCTCTATATTGAGGCGTTACATGAAAGCCGGAATTCCTGTGAAACAGCGCCATGATCACCGATATTGAAGATTTCTTTGCCAAGGGTTGCGGACGCTGCGTGCGTTTTGACACGCCAGAGTGTTCGACCAGGCTCTGGGCGCGCGGCCTGCACGATCTGCGGCGGATTTGCCGCGATGCGGGGCTGGTTGAAACGGTCAAATGGGGGCATCCCTGCTACATGCACCACGGGCGCAATATCGCGATTCTGGGGGCCTTTCGCGGTGATTTCCGCCTCAGCTTCTTCAATGCCGCCTTGATGACAGACCCCGAAGGCCTGCTGGAAAAACAGGGGCCGAATACCCAGCATCCCGGCATGATCCGCTTTGATGCCAACGACCGGGTGAGCGCAGTGGAACCGGTCATCCAGTCCTATCTGAAGGAAGCGATGGCCTATGCCGAGGCGGGCATCCAACCGCCGAAAGAGGCGCTTGAAATCGACCTTCCCGTTGAGCTGACCGAAGCCCTCGAATCTGACCCCGAGCTTTCCGAGGCTTTTCACGGCCTGACGCCCGGACGGCAGAAAAGCTATGTGATCAATCTCGCTTCGGCCAAAAAACCTGAAACGCGACGATCCCGCATTGCCGGTTTCCGCGAAAAGATCATGTCTGGGAAGGGTGCCCTGGAACGGTGAAGCGGACGGTCGAAAACCAGTAATCTTTGCCCTAGCGGATCAGCCCGATACAGAGTCGTCGGCATCGCTATGAAGCGCGTTTGAAATCAGTTGGGTTGTTAACCACAAAGTCCAGAACATTGGTTTCCAACGAGGTGAACCAGTTTAGTGGATTGCTATCTCTGTCATCGGAGTATGCAGAGGCATCAATCAACGAAACCGCATCATCGTCGAAATCGGCCCCGGCGGCTTCCAGCTCTTTCCAGAAATCCGCGAGGTCCGCGCCTTCGGCTTTGGGAGTCTTCTTTGAGTGAGCCTCAATAACTTCAAGGTTTGATCGGGCTGCGGTTTGATATGTTGTCAGTAATTCCTCGGGTGCCCAGTTTTTCAGTACGGCGCGCACATCAAGGATTAATCCTGGGCAATTATCAAAGAACTGTTCGGTTCCTCCATTCAGAACTTGGCCGGTGAAGCAAACCGTCGTGTACAAGAGCCACTGACCTTTGGTTATCTGCCCGCAGTCGATCTGAGCGTGCAAGCCTGCCAATGGAAAGGTCTGGTTTAGATTGCGTAGACGAGCTTCAATTTCCTTGGGAAAATAGTCCTCAAAGCAATCATAGATCTGATAACTAACCGGTTCATCCAGTTTTCGCTTCAGGATGGTGTTGGCATCAACTTTCAAGGCCGGCATCAAATCGCTCCAGTACCATCCAATACGTTTTCAACTGATTTCTACTCGGCGATCAAAGAGGCGACAATATGAAACATGGCGACGAGCAAAGACAAATTCTTCAGATAATTGCTCGCCTCAATTGCACGACCCGCCCAAGAAAAATGGCGATGCTCCTTGGGGGAAGCATCGCCATTCATACCGCGGGACCCTCAAGGGGGAGGAGAAGGACCCGTCCGTATTCCGTTTTCTGCGACGCCCCTTCGGGGCCCTCGTTGCCCGCGGGTGGTCCGGGGGAGGAACCGGGCCGCCGCGGGCGACGTCACGATGCCCTCAGGGAGGAGGAGGCATCATGTTCGCAGGGGCCTGTTGACCCGGTGTAAAAGAGCGGCGGCATCAGGGGGAGGAGGCGATGCCGCCGCAGAAGTCCGGGGTTCAGGGAGGAGGAGAAACCCGGGAAAGTAAATCTTATCTGCCGTAGGCGGCGTCCATGGCCACAGCGTCGATGGAATCGCGGGCCAGACCCAGATCGTGCAGGTCGCGGTCGCTCAGCGCGTTCAGTTCGCGGACGGTCTGTTTGTAGGCACCGTAACGCTGGCGGCTTTCACGGTAGCCCTCAACGAAAGCCAGGACACGGTTAACAAAATTGGCCTCAAAGCCGCGGATGAATGATACATATGCCATTTTCTTGCCTCGTTAATTCGGGGATCATTTGATCCTGTTGCAGTGAAGATGGGGCAAATGCTGCAACTGCACAATAGCCGTTCAAACAATGCTGCTATGCAGAAAACGCATGACGGATTATGGCGTTTCTGTGTTCCGTTACGGCACCTTACGGGCAGATTGACGCAATGCGACGATAGCCCTTGCCCTTGCCGCGAAAGTTGCCGACTCTCTGGTTGCACAAGTTTTTGAGGAAGATGCCATGACCGTCACCCGCGATGCCGTCCTTTCCGCCTTGGCCCGGATCGAGGTGCCGGGTGGGGGCACGCTTGGCTCGCGCGATCTGGTGCGGGCGCTGACGATTGATGGTGTGACCGTGCGGTTCGTGCTGGAAGCGGCCGACCCCGATGCCGCGCGGTTGCTGGAAC
>JBATDH010000042.1:0-1673 GCA_049663365.1 Albidovulum sp. | reverse complement strand
TCGTGGCGCTGATGCGGCGCGCCCGGCTCTGGCCCGGCGATACCGCCCCGATGGAGCCCAAGCGGGTCGAAGACTTGCTTTCGGCCATGATCCTCGGGGTGATCGCCGGTGGCAGGCTTGGCTTCGTGCTGTTTTACCGCCCCGACTATTACCTTGCCCATCCCGGCGATATTCTCAAGGTCTGGGAAGGCGGCATGTCGTTTCACGGCGGCTTTCTGGGGGTGGTTGCCGCCGGGTACTGGTTTTGCCGACGCCACAAGGTGCCCGCATTGCAACTGGCCGATGCCGTGGCGCTGGTCGCCCCCATCGGGCTGTTCTTCGGTCGGGTGGCGAATTTCATCAATGCCGAGCTTTGGGGGCGGCCCGCCGATGTCCCCTGGGCAGTGATCTTTCCCGGCGATGCCGCGCAGGATTGCCCCGGTATCGTGGCGGGGTTTTGCGCCCGCCACCCCAGCCAGCTTTACGAGGCGGGGCTCGAAGGCCTTCTGCTCGGGCTGGTGCTGTTTGTGGCGCTGCGCCGGGGCGCGTTGAAAACCCCCGGCCTGATCACCGGCATCTTCCTGACCGGCTACGGGCTCTCGCGCTTTCTGGTCGAACATTTCCGCCAGGCCGATGCCCAATTCATCACGCCCGACAACCCCTTGGGCCATGTGATCCAGGTCGCCGGTCTTGGCCTGTCGATGGGCCAGCTTTTGTCGCTGCCGATGATCGCGGCGGGGCTATGGCTGGTGCGAAGGGCATACAAGTGACGCCGCTGGGGCAGATTCTGGCGGCGCGTATCGCCGCCGACGGGCCGATCACCCTCGCGGATTACATGGCCGAATGCCTGCTGCACCCCCGATACGGCTACTACACCACCCGCGATCCTTTCGGCAAATCCGGCGATTTCACCACCGCGCCGGAAATCAGCCAGATGTTCGGCGAAATGCTGGGCCTGTGCCTCGCGCAAAGCTGGATCGATCAGGGCGCGCCCGACCGCATCATCCTTGCCGAAATCGGCCCCGGTCGCGGCACCCTGATGGCCGACGTGCTGCGCACCCTGCAATCCGTGCCGGGGATGTCGGCGGCTGTCTCCGTCCACCTGATCGAAGCGTCTGAGACCCTGCGCGCCCGCCAGCGCCACACGCTCAAAGGCCACGCCATCCACTGGCACGATCAGGTTGCCGACCTTCCCGACGGGCCGCTCTATCTGCTGGCCAACGAATTTTTCGATGCGCTGCCAATCCGCCAGTTCGTCCGGCAGGAAAAGGGCTGGGCGGAACGCCATATCGGCATTCTTGACGGGAAACTGGCCCCCGGCCTGGCCCCGGCCAGCCCCTTTACCGCCCTTGCCGGTCGCCGCGCTGACACGCGCCCCGGCGATATCGTCGAATATTGCCCTGCCCTGCCCGCCATCGCCGGTGACATCGGCACCCGCATCGCCACCGACGGCGGCGCGCATGACGGCACTGGCCGACGTCCTCGCCCGGCGGATCGCCGCGACCGGGCCGATCACGCTGGCCGAGTATATGGCCGAATGCCTGCTGAACCCACAGCACGGCTATTACACCACGCGCGACCCGTTGGGCGCGGGCGGCGATTTCACCACCGCGCCGGAAATCAGCCAGATGTTCGGCGAATTGCTGGGCCTGTGCCTGGCGCAATGCTGGCTGGATCAGGGCGCACCGCAGGCC
>JBATDH010000041.1:0-13488 GCA_049663365.1 Albidovulum sp. | reverse complement strand
GCCTATGCGTTTCTGCCCGTCGGGTTCCTTCTCTCGGGTGCGGCCGTGCTCTGGCCTGCCGACATCCCCGTGGCGGCGGGCCTGCACGCCTGGCTTGCGGGCGGTGTCGGGCTGATGACACTGGCGGTGATGACCCGTGCCAGTCTTGGCCATACGGGCCGCGACCTGCACGCCGGCTGGGTGGAAACCGCGGTCTATCTGGCGGTAGGGCTGGCCGCGCTGGCGCGCATCGCCGCCGGGTTGGGCGCGTCAGACATTTGGCGCGACCTTGCGGCGACCGGCTGGGTCGCAGGTTTTGCGATTTTCGCCCTTGCCTATGGCCCGATCCTGACCGGCCCACGACTGGCACCCCGGCGCGCGAACCCCACCGCCAGAAAGGCCTGAAACGAAAAAGGGCCGCCCTTCAGGCCGCCCTTCAATCATTTCGAGTCGAGCTTTAAGGTTCAGGCGACGGCGGCCTTGGCCTTTTCGACGATCGCGCCAAAGGCGTCGGGTTCATGCACGGCCAGATCGGCCAGAACCTTGCGGTCCACCTCGATCCCGGCCAGACCCAGCGCATTGATGAACCGCGAATAGGTCATTTCGGCATCAATGGCACGCACGGCAGCGTTGATCCGCTGGATCCACAGCGCGCGGAAATTGCGCTTGCGGGCCTTGCGGTCGCGGGTGGCGTATTGCATGGCCTTGTCGACGGCCTGCGTCGCGGTACGGAAATTGGTTCCGCGCGCGGCATAATAGCCTTTGGCCTTCTTGATCACCTTGCGGTGACGGGCATGGGTGACAACCCCGGATTTTACACGTGACATGTGACTGGCTCCTCAGCGATCGTAGGGCATGTATTTCTTGACGATTTTCGCGTCCGCGGGCGACAGGATCATGGTCCCGGTCACATCGCGGATGAATTTCGTCGAGCGTTTGATCATGCCGTGGCGCTTGCCGGCGGGGCCAGCCTTGACCTTGCCGGAGGCCGTCATCGAAAACCGCTTCTTCGCGGCTGACTTGGTCTTCATCTTGGGCATTTCCATCTCCTTCAGAAAGGTAGTAAACGCGCGACTCGGCAATGCCACTTGGCCGGACGCGCGGCTATCGAGAGGCGCCGTATAAACGGCAGAGGGGTTGTTGGCAAGGGCAATGCTAGGAGGGGTTGGACAGAAGTCGGCGGCGCGAATGCGGATCAAGCCCCTACCGAATAAACCGCGCGAGAACACCCAAGAACACATAGGGAATTTCCTCTGGCCGATAGCCGTCGGGGCTTAGGACAAAAGCTGCAACGATCATGGCCCCGCCCAAGGCGGCAAAGAGGATGGCACCCAAAAGCGAACGGTCTGCTGCAAAGGCAGAAATCATGGCCGGAAACGACAAGATTACAATCAGGAAGCCCGAAACAAGGATCAGATCGCTATCCATACCTGCCTTTCCGGGAACCTCCATAAAGGGGGGCCAGTCTACTCCGGATCGGTGCGGAAAATCAATCTTTCGTCACAAGGTGCCACCCGCAGAATATTGGTGGACCCCGCGACGTTGAAAGGCACACCCGCCGTCACCACGATCTGTTCGGTCTTATCCGCAAATCCGTGGTCGCGTGCAGCGCGGGCGGCATTTACAACGGCCATTTTGAACCGGTCCACGGTATCGGTCAGCACACAATGCACCCCCCAGGTCAGGCAAAGACGGCGCAGCGTCGTGACAATCGGCGTCAGGGCGATGATCGGCACATGCGGGCGTTCGCGGGCCACCAGGCTCGCCGTGGTGCCCGAATGGGTAAAACAGCAGATCGCCTTGATGTCTGTGGTCTCGGCAATCTCGCGGGCGGCCGCGACGATCGCATCGGCGACCGTTTCGCGGTTGGCTTTGCGGCTGGCGTCAATGACCTCGCGGTAAACCGGATCGCTTTCGACCGATTTGGCAACATTGTCCATGGTGGCGACCGCCTCGACCGGAAACTGGCCAGCGGCGGATTCTGCCGAAAGCATGACCGCATCGGCCCCCTCGTAGATCGCGGTGGCGACGTCCGACACTTCGGCCCGTGTCGGCATCGGCGATTCAATCATCGATTCGAGCATCTGGGTGGCCACGATCACCGGCTTGGCCGCAGCCCGGCAGGCGCGTACCAGCCGCTTCTGGATCGGCGGCACCGAATGAATCGGCAGTTCAACCCCCAGATCGCCACGTGCCACCATGATCCCGTCGGTAGCCGCCAGAATTTCGGCGAATGCCGTCACCCCAGCAGGTTTTTCGATTTTGCACATGATCGCTGCGCGACCCTTGGTCAGATCGCGCGCCTCAAACACATCCTCGGGGCGCTGCACGAACGACAGCGCCAGCCAGTCCACGCCGAGTTCGCAGGCAAATTCCAAATCCTTGCGGTCCTTGTCCGACAGCGCCGCAAGCGGCAGCACCACGTCCGGCACATTGACGCCCTTGTGGTTCGAAATCGTGCCGCCATTGGTGACAGTGCAATTGGCAAAGTCCTTGCCACAGTCGCGTACCTTTACTCGGATCTTTCCGTCATTGACCAACAGCGCGGCCCCCGTTTTTAGCGCCGCAAAAATCTCTGGATGCGGCAGGCAGACCCGTGTCGCATCGCCCAGTGCTGGATCGAGGTCAAAACGGAACTCGGCCCCGTCCTGTAACTCGGCCGAGCCGCCCTCAAAATCACCAACGCGCAGTTTCGGACCCTGAAGATCGGCCAGAATGGCGATCGGGCGGCCCACATCTGCCTCGATCTGACGGATAATACCGTGGCGCGCGGCCTGGTCGTCATGGGTGCCATGGCTCATGTTCAGCCGAAACACATCCGCCCCGGCCTCATAAAGCGCCCGTATGGTCTTGTAGTCGCTCGACGCGGGGCCCAGGGTGGCTACGATTTTTACATTGCGAAGGCGTCTCATGCAGGCCGGGTCCTCATCTTGTTTGCGCTACCATAGTCAGCATCCCCTCTATGGCGGAAAAGCGCGGCCGCGGCAACTGGCGCTTTGCGTTGCTCTGGTTTAAGTAAAACTGGCCTAACTTGCGTGACAAAGCCATGACAAATCAGCCTTTTGAAATCGTCGGTGCGGAACGCCCCTCGCGCTGGATTGTGACCTGCGATCACGCCAGCAACCGGGTGCCCGACTGCCTGGGCGGCTCCCTTGGCATCGCGCCCGCTGACATGGCCCGCCATATCGCCTATGACGTAGGCGCGGCGGGGGTGACACGGCACCTGGCCGGACGGCTGAATGCACGGGCAATCCTGTCGGATTTTTCGCGGCTTGTCATCGACCCCAACCGGGGCGAGGATGATCCGACCCTGGTGATGAAGCTCTATGACGGCACGATCATTCCGGCCAACCGCCATGTCGGCGCGGCTGAAACCGAAAGGCGGCTAAACGCTTTCCACCGACCCTATCACGCCGCCTATGCTGATCTTGCCGCTCGCCGCGACGATACCGTGATCTGTGCCGTTCACAGCTTCACCCCGCGCCTCAATGGCCGCGCGCCGCGGCCCTGGCCCATCGGTGTGCTTTACTCGCATCTTGATGAGCGGCTGGCCAAACCGCTGATCGCGCGACTCGAGTCCGAGGGATTTCTGACCGGTGACAATGAACCCTATCTTGGCCATCTTGATGGTGACGCCATTGACCGGCACGCCTTGCAGACCGGTCGCCCCAATGTGCTGATCGAACTTCGAAATGACCTGATCGCGCAGGTAGACGGCCAGATCGCCTGGGCCGACCGGCTGGCCCCGATCCTTGACGATGTGCTGACAGCTTCCCAACTCTGACCCCCGTAAGGAGAGAAATCATGGATGACGCCACCCGCACCGAACTGGAAGCCGCCGCCTTCCGTGCCCTGCGCCATCACCTGATGCAAAAGCGTCCCGATGTACAGAATATCGACCTGATGAACCTCGGTGGCTTTTGCCGCAACTGCCTGTCGCGCTGGTATCAGGAGGCCGCCAATGCGCGCGGCATCGAGATGACCAAGGACGAGGCGCGCGAAATCTACTATGGCATGCCTTATGACAACTGGCGGGCACAGCACCAGACCGAGGCAGATGCGGCAAAGCAGTCCGAATTCAAAAAGGCGTTCCGGGAGAATGTAGGGGAATAAGTTGTGCAATCATTGCGACCAAGAACGCCGAGCATGAAAGTAAGAGGAAGCTGCTGCTGGGGCGTTTGCCGACCAGACGGTAAAAAACCGGCGTGAATCCCTATCCTTTCGTATGGAAGAAATCATAGATTTTCTGCGCCATCCCCGCTGAAATTCCGTCAGCCGCCTTGAGGTCGTCAAGACCCGCCCGGCTGACGGCCTTGGCTGATCCGAAATGCCGCAAAAGCGCGCGCTTCCGGGCGGCACCAATACCGGGAACCTCGTCCAGCGGGGTCGCCCCCACGGCTTTCGCCCGTTTCGCCCGATGCGCCCCGATGGCCCAGCGGTGGGCCTCGTCGCGCAGACGCTGGATGAAGTAAAGGACCGGATCGTTGTGGCGCAGCGCAAAGGGCCGTTTGCCGGGGCGGTGGAATTCTTCCTTACCCGCATCGCGGTCGATCCCCTTGGCAACCCCGATCATTGCGATATCCTCGACGCCCAGTTCCGCCATGATCCCGGCTACGGCTGAAACCTGCCCTGCGCCGCCGTCAATCAGCAGCAGATCGGGCCAGGCATCGGACTGGCGCTCAGGGTCTTCTTTCAACAGCCGCTCGAACCGCCGGGTCAGTACCTCTTTCATCATGCCGAAATCGTCGCCCGGTGTGATGTCGGTGCCTTTGATGTTGAACTTTCGGTACTGGCTTTTGATGAACCCGTCCGGCCCCGCCACGATCATCCCGCCGACCGCATCTGACCCTTGGATATGCGAGTTGTCATAGACTTCGATCCGTTGCGGCGGGGTTTCCAGATCAAAGGCTTCGGCGATGCCTTCCAGCAATTTCGACTGGGCGGCACTTTCACTCATCCGCCGGGCCAGGCTCTGGCGGGCGTTGCGGGCGGCATTTTCGACAAGCTCGGCCTTTTCGCCGCGCTGCGGGACGGCCAGTTCCACCTTGCGTCGTGCGCGGTCTGACAGAAGTTCCACCATCAGATCGGCATTTTCGATCTGATGGCTGAGCAGGATCAACCGGGGCGGTTCCTTGTCACTGTAAAACTGACCCAGAAACGCCTCCAGAATTTCGGCCTCATCGGCACCCGCGCCCGTTTTGGGAAAGTAGTCGCGGTTGCCCCAGCTTTGATTGGCGCGGATGAAAAACACCTGAACGCAGGCCTGTCCGCCTTCCAGATGCAGCGCCACCACATCCGCTTCGGCCACGCCGCGCGGGTTGATGCCCTGCACCTGCTGCACCTGTGTCAGCGCCTTGATCCGGTCGCGCAGTGCTGCGGCGCGTTCAAATTCCATCGCCTCGGATGCGGCGCTCATTTGCTCGGCCAGTTTGGCCTGTACCTGGGTCGATCTGCCTTGCAAGAACCGTTCGGCATCGACGACCAGCGATCTATAGTCGGTCTCGCTGATATGGCCGACACAAGGCGCGGCACAGCGCTTGATCTGATAAAGCAGGCATGGCCGTGTCCGACCGGAAAACATCGTGTCCGAACAGTTGCGCAGCAAGAACACCCGTTGCAACTGGTTCAGAGTCCGGTTGACCGACCCGGCGCTGGCAAAGGGTCCGTAATATTCGCCCTTTTCCTTCTTTGCTCCACGATGCTTCTTGATCTGGGGAAAGGCATGTTCGTGGCTGACAAGAATATTGGGAAAGCTTTTGTCATCCCTGAGCAGCACGTTGAAATGTGGCTTCAACTGCTTGATCAGGTTCTGTTCCAATAACAGCGCCTCGGTTTCCGTCCGCGTGGTCAAAAACATCATCGACGCCGTTTGCGAAATCATCCGCGCAATTCGCGCCGAATGCCCGGATGGCCGCGCATAATTTGATACCCGCGCCCTGAGATTGCGGGCCTTGCCGACGTAAAGCACCCGACCCTCGGCATCGAGCATCCGGTAAACCCCTGGCGATCCATCCAAAGACCGCAGATAGGACTGGATCAGGGTGTGCCCAATAAGGCCCGTGCCCGAAATATCCGCATCCGTTTGGCTGTCATTTGCGGTCATGGCGTTAACCTTTGATTCTTACCTCTGGCTGCAACCTTCCGACCGCCAAGGCAAGCAAAAACCTGTCCACGGATTTTGTGGATAACTCTGGTGAGAAGTTTTGGCATTTTGGAAATTTCTGTTGTTTTCGGCAGGCTTCGCTGATTTGCCTGTTTTTTAGGCACAACTGCAAGATATTGAAAATAAACGAAATTAATTGTGATCCGGGCAAATCCCTGAAACTATTGAGAGAATCGTAACAGGTTTGTTACGACCGCGTGAATGGGTGGACAAGTCAACCCCTGAAGGCAATTTTTTCCACCTATGGCGCGGCCTGAACACCCAGAATATCCGGCGTCTGCCAACCAAGATGCTGCCCGCCATCGACGCATAAAAGCTGGCCGGTAACGGTTTGTGCATCAATGAAATATCCAAGTGCCGCCGTGATATCGGCCGGATCGGCGCCACGCCCCAGAACCGTGGCTGCCCTCTGCGCAAGAAACTGTTCCGCGGTTTGTTTGGCACCTTGCAGCGTACTGCCCGGCCCGATGGCGTTGACCCTGATATCGGGGCCGAGCGCGCGGGCGGACGTCAGGGTAAAGGCCCATAACCCCATCTTGGCGATGGTATAGGACATGAATTCGGGCGTCAGCTTGCGCACCCGTTGATCCAGCATGTTGATCACCAGCGCGTTCGCCAGCAAGCTGTCACCGTCTTGCGTCGCCTTGGGGGCCTGCATGGCAAAATCCTGGGTCAACGCCACGGGTGCCCGCAGGTTCGATTCGATGGCGCGGTCCCAGCTTTCGCGGGTGGCGCTGCGGATATTGTCATATTCGAAGATCGACGCGTTGTTGACCAGCAAGGTCAAAGGCCCGCCCAGCGCCTCGGCGGCACTGGCGACCAGCGAACGGGTCTCAGACTCGACCAGCAGATCGGCCCTAAGGATCACAGCCTTGACCCCCAGCGCCCCGGCATCCGCCGCCGTCGCATCGGCGGCATCGCGGGATGTGCCGTAATGCACCGCAACGTCATAACCGCGTTTGGCCAGATAAAGCACCATCGCCCGGCCCAACCGCCTGGCGCCGCCTGTCACCAGCGCACGGCCCGTCATGTCCTTGCCCCGCATTCGCAGGGGCCTTTGCCGATGCGCGGCCGCCCGCAGGTTCGGCATTTTTTTGGTGCCCGCCGCGAGAGGCGTGGAAATCTCAGACGCCCGAACATCGCCAGCACCGCCATGAAAATCAAAAGGAGCGTGATGACCTTGATCATGCGTCAAAGCCCGAACCGCGCCCAAAGCGCGCGTTCCTCGACCTGATCCATTGCCTCAGCCAGTATCCGGCCGCTGAATCGCTGGAAGATGGTCCGTTTGACCCCATAGGGAACCATTTTCATCTTGTCGCCGTAAAGCGCCTTCAGCTTTGGCACCAGATGCGCCACACCGTCGACCAGCCCGACATCGACGGCGGCCTGACCCACCCAGACCTCACCGGTAAAGAGATCACGATCCGCAGGGAGTTTTCCGCCGCGTCGCGCAGAGACCTGCGCCTTGAACGCCTCGTGGATCGGCTCAAGTATGGCTTTCAGCCGCTGCACATCCTCGGGGTTTTCCGCCCGGAACGGGTCAAGGAAGCTTTTGGACTTTCCCGCCGTGTGGACCCGCCGTTCAACACCGTGGCGCGACAGGAATTCCGGGAAACCGAAACTGGCCGAAATCACCCCGATCGACCCGGTGACAGAGCTCGGGTCAACCCAGATATCATCGCCCGCCGTCGCCAGCCAGTAACCGCCCGACGCGGCGACATCTTCGACAAAGGCGTGGACGGGGATTTTTTTCTCCGCCGCCAGCCGCCTGATACGGGCGGCGATCAGCGCCGATTGCACCGGCGATCCGCCGGGTGAATTGATCACCAGCGCCACTGCCGCGGGTTTGCCCTTGGCAAAGGCCCGCTCGATCACCGGTGCAAGTGACGCATCATTCAGCCCGGCCCCGGTGCGGCCCCCGGCGGCGATGACCCCTTGCAGGCGGATAACGGCGACGCGGGGCGGCGATTTGACGAAGGGGATAAATCTTTTCATGTCCTCCGATGTAATCGGCAGAGCGTTCGGGAACAATAGTCGAAGCTGGCCTTTCCGAAGGCACCGCACCCCGATAGTGTCACCGCCATGATCGACAAGCTGGAAATGTTCATCGCCCTAGCCAATGAACGGCACTTTGGTCGTGCCGCCGAAACCGTTGGCGTGACGCAACCGTCGCTCTCAAGCGCCATCAAACAGCTAGAGGACCAGCTTGGTGTGCAACTGGTGTTTCGCGGCTCGCGGTTTCAGGGCCTGACCCCGGAAGGACAAAGGGTGCTGGACTGGGCCTTGCGCATTGCCGGCGACGCCCGGACCATGCGCGAAGAGATGCGGGCGCTGAAACGCGGGGTGTCGGGCAATCTGCGTATCGGCGTGATCCCCACGGCCATTCCGGTCATCGCGCGATTGACAGTGCCCTTTCTGGAGCGGAACCCGAATGTCGATCTGACCATTCTGTCGCGGACATCAATTGAGATCCTCGACGGCATCGAACGGCTGGAGCTTGAGGCCGGGATAACCTATCTCGACAACGAACCGCTGGGTCGCGTTACCCAGATGGCGCTGTACCGTGAAACCTACCGGCTGTTGGTTGCCGCCAGTCACCCTTTGGCAAAACGGTCAAGCGTGACCTGGGCCGAAACCGCCGAATTGCCGCTATGCCTGCTGACCGGCGACATGCAGAACCGGCGCATCGTCAACCAGCATCTGGCCGAGGCCGAGGCCGTCGTGCGCGCGACGGTCGAATCCAACTCTACCATCGCGCTGGTGGCACATGTCGCCACTGGCCGCTGGGCCTCTATCGTGCCGATGACACTGGCGGAAATGTATTCGCCCGGTCTGGTGGCGATCCCTATCACCGCGCCGGCCGCAAGCCACCTTGTCGGCCTGATCACCGCCTTCCGCGCGCCCCATACCCCGGTCGTGGCCGCCTTGTTGGATGAAGCGCGGCGGGTGGCAGAGATCTGAGGCGTCTTGCCGTTGGCAAGATATCAGCGCACCTACCCGGCTGGCTGGGCTTTGTTGGCCAGAGTGTTCCGCGCGATGACGCTGAAGGCCGTCAGTGCCGCAATGCCTTCCAGTGCAACAGGCGTGAAAGGCGCGACCAGAACAAGAACGGCGAATACCGGCAGAACCAACCGTGCCGCACCGTCAAGGCAGAACCGGTCACGGACAAACCAAAGCCCGAGCATGTAAAGGGCGACCGGGATGCCAACGGCGTAATCGCCGACAATCAAGGAAACTTCTGCCTTTCCTGCAATGATATCGACCAGAACCGCAAAGCCCGCGCCAACTGCCGCACCCGCAGCGAAGATAATAAAATGTCCGTAGCCCCAGGTCATGGCGCGGTTGAGGTCGGTTGAGTCAAGATGGTCTTCTTGTGAAAAATAGAGCCACCACATCGAAAACACGATGACCAACGCCGACAGCGCAATATGCACGAAGGCAATGTTGGTCGCACCGTCCGCGACCTGTTGAAGCGACAAGCCGCCGGCAAGCAAGGTTTCGCCCAATACGATGATTGTCAAAAGACCATAGCGTTCGATGATGTGGTGACGGTGCCACGGCGTGTTTCCCTTGCGTTCGGCAATTGCCGGCAAAGACAGCTCCAGCACGACACCGACCATGAAAACCGCGTAGGTGACTGCGGGTGCAAGGGGTTGCATCAGCAGGAACATGATCCAGAAAACCTGGGCAATTCCGATGCCTAAAGCATAGGTCAATGCCGTCGCGCGGCGTTCAGGATCGTTATTCGCAGCACGCAGCCAAAGTGCCACCATGCCCACGCGCATGATGACATAGCCGATAACAACCATGGTCAGCTCTCCTGACTTGAACAAGGCACCAATGCCAGCGGCCATCGTCAGTGATCCCGCCATGATGAGAATGGTCAGAAGGCGAAAAAGCGTGTCGTCATTGTCATAGGCCGAGGCGAACCAGGTGTAGTTCATCCACGCCCACCAGATCGCGAAGAAAGCCATCAGGAACGTGACGATACCCTGCATGGCATGGGCCTCGGCGATAGCATGATGAAGTCCCACAGCCGCCGCCGCAATGGCGATGACCGACACGAGGTCAAAGAAAAGCTCCAGTGGCGTCGCGGCGCGATGACGTTCCAGGGAATCGCGGGGTGAAAGCGGGCGAATGAAAGACTGCATGAACTAACCTTTGCTGTTAAAGACACCACTCACTTTGGAAGTTATGCTGGATACCAGCGTAATTTTGCAATGACGATTTCTCGGAACCGCCCTTACCGCAACGGAGTTTCGGCAAGACCAAATCATCAATCGGTATGGCCAGAAAAAAGATCGGCGAAGTTCAATGCCAAGATCGGGACGGGGTAGTCCTGTGGAAATACAGCCTGTAGCTGGCGCGGAAAGCGCTGTCTGAACGAACGGTTGAACGCCTTTCCTATGAGGCTGTTCGAATTCTGATTTCTGAGATTTCACCCAAAACCTGAAACGCGTTGACAGAAGGTTGGGGTCAGCCCTTCTGCAAACACCGGTTCCCCAGCGTTTCGGCGATCTGCACTGCGTTCAGCGCGGCACCCTTGCGCAGATTGTCGGAGACGCACCAGAGGTTCAACCCGTTTTCAATCGTCGGATCGCTGCGGATGCGGCTGACATAGGTGGCATATTCGCCGACGCATTCGACCGGCGTGATATAGCCACCGTTTTCGCGCTTGTCGACAACCATGACGCCCGCTGCCTCGCGCAGGATGTCGCGGGCCTCGTCCTCGTCAAGGAAATCCTCGAACTCGATATTGATCGCTTCGGAATGGCCGACGAAAACCGGCACGCGGACGCAGGTGGCGGTGACCTTGATCTTCTTGTCGAGGATCTTCTTGGTTTCGGCGACCATCTTCCATTCTTCCTTGGTCTCGCCTGAATCGAGGAAGACGTCGATATGAGGGATCACGTTGAAGGCGATCTGCTTGGTGAATTTACTGGGTGCGACTTCCTGACCCGGTACATACATGCCCTTGGTCTGATCCCAAAGCTCGTCAATCGCCTCTTTGCCGGCACCGGAAACGGACTGGTAGGTGGAGACGACCACCCGCTTGATCCGCGCCCGGTCATGCAGTGGTTTCAAAGCCACCACCATCTGCGCAGTCGAACAATTGGGGTTGGCGATGATCATTTTCTTTTGATAGCCGAGAACCGCATCGGGGTTGACCTCGGGGACCACCAGCGGCACGTCGGGGTCGTAGCGGTAGAGTGAGGAGTTGTCGATGACCACACAGCCGGATGCCGCCGCCTTGGGCGCGTATTTCTTGGTCGCCTCTGATCCGACCGCAAAAAGCGCCATGTCCCAGCCGGTGAAATCGAACCTGTCAAGATCCTGGGTCTTCAGGGTCTTGTCGCCAAAGCTGACTTCGGTGCCAAGCGACTTGCGGCTGGCAAGGGCGGCAATCTCGTCAACCGGGAATTCCCGTTCGGCGAGGATGTTCAGCATTTCGCGGCCCACATTCCCGGTGGCCCCGGCGACGACGATTCTGTAGCCCATTTGTGTCTCCTAACGTCACGGACGCAGCCCCATAGCCGATTGGTGCGGGCAGTTAAAGAGCCCGCCGGACCACCGGGCAGATAAAGCCGTGACGGCGCAGTCAGATCACGGCCCGACAAGGCAGACACGGGGATCGCGTGCCATGAGGTCTTCGACAAATTCCCGTTCGGCGGCGAAATCATGCGGCACCTGATCGGCACGGCGGCTTCCGGTCAGCGATTGCGAGGCAAAGAAATCAAAACCGTAGAGCGTGAGGCGCGCAACATCGGCGCGCGCCAGAAGGTCGATCATCATCAGCCCGGTGGTTGGCGGCGCACCAAGCCGGTCACGCAACGCGCGCCAGTCGGCCAAAGGGTGCAGATAGAAACCGGATCGTCGGGTAATGCCCCATGGCAGGCGTTTGCGTTTATGCGACATCCACAGGATGCGGTCGGGTTGCAGGCGGATCAGATCAGCGGAAGAGATCGAGGTGGCCAGCGCCAGCCAGTCGCAGCGGGTGCCATGCGTGCGTGACGCGGGCATGGGCGCGCGGTTGATACGGATGACGATGTCGGCGCTGTCGATGCCAAAGCCATCGTCCCGCTCGCTCAGCGACCGGGCATTGCCGATCAGGGCCACGGTTTTTCCCTTGAGCGCCGCCAGAACGTCCGCCTGTGGTGTGGAAAGGGCGATCAGGGGAGCCTCAAGCCTGAAGAGCCGGGCGAGGTAAAAGCGAATCCGGTTCATGGCGGCACCCCTGCCAACAAACGACGATAGACGGCAACAATGGCGCTGGCTTCGTCTTCGATCCGAAACCGCGTTACAATCCGTGCCAAGGCGGATGCCGACCCGTTCCTGCGCAGGGCTCCATCATCAAGCCACGGGGCAATGGCGGCGGTCAGGGTGGCGATATCGTCCGGGGGCACAAGACTGCCAGTATCCTCGGTCACGATCTCTTCGAAAGCCCCCACGCGGGTTGCCACAACCGGCACCGCACAGGCCATCGCCTCGATCGGGGTCAACCCGAAACCTTCCCAGCGCTGGGGTGCGACATAAAGGTCAAGCACCCTGTACCAGTCAGCGATCCGATCAACGGGAACCTCGGGCAGGAAAAGCAGGCGCTCCGACAGACCGGCTTCTGTCACACGGTCCTTGAGACCGGTCAAGAAACCCTCGTGTCCCTCGGTGGCGCGGCCCATGACCAGCGCAGTCACATCGGGCCGGTCGGGCAACAGCGCCAAGGCAGCACCGACAAAGGCATCGGTGCCCTTTTGCGCGCGAATCCGCCCGTAACAACCCATGATGACGCCATCTTCAGGCAGACCGAGATCGCGCCGGAGCGCCCCGCGGTCCTGGGCAGGCGAAAAACCCTGGGTGTCGATACCGTGCAGGATCACGTCGGCGGGGTGCTCCAGATAGGCGGCGGTTTTTTGCGACGTGGCGATCACGCCATCCATCCGTCCGATCAGCCATTTGGTATAGCGCGAATGCCGACGCTGGGACGCCGACGTGAAAAGCAGTTTCAACCGACGCCGGAACAGGTGTTTCAGGACCAGCCCCAAAAGCATTTCGGTATTGCGCCGCGCGTGCCAGACACGGGTCCGCCCGCGCGGCAAGAAAAAGCACCGCCAGAGCGGCAGATGGGGCATATGCCCCGGCAATCCCGGCCCGGTGGCGGCAATGCAGATCATTCCCGCCTGCACCGGCACCAGCCGCGCAATTGTCGCCGTCACGCCCGACAGGCGGCGTTTGAGGTTGGGGGCGATGACCTCGATATCGGCGATGTCGGGCAGCATGGGCTCTCCTTGCAGCGCAACTGGTCTAATTCATGCCCCGGTCCAAGGCTAGTCCGTCCGGTCCTGACTGAA
>JBATDH010000040.1:0-8603 GCA_049663365.1 Albidovulum sp. | reverse complement strand
CTGGGGGGGGTGTTCAACTCGATCCGTGCGCCTGCGGTATTCGTCACCCTGGCCGAGGGCGGGATCACGACGCTTTTGGCGACGACGCTGATCCTGAGTTCGGAAATGCGCCTGACGCTGCCGTTGGTCAGAAAGGGTATCGCCTTTGGCGTTGGTACGGCGGCTGTGCTGGTGCTGGCGGCCCAGCCCTTTGCGGTGGAAAGCTGGCTGGCGCTGAAACTGATCATGTTTGCGTTGGCGGCCACGGTCGCCATTCTGCTGCGCCGCACTGTTCCGGCGGCGGCGCTTGCGGCGGGGCTGGTCGTGGTCACCGGCACCTATGTCATCCCCACTGGCGACATATTCCGCGACCGCAGTTTTTTTGGCACCCATTGGGTCGCCGATGTCGATGGGCTGCGCCAATATGCCAATGGCACGACCCTGCATGGGGCCGAACGCGTGGCGGATTATGCAAAACCGCGCCCCGAACCGCTGTTCTATTACCACCGCAACGCCCCGATGGCACAGGTTATGACATCGGGTATCGGGCGGTCGGCGAAGAATGTCGGCATTGTCGGGCTGGGGGTCGGGTCGCTCGCCTGCTACAAGCAACCGGGTCAGGACTGGCAGTTTTACGAGATTGACGCTGTGGTCGACAAGATCGCCCGCAACCCGGCCTACTTTACCTTCATGTCGGCCTGTGCCGGTTCCGCGCCCACGCATCTTGGCGATGCGCGGATGGTGTTGGCCAGGCAAGAGGGGCTGAAATACGATATTCTGGTGATCGACGCCTATGGATCGGATTCCGTGCCGGTGCATCTGACGACGCAAGAGGCGATGCAGCTTTACCTTGACCGTCTGGCCCCGGATGGGGTGCTGCTATATCACATCACCAATCGTTACTACGCCATTGAACGGCCACTGTCGCGCAGCGCGGCAGCGCTGGGGCTTGAGGCGCGGATACAGAATTACCCCGGCAATGCGGAGATTGATCCTGGTGACAGCGGATCACGAGTTGTCATGCTGGCGCGCAATGCCGGGGCCTTGGGGGCGCTGGCGGACGATCGGCGCTGGGAAGCGCTGATCCCGGATGGCGGGCGCATCTGGACCGATGATTACGCCAACCTGCTATCGGTGCTTCAATAGGGACCGGGCGAAATTCGCGGTAGGTCGTACAACCATGAATACCTCCTGAGAAAGTTTTTCACTGGGCTCAGGTCAATTATGCGGTCAAATATGTGCAGTTAGCTGTTTACCTATGATCATGCACCCGGCTATCCTTCCTTAAAAGATAAATTCGGGCATGACGATCCGGAGGAAGAGCGAATAGGGGGAAGACGGTGCTGTTACTTCAGCCGAAAGAATTAGTGCCTTTTTGCCAAAGCCGTACAAAATGACCGCTGACGCCATTATTGACGTAAAAGACGTCGTCAAGACATTTGGCGGGTCCGCCCATTTGGTTGTCGCGCTCGACAATGTCAGTGCGGCAATACGACGGAATGAGTTTTTCACGCTGCTGGGGCCATCGGGCTGCGGGAAAACCACACTTTTGCGATTGATTGCCGGATTCGAGCTGCCCGATAGCGGCGAAATCCGTCTGGATGGTGAGGAAATCGGCCACCTGCCGCCGAACAAGCGGCCCGTGAACACGGTGTTTCAGAGTTACGCGCTTTTCCCGCATATGACGGTGCGGGAAAATATCGGCTTTGGCCTGCTGATGCAGGGCCGACCGGAAAAGGAAATCCGCCAGACGGTGGACCAGATGCTGGAACTGGTGCGGATGGTCGCGATGGCCGACCGCAAGACCGACCAAATCTCGGGCGGACAGCAACAGCGTGTGGCCCTGGCCCGCGCGCTGGCCCCGCAGCCAAAGGTGTTGTTGCTGGACGAACCGCTGTCGGCGCTCGACTACAAGCTGCGCAAGGAAATGCAGATCGAGTTGAAGCGGCTTCAGCATGAAACCGGTATCACCTTTGTATTCGTCACCCATGATCAGGAAGAAGCGCTGACCATGTCGGACCGCATCGCGGTGATGAGCAACGGCAAGATCAACCAGATCGGCAGCCCGCGCGAAATCTACACCCATCCGGTCAACCGCTTTGTGGCCGATTTCATCGGCGAGACGAATTTCATCAAGGCGCGGCTCGTAAACGGGGTGGCACAACTGGCAGGTAGCGCCCGCGTCGCCGTCGAAACCAGCCATGCCGACGGCGATGTGACATTGGCGATACGCCCCGAACATGTGCGGATTGCCGCGCCTGGCGGGCAGGGCGCCATCCCGGCAACCGTCGCCAACTCGGTCTATTTCGGCACTGACAGCCATGTCTACCTGGCCCTTGCCGACGGGACCGAGGTGGTGGCGCGGCTTGGCACAGATGCGTCCGGCCATGCCGGACCGGAAGACGGGGCCAAGGTGGCGATCACGTTTGCCCCCGGCTCCGTTCAGGTGCTGGAGGCGTAAGCGCAATGTCCGAGGTGCAAAAGCAGGCCGACCGCGAAAATGCCCGCAATGCCTGGGCGCTTTCGGCCCCGGCGCTGATTGTGCTGACGGTCGCGGCGGCGGGGCCCTTGCTGATCATTCTGGTCTATTCGTTCCTGCTACCTGGCAAGTACGGCAATGTGGAATGGGGGTTTTCGCTGGATGCCTGGCGGGGCATTCTGGTGTCAAAGGACATCTTCGACGGCACCTACTCGCTGGCCGATGCGCATCTGACGATCTTCTGGCGGTCGGTCAAACTGTCGTTGCTGACGACGGTTTTCACCTTCATCGTCGGATTCCCCACCGCCTGGTTCATCGCCACAAGGCCGCCAAAATGGCGCGCGGCGCTGTTGTTCCTGATCACCATTCCGTTCTGGACCAACCTTCTGATCCGCACCTTTGCGATCAACCAGATCATCCGCAACGAAGGCCTGTTCAATACCGCGATGATCAATCTCGGGTTCATCGACCAGCCGATTGTGATCATCTACACCGATTTTGCGGTGTTTCTGGGCATGACCTATGTCTATCTGCCGCTGATGGTGCTGCCCCTGTTCGCGGCCATCGACCGGTTCGACATGCGGCTCTTGGAGGCCGGATACGATCTTTATGCAAGCCGGATGCAGGTCTTGCGCCGGATCATCGTGCCGATCGTCAAACCGGGCATCATCGCCGGGTCGATCCTGGTTTTCATCCCCTCGCTGGGGGCCTATGTGACCCCCCGCATCCTCGGCGGCGGGCGCAACATGATGATCGGCAATTTCATCGAATTGCAGTTCGGGCAGGGGCGGAACTGGCCGTTGGGGGCGGCATTGTCGGTGACGCTGCTGGTCATCGTCATGGTGGCGCTGCTGGTCTATGTGCGCTTTGCCAACAAGGATAGCGGCCATGGCTGATCGCGGCTTTTCCGTTTCCCGATTGCCGGGGTTTTCGACCGTCGCGGTGATGGTCTTTGTGGCGCTTTACCTGCCCATCGCCATGCTTGTGGTGTTTTCCTTCAACTCGGGCAAGTCGGTCGCGATTTTTGAGGGCTTTTCGCTAAAATGGTACGGCACGGCCTGGGCCAATGAGCACGTCAAGGAAGCGACCCTGCGGTCGCTGGTCATTGCGTCGTCGGCGTCGCTCATCGCGACCACGGTGGCCACGATGGCGGCGCTGGGCACGACACGGCGCAAGAAATTCAAGGGCCAGACGCTGATTTATGTGATGATCAACCAGCCGCTGATGGTGCCCGAGATTGTGACCGCCGTGGCGCTCTTGATCTTTTTTGCCACGATCAAGGTGGCGACGGGGTATCAGGGGCTGGGCTATCTTATCGCCGCCCATTCGGCCTTTTGCATTCCCTTCGCCTATCTGCCGATCCGGGCGCGGCTTGAGGGGATGGATTACACGCTCGAAACCGCCGCTGCCGATCTTTATGCAACGCCGTGGCAGACCTTCCGGCGGGTGACATTGCCGCTGCTCATGCCCGGCGTGATTGCCGGGATGATGCTGGCCTTCGTGACCTCGCTTGACGATGTGGTCATCACGCTTTTTGTAAAATCCGCCGGACAGGATACACTGCCCACCTACATGCTCGGGCAGATTCGCCGTTCGGTCACGACCGAGGTGAATGCCATATCTACGGTGCTGCTGGGGCTCACCGTCATTCTGCTGACCGCGTTCTTTCTGTTGACGCGTAAAAAAGACTGAAACCAAGAAACGACAACCAACAAGGAGAGTAAGATGAAGAAACTGATTTCCGCCACAGCAATCTTGCTGGCGAGCACCTCGCTGGCCAGTGCCGAGGGCGAATTGCAGCTATTCAACTGGGGCGACTATACCAACCCCGAATTGCTGACGAAGTTCGAGGCCGAAACCGGGATCAAGGTGACGATCACGGATTATGACGCCAATGACACGGCCCTGGCCAAGATCGAGGCTGGTGGTGGCGGGTTCGATCTTGTCGTGCCGTCTGCCAACTATGTCCAGATCTACGTCGAAAAAGGGCTGGTGCAGGAGCTTGATCTGTCGAAACTGCCCAACCACGGCAATATCGCCCAGCAGTGGATGGAATCGACCTATGACCCTGGCCGGAAATATTCGGTGCCGTGGCAGTGGGGTTCGACCGGTGTGGCCGTCAACAAAACCGCCTATTCCGGTGATATCAACACATCGGCGATTTTCCTCGACCCACCGGAAGAGCTGGTTGGCAAGGTCAATGTCACGCCCGAAATGAACGACGTGTTGTCGCTGGCCATCATGTATGAGGGCGGCGAGCCCTGCACCGAAGACACTGAAGTGTTGAAAAAGGTGCGTGACAAGCTGATGGAAGCCAAACCGAAATGGCTGTCGATGGACTATGGCATGACCGAGAAGATGGCCGCCAATGATGTGATGGCGTCGGTTTATTGGAACGGTGCCATCTTCCGCGCAAGGTTGCAAAACCCGGATGTGGTTTATGGCTATCCGAAGGAAGGCTACCCTCTCTGGATGGATCAGGTGATGCTTCTGTCCGATGCGACAAATGTCGAAGAAGCCTACAAGTTCCTCGACTTCATCATGAAGCCGGAAAATGCCGCGTTGATTTCGTCTTTTGCGCGTTATGCCAACGGGATCACCGGGTCTGAAGAGTTCATGCCCGAAGACATGAAGACAGCACCGGAAATCAACGTGCCTGCGGAATTCGCTGCTGCGGGCCACTTCCTGCCGACCTGCTCGCCCAAGGCGCAGGAATATTACACGGCGATCTGGACCGAGCTTCAGAAGTAAAGTCGACGATACCGGGGCCGGTTTTTCCGGTCCCGGTATTTTGCGCCCATCCTTTGAGCGGAGTGAGCTTGGATTATATCGGCATTCACCCCAAGATCGGGCGGATGCCGATTAGAATGTTTCCTTCAAAGCTCATCACGCTGTAGTGAAAGCCCCGATATGCCTGCTGATGAACCGGTCAAGGTGCCTCTTACCGCGCGTGAAATGGGGATCATGCAGGGCTTTCCGCCGCCCCCGGACAAACGCGCCAATTTGCTCAACTGGGATACCGGGCCTTATAACCGCTGGTCGTTTCAGAACGTGCGATCCATGGTGCCGACGGTCGATGTGGCGCGCGGGGCCGGGCCGGTCATTCCCTTTGCCGTCGATTTGCAGGATTTTTCCGCGCTCACCTTCGACTCTGTCGGTGGCGACAAGAAAACCGTCGGACAATGCCTGACGGAAACCTACACGGATGGCTTTCTGGTCCTGTCGCGCGGCAGGATCGTTATAGAACTCTATTTCAACGACATGACGCCTGCCTCGTTGCATCTGGCGCAGTCGGTGTCGAAATCCGTCGTTGGCGCGCTGACCGGGATCATCCACGGCGAAGGGTTGCTTGATCTTTATGCCCCGCTGGCCGGTATCGTGCCGGAACTGGCCAATTGCGGCTATGCCGATGCGACACTGGAACAGGTGCTCGACATGCAGTCGGGGGTACGTTTCGACGAAACCTATACTTCTGCGGATTCCGATATTGCCAAGGTCGATGTGGCGGCAGGCTGGCGGCCCAGCCCGGATGCTACCAAGCGCCCGTCCTTGCGCGACATCATCACGGGCCTGCCGAAAATCCGCCCTCACGGCGAAAAATTCGAATACCGATCCATTGAGACCGATCTGATCGCCTGGGTGCTGGAACGGGTGACAGGGCAGGGTCTGGCCGATCTGGTGTCTGACCGCATCTGGTCGCGCATCGGCGCGGAACGCGACGCCTATTTCACCGTCGATCAGGCCGGATCGGCGCTGGCCGATGGCGGGTTCAACGCGACTTTGCGCGACTACGCCCGCTTTGGCGCGATGATGCTGAACGGCGGTCGCGTCGGCGATGTTCAGGTCGTGCCTGCCGCCTGGGTCGAGGCGATCGGGCAGGGCGATTCGTCAAAATTCCACGCCCCTTACACCTGGCTGTCGGCCAATGGTGCCTACCGTCTGCAATGGTGGTTGCATGACGTGGCCGAGGGCGATTTCATGGCGCGCGGGGTGTTCGGCCAGTTGATCTATGTGAACCGCAAGCATGATTTCATGGCGGTGAAACTGTCGACCTGGCCTGATTATCTCAACCCGCATTTCTCGGCAGATGCCTTGCGGGCGCTGCGTGCCATTCGTGAGGCTTTGGGCGGCTAGGACAGGTTCAGGTTCTTGACAAACCGGACGATGTTTTCGGCCACGATGTCGCCTGCCTCCAAAAGCAGCGAATGCTTGTAGCCGGGCAGGATCACCAGTTCCGAATTGGGCAGGGCCGCGTCGATCAACCGGTTCAGGCGCGGGTTGCAGCCGCCATCATTCTCGCCGGTCAGGATCAGCGAGGGGGCGGTCACCTCGTGCAGCCAGGGGGCCATTTCAGTGCCCGCATAGATGCGAAAGACGTTGAGGAAAACCAACGCATCGGTGTCGACCACTTGTTTCAGCCGCCGGGCGACGACATCGGGATTGGCGGCGATGAAATCATCGGTGAACCAGCGCGCGGTCAGGGTTTCCAGTACCTGCGGGATGCCCTTTTCCTCCATCGCCTTGACCACCCCCCAGACCTTGGCGCTGTCATCTTCGGTGCGGAAGGCGGCGGTGGACAAAAGCCCCAGTGACAGCACCCGGTCGGGGTATTTCAGCGCATAAGCGGGGCCGATCATGCCGCCAAGCGAATGGCCTGCGAAATGGGCAGCGTCAAATCCCGTGTGTTCGCGGACCCGTTCCAGGTCATCGACCAATTCATCCAGCCCAAAGTCGCCTTCCGGCAGGGGCGACGCACCGTGACCGCGCAGATCATAGGTGATGACGGTGAAATGATCGCACAGCACCGGCACCGCCTTGGCCCATGTATTGCGCGCGGCCCCGATCCCGTGGATCAGAAACAGCGGCGGTCCGGACCCCTCGACGCTGTATTCGCAGTTGATCGCGCTCATGTCTTGGCCTTGTCGGACGCCAGCACCCCGCCCGACCCCCAGTCACCGGGGGCGACCTCGGTGATGACCACATGGACGCCCTGCGGGTTGCCACCGGCGGTACGGATGAAGCTGTCGGTCAATTCCCAGACCATGGCGCGTTTCTGGTCGGCTGTGCGACCGGGGAACATCTCGACACGGATGATCGGCATTTTGGGTTCCTTGATAGGGGTTATTCGGCGGCGTTGCGACGGGCGGGGCGGCCAGTGAAATGCGGCATCACCTCTTCGGCGAAGCATCGCAGGCTGTCCAGTACTTCCTGTGCATCGGTTTCGAAATTGGGGTTGAGGATCACCCGGTCAATGCCCAGATCGGCATAGGGGCCAAGCTTGTCGATGATCTCGGTAGGGGTGCCGATCAGCAGGCCTTGGGCCAGTTCCTCGGGCGTCTGTTTGCGGGGCAGGGGCCGGATCATGCCGTTGTCGACAATGCCGGGGCCGGTGAACACGTTGTCAAAGCGGCTGTAATAGTGATGGGCCAGGGCGATCTTGGCCTGACGGTCGGCGTCGGATTTCGTGACGAAGGACACGCGCGACAGGGTCAGGGTCAGATCATCGCCCTTGCCGCCCAGTTCCGCCTTGCCGCGATTAAAGGCGCTGACCTGATCGACCAGCAACTGGTGGTTGCCCGACAGGGGTGTTGTCTGGATGTGAAAGCCGCGTTTGGTGCAATGATAAATGCCTTCGGGGTTCAGTACCGCCATCATCATCGGCGGCCCGCCGGGGCAGATCGGGCGCGGCATGATCGTCAGAGGGGCGAATTTATAGAATTCGCCGTCCCAGGAGACTTCTTCCTCGCTCAGAAGGGCCTGCAACACCGCCAGCGATTCATTGAACCGTGCCTGGGTTTCGCCCATCGGGACGCCCATCCGCTCGATCTCATAGGCATAGGCGCCGCGCCCGACGCCCAGCATCAGGCGGCCTTCACAAAAGATGTCGGCCACGACCACTTCGCCCGCATAGGTCCGCATGTCATGGATCGGCAGCACCACGACCGAGGTCATGATCTTGATCCGTTTGGTATGGGCGGCGATCTTGACGGCAAAGGTCAGGGGGGCGGGCATCATCAGGATGTTGATCAGGTGATGTTCGGTCAATGAGACCGCATCAAACCCCATCCGGTCGGCCAGCAGCGCCTGATCCAGCATGTCGCGGTAAACCCGGTCGCCGCCATAGGATTTGTCCGGGTAGTCGGCA
>JBATDH010000039.1:0-1785 GCA_049663365.1 Albidovulum sp. | reverse complement strand
CCCAGATCACTCATCTGGTTATCGCCCAACCCCTCGCATCTTCTCCGCAAACTCACGCTGCAAACCATCGGTCAGCCAGTTGGCGTAATGCCGTGATGTGGTCGAAATCTGGGCATGTCCCAGCACCTTCTGCACCAGCGACATATCGCCACCCTCATTCAACAGGTACATCGCCAGCCCATGCCGGAACGAATGCGGATTCAGCGGACGCAGACCCGCCGCCCGACAGCGCCGGCGCAGCATCAGATAGATCGCCTTTGGCTGCATCGCCTGATCCCGTGATTGCCGCCCGCCCGTGCTGCTCAGAAAGATCGACGCCTCGGTAGACTCCGGTCGCAGAAACAGGTAGGCCACAAACGCCCGCTCCACCGCTGGCAATAGCGGCACCAAGCGTAGCCCCGTCTTTCCATCGGCCCGTAACAAATGATCGGCAGTGCGGTAATCTTCCGCCGTCAACCGGGCGCACTCGCCCAGCCGTAGCCCGCACAAAAACAGCGTCTGGATGATCAGCCGGTCGCGTAAGTCGATCCAATCCCCCGCCGGGATCGAATCGATCAGGGTGACATACTCGTCTAGTTGGGTGCGCCGCGGTTCCGCACGCGGCACGCTCGGCGCCCTGACCTTGGTCATCGGCGACGCTGACAGATAGCCACGCTCGACCAGCCACTTAAACCAGCCGACCAGCGCCCGATAGTGCCCGGCGACCGTTGCCGGAGCATTGCCATCTCCTAGCGGCTTTGGTGTCCGATCTTCCGCCAGATACTGCTCGATGATCTCCGGCCGCAGCCAGTTTCCATTTTGCAGCCCGCGTCGCTGGAGCCAGGCCAGAAATCTCCCGACTCCATCACGATACCAATCGGCTGTCCGCGGTGATCGGTTCTGAGCAATGAGCGATTGACAGAACAGCGTGAGTAAATCCAATGCGTTCATGGGGTCTCCTTTCGGGTTGAGGCTTGGAAAATCCAAACCCTACCACACGACCCCTTCTGGAGGTGTTGAACCGTCAGCCTGGCAGCTTGGTCATCACCTCCAGTTTATCACAAATTTTTCGCTTTCAGTCTGGTCTGCGTCCAAGCGGACGGAACAATCCACTTTTGGTCGAGGGGATTGGTATGAGAACAGGAGCTTGGGCGCAGACCAGAGCACAGCAGCCCTACGCTACTGTGCACCGCCAACCGCCGGACAGGCCCCGGCACTCAACAAAAAGCGGCGCAGTGACCATCATCACTGCGCCGCCCACCCTGGGGTGAAGCAACACCCCGAAAGGAACTGACATGGACATCATACCACAGACCGACCCACGCATTCAAGAGATCGTCGCACTGGCACAAGAAGACGGCCGCCCCCTCGCCCTGGCCGCCGAAACCATCTGCGCCCTCGAAGACAATGGCTGGCTGGCCGACCCCTTCACCGCCCAACTCTGGCCGGACCCGGCGCGCCAGCAGACCGCCCTACCCGGCATGGTCATTATGCTCGTATCTGCCGACCTGAAAGCGCAGGCAATGCCCGCATGACCAACGACAAAGCCGCACTCAAACACCGCATCCTGACCAACGACACCCTCAGCGACGAGCACGCCTACATCGGCGCCATGCTCCTCACTATCGCCAGGGACGACCCGCCGGCCTACCGTGTCAGCACCTGGGTCGCTCAGGAAATGTTCCAAGTGGACGAAACCGAATGGCGCACCGCCCTCGATGCCCTGGCCGTCGCCGGCCTGGTCGCGGTGGCATGGGAATCGCCGACGCGCGCCACCATCACCTTTATACCGGAGGGACAATGACC
>JBATDH010000038.1:0-22004 GCA_049663365.1 Albidovulum sp. | reverse complement strand
GGTGCGATGGGCCGACAAGGTAACGCAGAACAGCAACAAGGGTGACAGTCTGATCTTCACCTGCCTCACCACCGGGCGCAGCTTCACCGCTTCCCGGCTTGCCGCGAAACAAGGTGTCACACCCACGGCAATCAGGAAACGCCGCAAGCAGGGGTGGACGGACGCGGAGATCATCGCGGGCCACAGGAACAATCTCGTTCCCGTGCCAAGCGTAGTGCCGGTCAGCAGCACAGTTTCGATCCCGGCAAAACAAAAGACGACAAAGCAAATCCTGTTTGAGAGAAACAGGGAGATCATCGAGCACGATCGGCAAGCTTATGGCGTAGAGCCATTTATCGTCACGCCGCGCGAATTTCAGGAAATACTGCAAGACAGGTCACCAGAATTTCGGGGATCGGCTTGGCTTGCGGAATGCGAGCAAAGGTTTCTGAAAGGCCAGTTGCCTCGGTACTGGAAAGAATACGGCCCTCACATCAACTTCACCGCGCTCCGGCCAGATCAGCAGGAATGGGTTCTGCGTATCGACCCCGCACAGGGACAAAAACTGGAACTGGCAGACCAGCTATAAGCCCCTGATCCTAAGGGCTTTAGCTGGCCAACCCCGTGGAAACGTAGGGGGACATTTTCGGCAGGGACATTTCGCGTGTCTCTGTCGAACCCCCTACACAGACCGGGGTTGAGACCCGCAATTCTTGCACTTTGGGCGCTATTTTCTTCCCCCAGACGTTCCATCCACTAAGCTATTCATGGGCTCCAAGTCTTTGATCCCCCTTCCAATTTTGAAGGAGAGACCGAATGACCGAACCAGACCATCTTGCCCGTTTTTCCACCGATCTTGTCCGCCGTCTCGCGGCGCGCGATCATGTCCCCGAGGGACAGCCGACGACACTCTCGCCTTGGGTGGCGATGTCGCTGCTCCAGAAGGCGGTTCGACGGGGTCGTAATGACCTTGCGCTCCGCGCTGCCGCGACCCTGTTGCGCGATGCCCCGGATCGGCTGTGGCGGCGGCTTTCCGTGATCGCCTTCGAGGATGTCGGGCTGGCGAGCCTCCCCACGCTCGGCCTGACGGTCGCGGGCCTACGGGGCAAACGCTTTCGTCTGGCGGTTGGCGGTGACTGGCCTGTGGCCTCGCTGATCGTCACCGAACTCTGCGCCGCCCGGAAAAGCCGTGCTGCCGACGAAATGTTGATGGCGATAGAAACGCTCCCGCATCTCGCACAGCAACGCCGCGACTTCGCCTGTATGACCAATGCCCGCCTGCGCTTGCTCGCGCTGACCACCACCGACCTGCATCATCGTGCGCTTGCCCTGACTTACATTCTCGGCACGGACAAGCCGGGCCATCCGCTGCCCGCACATCGTGGTGAGCAGGCTCTGGCGGTCGATCTGCTGGACGAGTTGGGGGTGGCCCCGACCACCTTGGCGATCTGCCGCGAGGGCGTGAAGAAGACGGGCGAGGCGTTGCCCGTGCTGGTCGCGTTGCTGGCGCTGGAGAATGGCCTGCGGGCTGACCCGACCGATGACCCGATGCCGCCCGAGGCGCTGATCGGTGATCTTCCCGCCTGGGCGCTCGATCAGTTCACCCGTGAAGGCAAGGCGGCTCTGACCCGGTTACTGGCCACGAACTCGGGGGTTGCCGCGATGGCTGCCGCCTTGGTCCCGAAGCCTGAGCGGCTCCGGTTTGTGGGGCGGTTGCTGTTTAGGGTTGAGGGAAGCCTCCTCACCAACCGGGTTGGCGGCGACCTGTCAGATCGGCTGCACGCGCAACAGACTTTCGAAACGCTGGGGGTGGAGCCCCGCCATGCCGCACAGGCGCTGGACCTGATGCGGGAGGATTTGCCGCTTCTCAACTGCATCCGTGCCGCCGTGATGAAGGAGGCCAATCATGGGTAGGGCGTTTCTAATCCGTGTTAATTCCCAATTAACACGGACCAACCGAAGCGATGTGGGAGAGCCGCAAGAGGGCCGATTTGCAATCAATTGCAATTGCGACGCAACTGCAACTGACGAACGTGAGGCGTTGACAGAGGAGGTCGCTGACCTTCTGCGTCACAGCCTGTCTCCGGCGACTGAGCGGGCCTTGCGGGGTGATCTCGCTCACTTCCAGACTTGGGGCGGATCACTACCCGCCACCCCGGCCATGGTCTGCGCCTACATCGGGGACCACGCGGGGCAACATGCCGTGGCGACCATCCAGCGGCGTCTGGCCTCGATCTCCAAAGCGCATGAGGTGGCGGGCCTGCCGAACCCATGCCGCTCCGAAATCGTCAAAGCAACGCTGCGCGGCCTGCGCCGCAAGCACGGCACCGCACAGCGGCAGGCCAAGCCCCTGATGCGCGATGACCTGCTGTTGGTTCTGGACAGCCTGAGGGAAACCCTGCGCGATCAACGTGACCGGGCGTTGTTGCTGCTGGGCTTCGCCGGAGGTTTTCGCCGCTCCGAACTGGTGGCGCTGGAACGGGCCGACATCGAAACCGCCCGCCAAGGTCTGATCGTGACCATCCGGCGCAGCAAGACCGATCAGGAGGGGGCAGGCCGCCGCATCGGCATCCCCCACGGTCGCACCCGCCATTGCCCGGTCGCAGCGGTCGAGGCGTGGCTCTCAGCATCTGCCATCGACACAGGCCCCCTGTTCCGCCCGATTACCCGGCACGGCCATCTGGCCAAGAACCCCCTCGCCGGGGACGCGGTGTCGGTCCTGCTGCGCGAACGTCTTGCAGCCGCGGGGATCGACCCCGAGGGCTACTCCGGCCACAGCCTGCGGGCGGGCTTTGCCACTTCTGCGGCACAGGCTGGGGTCTCCACCCTGAAAATCCGCGCCCAGACTGGCCACGCCTCCGATGCCATGCTGGCCCGCTACGTCCGCGAGGGCGAACTGTTCACCGGCAACGCGGCGGGGGTGCTGTTGTGATCACCCCGGCAGATGCCTTAGGTGACTTCCACGACCGTATCATAGAGGCCATAGCGCGTTAGGCCGGGGTGGCTGTCGATCCCGCTGTAGGACAGAGAAGCATCTTCGTAGCGGCGGAATGCGAAGACGGCTTGGTTCATATGCTCGGTGTTGAAGACCTTCAACCGTACCAGAAGGTGAAAATCGGCCACGGTTAGGCCGGTCACGCTCAGGAACAGATCAGGCTCCAGCTTGGTGATCACGTCTTGCAGTGTGTTTTCCCGGAAGTCGGTCAGATACATGAACGCGGGGATGCGGGTCGCAAATTTGACGAGCTTTTCCTGCACCAGTTTGCGCTTGGACTTGAATTCCTTCTCTTCGGCGGAAAGCTCTTTCTGCTCCTTGGCCGACAGATCACCAGACTTCGCCTTGCCCTTAAGCTCTTTGACCTTCTCGCTTTTGTTGATGATCGTCTCGATCACGTTGTCGCCAAGCGCCCGCCAACCCTCAATCCGCTCGACAGCCGCCATAGCCTCGGGGTTGTTCATGATCCGGCGCAGCGTGTCGTTATCCACGTTCACCAGCAGAGCGCTTTCCCATTTGCGGGCAAGCAACGTCGCTGCCGTGCCCGACATGGCGTAATCCAGAACCTGCCCGGCATCGAGCGGCGTCATGATCGCGCCGTCATAGGCCAGCACCGGCAGAAACGACACGAGGTCACGGACAGCATGTTCCGGGTTGGAGCTATTGGGTGAAAGGCCGATCCCGTATTCCGACAACTGGCGCAGGGCGCGGGTCGGCGCGAAGTCGAAGACGAAGCACACGGGCTTGAGCACTTCCTCTGCGTTCGGGTCGTCGCCATTCGGGTTCTTGATCGACCACGGCGATTGCACCCGGAACGCCGCCTGAAAATAGGTCTCGGGCGATTTCAGGTTCCGCAGCATCAGGATCGACGACCACTGCTTGACCGTCACGCCAGTTGTCAGCTTTCCGCAGGACAGGGTGATGGACTTGCTGTCATAGCCGCTGCCGATTGCCGCACGAACCGGGCGCAGCGCCTCAAGGCCCATCCCGGCAGACGCCCCAGCCGCCACGACAACCTTGTAGTCCTTCCAGAACACGTTTTGCCGCTCGGCCAGCAGCTTTGCCATGGCGTGACAGGCCGCGACGCTGGGCAAGAACCAGAATGAGTGCTGGAGATACGGCAGCAGGCGCACGTCCGAGTAGGGGAAAGGCGGGCGCGATCCGGTTTTCAGGCTGTCCATCGTCTGGGCCGCGTGTTGGCCACGGATGATGTCCAGCCACGTCTGCACCTCGGCCTTGTACTTGAACTCGGCGTCGTCTCCGGTCCCGGTCGCGGCGAAAAACTCGTTCAGATCGAACTCGTCGAATTCCCCCGCGCTGGCGATGGCCAGCAGTTCATCCGGCATCTGGTAGGTCAGAAGCCGCATCTGGGGCAGCGATCCGTAAGGGTTCCACTGGCCGGGGTTCTTCTCGGCGAACTCGGCCTTGGCGCGTTGCTCGTCGGTATAGGTCCAGTTGAAAATCTGCTCTTCGATGAACTCGCCCGTGTTGAGCGCCTTGAACGGGGTGCCCGACAGATAGAGATAAGCACGCGTCGTGATGGGCAGAAACTCGGTCTCGGGGTCCAGCGGCTCTTGCAGATCGGCAACCCGGTCGGTCAACCGTTTGGGATCGTCCAGAAGGCTTTCCTCGCGCTCGATGCTTTCTTCCTCGCCCTCGAAAAGCTCTTTCGCGCTCTCGCGCCACGCGCCGAAATGGTACTCGTCGAACACGACCAAATCCCAGTTGAACGCGTGAACCCATTCGTTCCGGGCCTTGACGTTGCCCAGCTTGTCCTTGCCCAGCATGTCCTGAAACGATCCAAAAAAGACCACGGGCCTGCCTTCGTCGATCTGGCTGCGGTCCACCCCGGAACTGCGCGACAAATATTGCCAGCCGTCGAAATCCGCGTGGCTTTCCAGATCGGTGCGCCAGGCATCTTCGACGGCGGGCTTGAAGGTCAGCACCAGAATACGCTTCGCGCCCATCCGACGCGCCAGTTGATAGGTGGTGAAGGTCTTGCCGTAGCGCATCTTGGCGTTCCACAGGAAACGCGGCACGGCCTTTTCGTCCTCGGCCCAGCGGGACTGGAAATAGGCGTGGGTCTGATCGACGGCCTCTGCCTGTTCGCGGCGCATGGGAAACGTCTGGTGGTGGGTGCCGGTCAGCTTTTGGCCCGTGCGCAATTCGGTCAGGACGGTCTGCACATCGGCAAGCGTGCAGCGCATCCATTCCTTTTCCGGGTTGTCAAAGCCCTTGGCCCTTAGCCTCGCCCGCACCTCGTGATCGGTGATGGTGCTGCCGTCATCGCGTTCGGCGGGGTCATCCAGCACGATCTTGAAGTTGGCGATGGCCGCCGTGCCAAGTTGTTCGTTCACCCGTGCCTTTACGTCGCGGGTGGTCTGGCCAACCTTGAGCAGGCCCGCATGGGCCGTATCGTCAATCGTATAGGCATAGATGCGCGGGCGGGCCTTGGGCTTGGTTTCAAGGATGTCGTCGATGGTCTTGGGCATCAGTCGTCGGCCAGATTGTCAAGCAGGTCCATGTCCATCGGGCGCACGATTGCTTCAATAAAGGCAATCTCGTCAGCGCTAAGGCCGTACTTCTCATAGAGCATCTGATCGGTCCACTGGCGATCCCAAGTCTGTTTGGGAACCCAAGAGTACGTAGATCTAAGGGCGTCTTGCGTGATCTTTCGAAGCGAGACAAGAAATCTAAAGAAGCGGGTTGAATAATACGTGTGAAAACTCACCGCCGCGTTTTCTGACTGGAATGGGCCAATTACAAGATAAGACTGAGTGCAGGCCGTCTGTGGTCCAGACACAAAGCTCTTTCCGAGGATTTGGTGCGGATAGGTCTCGCCCGCGCCATATGCCTTTGGAACTATCAGCTTCCATTCAGGCAGGAGGTGCGTGTTCTTTCGAATAATCGACGGGTCCATGTGACCGACCGTCCGCTTGCCGTTGGCGATCAAGTGAAGAATTATGCTGTCTTTCTTCGACTTTGTGCTCCATTCGCTAAAATTCGTTGCCAAACCAAAAGGCGTATCGCCTGAAATCAAGTCTAGCACAGTATCTTCGGGGTGCTCCTGTACTTTTCTCAAGATTGATAGTGCATTCGCATCCCGAATTAGGACATCAAACTCATCAAGTGATCTGGGTTCTTGGTGAAATTCCTCTGACCCAATCATCCGAGTGATTTTGCATGGCCCTTTCCGATCATTGTCCCAAAGGAAGAAGCATATTCCTCCCTTGATTTGCACGCCAGCAAAGGCATCACTACTGTTGGGAAAGTCTGTTATGTGTCGCACATGACCACGCGAAAGCATCATCTCGCGAAAATCATCTAGACCCCGCCCGCCCGCCATCCAGCGGGAGGGGATCACCATGCTCAGATAGTGTGGCCCAAGACTAATGGCTTGCTCTACGAATAGGTGATAGATTGAAGCGTCGCTGGTCCCCCCTGCGCCACCGGTCATCTGATAGGGAGGGTTTCCAATTACAACGTCGAATTTCATCTTGCCCTCAAACCATTCTTGCAATGATTTATGTATCTCTCTTGCGTGAATAAAAGCATATGCATGGTTCTCTTTTGGAGGGGGCCTGTCGAATATCTCTTTCGGTGCGCCACAAATCTTGCATTTTCGTTCTTCCCAGTCATGTTCGACCCGCTCGAACCAGACATTGCCAGCTTCCGAGTTGAACCCCCGCGCGATCGAATGCTTGCTGTTCGCGTGTTTCGAGCAATAGAGCGACCGCCGCGCCAGCATGGCCGTCAGTTCCGTGATCCCGATCCCGAACACCTGCCGCGTCAGGATATGATCCACCCGCGCCTGCCGGTCGGGGATGTGCCCCTCCAGCCCGTCGATCAGCCGTTTGGCGATCTCGCGCAGGAACACGCCCGATTTGGTGCAGGGGTCCAGAAAGGTCACATCCGGGTTGGCCCAGATGCTTGCCCCGCCATGATCCGCCGCCCAAGCCTCGGCCAACGTGTCCAGCATCCGGTTGGCGAACTCGGGCGGGGTGAACACTTCGTCGTTGGACAGATTGGCGATGCACGATAGCACATCAGGGTTGCGACCACGCAGGGTAAAGGCCCCCACGCTCATGCAGCAACCTCAGGCGCGGGGCCGGATTGTTTCGCCAGTTCGGGGATGGTCATCGGGGGATAGGTCTTGGTCGGTCTGAAAATCTCGTGGTTGCCCAGACCCGCGAACAGCGACCCCTCGGCGTTGAATGCGGATGCCCCGGTCAGCACGTCCAGCCGGAAATCGCGGCGCTGGAACTTGCCTTTGCCGATATAGCCCCATTCCGCAAAGGTGATCGGATCGCCCGCCGCCGTTTTCATGGTCAGCGCATCGCCATGCACAAGGTTCGCCGCCAGAACGTGAGAGGCTGCGCGATAAAGATCGTCAGCGAGGGTCAGCGACAGGTAGTCGGCCAGCACGTCGAGCAGGTTGGCCCTGCATTCCGTGATGTTGTCCTCAAGCAGCTCGATCCCGTAGCTGCACATCAACGCCAGCAGCGCATACTGCCGCCTGTCAAAGTCGGATCGCCCGAATTTCACCTGCACCGCCGCAAGTTTGCGTTTCAGGACAGGCACAAGGAAGTTGCCGCTGCCGCAAGCAGGTTCCAGAAACCGCGCGTCGATCCGCTCAGTCTCGCCTTTCACAAGGTCCAGCATAGCCTCCACCATCCACGCAGGGGTGAAGACCTCGCCATGGTCGGCGACACGTTTCTTGGATCGGATCAGGTTCATCCCGCGATGATTGCAAATTCAGCGATGATAGCCAAGCGGTTGCAGGGCGTTAGCGGCAGTTTTCGGCTCTTCCAAGTTGGCCGTGATGTCGCTGGTGCGCGGCTGAAAAGCTAAATTCTGGTGTCGAGATGGCTTGGCGCGGTGAAGGAGATGCCTACCCGCCGGAATTTAGCCGGATTTTTTGCCGGTCTTCATAGGGCGCGGGATGGCCAGCGCCTCGGTCTGGGTGACGATGGTCCGCAGTTCCTCGTTTGTCAGTGCGGCAGCGGCCACGTTCACGTGGGCGGGGCAGCGACTTGCTAAGCTGACCTTTCCCTCTGGAAGCACTGCCAAAGACCCGCATAAGGCTGCCTCAACCGTCTGACATCCCCACCCACGCGCAGGTCGCAAAGGCTGCCAAAAGGGCGCTCAGCGGCGGGAGCGAGGGGCTATGCTTTCGGCTCTCGCTTCCGCATTTCTTCGAGAAGGTTGTGTTGCACATCAACCAGGGCGCGAACCTGTTCGCGGAGCGTCTCAAATTCCCGCTCGACGGTTTCCGCGAACAGGCTTGACGCGTGTTCGGGTTCGTTCTTCGCGACCTCTTTGTCGAAGCTCTCCCGCAACCGATAAACAACTTCGGCGGTCATGGTGCGATCATTCGCCTCTGCCGCGTCCTTTAGTTGATCCCGCATCCCGTCCGGAAGGCGGATGATGAACTTGTCCTGTGCTTCGCTCGGTCTGCGGCCCATCTGATTGGCTCCTTATCGCATGGCGAAGTGCCATGCAAAATACTTGACTAAGGCATGGCTTGCCGCCATACGTTAATGTATGGCGCATCGCCATACTTTTGGCAAGGAGTTCCCATGAACAACGCGACACAGACCAAGATCATTTTTCGGACCTCGTGCGAATTGCGCGACCGGCTCAAAGCCGTTGCCCGTGCGAACGGTCGAACCATGACGAGCGAGCTGAACCACATGCTACGCCGCGCCGTTTGTTCGGAGGGCGAGTGATGGA
The DNA here is from genome assembly GCA_049663365.1 of Albidovulum sp. Classification (GTDB taxonomy): domain Bacteria; phylum Pseudomonadota; class Alphaproteobacteria; order Rhodobacterales; family Rhodobacteraceae; genus Albidovulum. The sequence goes on along the minus strand of JBATDH010000038.1, from coordinate 13,297 downwards.
AACGAACGCAGCCGATCCGGGGTCGTCGTCTGGCCCCACGAAAACCCCAGGCAAGAAGAACGCATTTGGTTGGGCCAAGAAACTGATCGGGGAAGCCCCAAAACCCAAGGGCTTCTCTGTCACCGCCGCGAAGCGGGCAATGCAACTGGTGGCCGGGCAGGGAAAGGAACCCGCCGCGCTAAAAGTCGAACCTGATGGGAGTTTCACCATCGAACTGGTGCAGACGGGCAAGGCCAGTTCTTCGCTTGCTGAAAATCCTTGGGACAAGGTGGTGTGACATGGGCAAACGTGAAATCTCATTCGTGCATCTGCACGTCTACAAGGATCGGCACGGCAAGACCCGCGCCTATTACAAGCCGCACGGCGGCAAGGGCATAGCCCTGCCGCTGCCGGTCGGAACCCCCGAGTTCCTGCTTGCCTATGCAAAGGCCGTGGAGGGGGAGAAGTTGGAGCGCTCCAAAGCCAAGATGCCGAAGGGTGAAGACACCTTCCGGGACTTGCTGCGGCTATACTTGGGGTCGGCCCTCTACTCGAAACTCAGTCCAAGTTCGAAACGCAACTACCGGGTCATCCTCGAAAAGTTCTGCGCGAAATACGGTCACTTGCCCGTGTCGCAGTTCTCCCGCAAGCACGCCTCTGCAATTCTGGCCAAGCTCAGCGACACGCCGGAAGCGGCGAACACGTTGATGAAACGTTTGCGCCTGCTTTTGAATTTCGCCGTGGATATCGGCACGATCCCTTCGAACCCGATGGCGGGGATGAAGGGTTACAAGTCCGACGGCGAGGGCTATCATGACTGGACCGAGGAAGAGATCGCAGCATACATCGAGCGTCATCCAATCGGGACCAAGGCCTATCTGGCGCTGATGTTGATGCTCAGCACAGGGCAGCGAAGGTCAGATGCCGTCAGGATGGGGTGGGGTGATGTTGCCAACGGCATGATCCGGGTCCGTCAGCAGAAGACCGGAACCCCTCTGATGATCCCCATCATCCCGGCGCTACAAGTGGCTTTGGCCAATTTGCCCAAGGACGCTCCCACGTTCTTGCTGACGGAACATGGACGACCCTTCTCGGCGGCTGGCTTCGGGAACTGGATGCGGGATCGCTGCGACGAGGCGGGGCTGTCCAACTGCGCATCGCACGGCCTGCGTAAGGCATGTGCCCGGCGTCTGGCCGAGGCGGGATGCACCCATCATGAAATCAAGGCGATCACTGGCCACAAGACCGACGCGGAAGTGCGTCGCTACACAGCGAAAGCTGACCAAGTGCTGCTCGCCCACAGCGCGTTCGAGAAGCTGCAAGACACCGCCAACAACCCGAAACCTGCTAACCCCCTCTGAAAGGTTAGCAAACAAGAGGAAAAACCTCATGCGTTACAATAACTTAAGGAAGGAAGTGGCAGCCCGTAGGGCTGTCATTTAATGTTTTCGCTTGTGCTCTGTGTTTTCCACATGTTTCTGAAATTAAGCTATAAATAAGATTTTTCTTGCTCTTGCTTGTTCCTGTATGCTCTCTTTCTACCTACATATTCATGGTAGAAATTATGGTAGAAGGAGGGCCAGTGATGTCGTCAGGTAAGCTCACAGTCAGCAAGGTCCGCTCTATCGAAGAGCCTGGGCGATATTCAGACGGGAACTGCCTTTATCTCGTGGTGGCACCGGGGGGCACGAAGTCATGGATTTCGCGACTGACCATCCGAGGCAAACAGACCGACCTTGGCCTAGGCGGCGTGTCTTACGTTACCTTGGCAGAGGCTCGTGAAGAAGCGGCACGTCTGCGGAGGATGGCAAAGCAGGGTAAGGATCCTAGGGGCGAGAGAGAACGTGATGTCCTGACTTTTGAGGACGCCGCGAGGCGCGTTCACGAGGGGCTGAAGCCTACCTTCAAGAGCGAGAAGCACGCGGCTCTCTGGCTGTCTTCGCTTCAAATTCATGTTCTGCCTCGGCTTGGATATATAAAGCTGCAGGAAATCACGAGCGCCGATATCCTCGCTGTTTTGCAGCCAATCTGGACGGAGAAGCATGATACGGCGCGCCGTGTGAAGCAACGGATGGCGACAGTGTTTGACTGGGCGAAGGGATCTGGTCACCTCAAGGGAGAAAACCCGATCACAGGCATCAAGCGCGCCTTGCCGACCGTGAAACGTCAGGTTGACCACATGGCCGCGTTGCCTTGGAAGCAGGTGCCGGCCTTCATGGCAGATTTGCGCGAACGTGATGCGGTCTCTGCGCGTTGCCTCGAATTCCTGATCCTGACAGCGGGGCGCAGCAACGAGGGGCGCGGTGCGCGCTGGTCTGAAATCCACGACACGCTGTGGAAAGTACCGGGCGAGCGTATGAAGCGCGGCGGTACGCATGAAGTTCCCTTGGGCGAGGCGACGCTAGACGTGCTTGAGCGAGTTCGTGGGCTAGACGCTGACTTGCTCTTTCCGAGTCCCAATACGATTGGCACGAAACAGGCATCACCCCTTTCGATAAACGCCTTCAGGCCGCTGCTTGCCCGCATGGGCCATGAAGGAATGACGGTGCACGGCTTCCGTTCGTCCTTCCGCGACTGGGCCGCTGACTATGCGCGGGCCGACCGGGAAGTGGCGGAGGCTTGCCTTGCCCACGTGAGGGGTGATCAGACCGAGCGCGCCTATGCCCGCAGCAGCCTCCTCGAACGGCGGCGGTCTCTCATGGATGCATGGGGGCGCTACTGTGTCGGCGATGAGGCGCAAGTCATCGAAATGCCTAATCTGTCGTTCCGGAACCACGGGTGATGGGCGGGCGTCAGCGCAAGCCCGGTGAGGCTGCCAAACACCTGCCTGCTGTGGATGACGAGTTCGAAAATGCATGGTTCGAGGCGTTGAGCCACCCGAAGCGGGCGCTGCTCGCAATGGCGAGGGCTGGCGATCGTGTACCTTTGGCCGACTATCTCAAGAAGGGCGCAGCGGATCTTAGGCTTTTGAACGAGCGGCGGTCTCTGCAGGGGGAGAGGCAGCGTCAGCATATCCTTATGCATCAAGACCTTGAACGGCGAGCCAAGCAGTTCCTGCAGGGACTTGTCGACCCTGAATTGCTTTCGGATCTTTCTCGGCTCGTTCGGGCAGGGAAAATGAGCGGTCCCAAGTGGATCGGTAGCAAGCGTCTGGATCGACGGAAGTTTGAAGCTTGGGCTGCGGTTTGGAGTCGCATTGACGCGTCAGCCGGGAAGATAACCGACACCGAAGCGATCCGCGCTGTCGCTGACGATAAAGATGTGCTTCGGGAGCTTGGGCTGGACCATGACAATGCGGAAACGCGCATACGTAATTGGTTTTATGAGGCCAAACGAGAGGCTGACGACATTTTGTCTGACGGCTGATCGGAGCGACGGGGCGCGTCAATTGGAATAGGTCAAGGCTATTCAAACTGACTGAAATCACAAACAGTTCATAGTCGGAGCACTTCATCACAAGGAGAGGTTCTGATGTCTAAAGAGGTAGAAATAGTCCCGGCTTATGTTCGCACAAAGCAGGCGGCCAAATACACTGGGCTAGGTGTGAGTTCGCTTCACAAGTGGCGCTTGAAGGGCCGTCCGTTCGGTGAGGGGCCGCCATTTGTGAAGTTGGGAAAGGTAGTTCTCTACAATCGAGATGAGCTGGACCGCTGGCTCGACGCGCACCGCGTCTCCACTGAGTAGAAACATCCGCCCCGGATTTCTTCTAAAGCGGGTGCGGAAAATTTTGAAACACAATCGCGACATACCCGTGTGACACCCTTTCATCAAGAAAAGGCTTGTAGTCATGGCAACACCTGTCTTTCGTCACTTCCAAATACAACGCTCTGATTGCACCCATTTCACGCTTTTTCCGAAAGGTCGTGAAACATGGGCGCTGGTCGAACTTGTCGCCGCAGGTAATAAGGGCTGCACGCCCAGTTTGAACCCGGCTCCCCGTTGGTCGAAGGACCGGCAAAAAATCTTGCCATTAAGGGGTTCCATCGTAGACGTCCTTTTCAAAACACAACGAACGCAACCTAATGTCATCAATGACGACGGCTGCCGTCAAAACGCTGCTAACCTGTCCGACATTGCGCAGAGTTGGGCGGCATGACCTTTATTAATCTGAACGTGAGTCCGTCCCGCGCGTCCGAGATCGAGAACCGGCTTGTGAGCCTGTTGGCAATCGAGCCGGTGCTTACCAGTAACTATATGGTCAAGGGCTGGTTGGATCGGAATTGCCTTTCGATGTTCTACGGTCCGTCCAACGCGGGCAAGACATTCGTCGCCTTGGACATTGCCATGCACATCGCGGCGGGCAAACCGTGGCGCGGGCTGAAGGTGAACGGCGGACCAGTGCTATATGTCGCGGCTGAGGGTGGCGCGGGTATCCGCAACCGAATTGCGGCGATCAAACATGACCGCCCCGATTTGGCGGCTGCACCATTCACCCTCTTGCCTGTCGGGCTGGACCTGCATGGGCAAGGGGATGCTCAGGCCGTCTGTGAGATTATGCCCGACGAAAACCTGGCTCTAGTGGTAGTGGACACGCTTGCGCGCTCTATGGGCGCGGGCGATGAGAACACGGCCAGAGACGCGGCCATGTTTGTCAGGAATTGCGACCTCATCCGCGCGGAGACCGGCGCGCACGTCATGGTGATCCACCACACCGGCAAGGATGAGGAACGCGGGGCGCGCGGTTCCTCTGCCCTTCGGGCGGCGGTGGATAACGAGATACAGGTTACAGCCGATTGGGAAATCATATCCCGCAAGCAACGCGACCAAGAACCCCCTGGGCCGCTGCATTTCAAGCTGCGCAGCGTGACGCTAGGCAAGGATGAGGATGGCGACCCCGTGACAAGCGCGGTGGTGGATGCTGCTGAGCCGCCCAAGCGCCAACGCAAGCCGCTATCCGGTAAAAACGAGGTGGCTATGCAGGCGCTCTATGACGCCCTGCGCGTCCACGGGTTAACCAAGACGGGCGACAGCTATCCGGGCAATCGAAAGGTGGTCCATGTGGATCATTGGCGCGCGTCATGTGACGCCCATGGGCTTACCACCGGTGTCAGCGACAGTGCGGCGCGCACGGCATTCAAGCGGGCCAAGGACAAGCTGATGTACATGGATGAGGTGCGCGAGTGGGGCGAGCACGTTTGGAGGGTGAAGAAGGATGATAACTAATCGTCACGAACGTCACAGGCCGTCACCGTGCGTCACAAGTGCGGGTCAATATTACCGTCACGAACGTCACACACCTCTAGAAGGTGTGACGATTGTGACGATGACGCTACCGATCTCTTGCAAGTTCAGTATCGACGTTATTAAATTTGGGCGAGGTACAGAACAATGCCTTTTTAGAGCGCGAACTTGTGACGTAAAAATTTTCTCAAGAGGGCGGCATGAGCAAAGCAAAAGTTCGATCCATGCAGCGCGGAGCGCAAAAGCGATCAAGCGAACCAGTCGTTCGAATGCAGGACATCTACAAGAAATCTCCACCTATTATTGCAAGTGAAGATAGGCCCCATTTGGATTTCTTGAAATACGGCAAGCTAGAGCAGGTCACCAAAATTAAAACCGTAGTTGAGGCTGCCAAGAAGAATGAGATTGGCACCGCATCAGAAATTTGTAAAATCCTGAATAAGCTTTCTATTAAAACTGCTATTGGCGGAAAGTGGACTCCTCGGCTTGTCTGGTTCGCCGCTGAAGCCATCAGATCACATGGTAAAAAAGCACGCGAACGAACGAGCAGCATAAAAAATCAGTCGCGCAACGACGTCCAATTCTTCGACATGGTCAACAGAGTCGTAAAGTCTCGCCTCCAAGAAATCAGAGACGAATTTGAGGCTTCAAAACCGACCCTTGGCGAAGCTTCACCGGAGTTGGCGGATCTGAAAAAGCGCCTGGAGGGAAATATCGGCTAAAGGAAATTAGGAGTCCTCACCATCGGTGCGGCCATCTGAAATGATCCGGGACATGATGTTTTGTCTCAGATGCGCTTCTCTGGCGCCTCTTAGGTGTCACACAAGAGAGTCAGTAACCGCAGCTTGCTGTCGACACATTTACCTCCAGACGAGCAAACAGTGTCGCCAAAGTCCAGACATGCAGGGCGCCCAAATGAGCAGGAGAAATTTTGGGCGCTAGAACAAATAGGCCAAAAGAGGCTTGCGGTCGTCGACAAGACTAGTGTCAGGGTTTTGTATGGCAAGTTTAAGATCCTATGGTGCCGTCCGAGGTTGTCTTCGAAAGATCACTGCTGTCTGATTGCCGCTCCCTTGAGTATGCGGTCAACATGTTCTTGTGCCGTCTCGGGCACAATTAGGCGTTCGAGGTCGATGAGGGAATCAAGGAGTTGCTCCCGTATTGCGGAGCGTCGGCCCCTTTCCGTCGCAAGGCTTGCCGCGTAGCCGATATTGCGCTGAACAGCTGCGAGTTCGCCAAGTCGGCTCGTAGAATCTACCGGCCAAGCGACATAGCTGTAGCGGAGGTGGCTGGATTGGCGGACGCCGGGTCGGCATGGGCAGCCAGATTTAACCATCGTTGAAGAGCCACTAGCTTTTGAATTGTATAGGCGGCCATCGTGGCGAAAGACTCCTGTGCCGTCCTTAACTGGCTCAATGGGCGCCCTTGGTTTGTCCTTGAGACAAAAACACCAATAGTTGTTGCTGGAGTAGTTGGCCGAGGTCCTAATAGAACTCGCTCGATCAGCGTGCTTTGGCCCTCCGCAGGGGGCATGAAGCTCGATTTCGATCGCTCCTAAGCGCAAGAGGCTACTCTTTAGATCGGCTGCGAGATTTTTAATCCGATCCTGCGTCAACCAGTTGGGCGAGACATCGTCCCAACCCATGTCAGTGGCATCCCTGACGCCGGCGATCAAGTCGATGATGGATTGACGTGTGCGAGCGGCAAGCAAAAGCTGCCTTTTTTTCTTAATCATTGCAGGAACACTCCTTGAGGTTGAGGGTGATACGGCACCCCAAAACGCCATGTGCCCGTCTCCAGCCTTTACCAATATTAAGGCCAATGGTCTACTTAGGCTTCGTTTTTCGACGCGTTGTTTCCTTTTCCTGCATTTTACTTAGCAGAGCATGTGCTTTGTTTTTGCCCTCCTCAGAGTCAACGTCGAAGTCATCATCGACTCGCGAATAGCACAGATTTTTTCTAGCCAATGCCATAATTTTTTCGCGCGGGTCGCCCATCAGCACCCAAATAAGGATTGGCTCAAGCGGGGGGTCTTTCAGATGCCCAAATGCGTACATCGCAGAAATAAACACTTCTTTTTCGGATGTCATTCGGCCGTTTAGATGAAAAGAACTCCCTATAGCTTGAAAGATAATATCTTCATTATTGACATCCGCTTCGTCGAGAAGTTGACTGTCATCACGGTCGGCGTGCTTGAGAAAATTGTAGGCTTTTCGCTTTTCAGACCAGAAATCTCTCGCCCATCGTGGCGATGCAGAAACTGAGATTTCGTCAAGATCTAAATCTGGATTCCTCTCAATAAGGTCGATCATGGGCCTTAGCAGTTCTAAGGCACCGTCGCCCCAGTCTAGTAAATCTTCCTCGGTCAGATTTCCATCGACAACGTCTTTCGCCGTTCTGAGCAAACCGTAAACCATCGGGTGAGTCGAAGGATCTTTTCCTCGCAACTTCAGTAAGTCTGCAAACAGGTTGTATGCGGCAGACGCGACTGTGTGTATTGCCAGCGGGTCCTCTTCCATGAAGTACATCCGGATCGCTGCGGCGAGTTGCCTCTCTGCAGCCGAAAGTTTGTTTACGAATAATTTTCCTTTCTGTTTCTGTTTCTTTATAGCTTCCATGCAATCCACCCCCGTAGGCCTAAACCCGGTGAAAGTCGCCATTTCAAAGTCAGCAACTCTGATAGGCCGTAGTATTTCCAACACCCATTAAAGCTGTCTTCCTGCGCAAAATCGGAAATTCGTCATTTGTACCTCTTTCGCAAACCGCTCATGCCTTCGGTCGCATCTAAGCTTCTTTCGCCTGACGCTGCGCGCGCTTGAAGAAATGACGCGTCGCCTGCTCACGCGCGTCCTTGTCGGTCATAACCACGTTACGCATTTCATTGTCGTTTCGGAACATTCTCACCATGCCTTGGAAGAACGCTTGGGAGAAGGCGTTGTAGACCACGTCAGCGGGGTTGTTGCGGATCATCTCGGTCATCTCTTCGTCCATGATTTCGCGGTTCACGCGTTCAAACCGCAGGAAGTCTTCCCGCGTGAAGTTCGTCCCATGGCGCTCGTTGAAAGAGGCGAGGATCTCAGACAACGAAATTTCTTCTTCCTCGGTGTACGGATTGGCGCCGAACTCAGTGATTGGAGACAGCGTGGCGGTTTCGCCCGGTGCCAGCGACGCACTGCCGGACTCGTCTTTCTGAAGTCGGAAGGCTGACAGGTTCAGCATGTCGTCGGTGATGTTGATGTCGGCCGGTACGTCTCGGGACGGAAGCAGCCGCGATAACCATGATGCGTAAGCATAGAGTTTCTCCAACCAAGCATCGTTGAGCGATACGACCTGCGCGACAAAGGCATAAAAGCGGAGGTAGCTTTTTAAGAGCTGCCGGAACTCCTCCTTCTGTGCCTCATCTTCATCCAGAACAAACCGCTCCACCGCGAGACGCACAGTGCCTTCCAGCGCCAACCGGTCTTGTGTCGTCAGATCACCTTTGAAGAACTGAGCCGCGAACCGGTCGACCTCATCTTTGTCAATGTAGGTCGCATTCGTGATGCGCTTTTCGAGATCGTATATCTGGTTAAGATCGGTACGTTCTTCGAGGGCGGTGGTTTCGAAGAAAGGGGCAAACGCCTCCTTGATCTCGTCCATCGTGTTCTGGAAATCGAGAATAAAGGTGCGTTTTTTATCAGTCCGAGTTCGGTTCAGTCGCGCAAGTGTTTGCACGGCCTGCAACCCGGCGAGTTTCTTGTCCACATACATCGCGACCAGTTTCGGTTGGTCGAACCCGGTCTGGTATTTTTCGGCGACGACGAGAACTTGATATTCATCGGTGTCGAACTTCTTGGGCAGTTCCGTTTCGGCGAACCCGTTTGCGGTTGCCTCTGTCCAGACGTTGCCATCGATGTTGAGATCACCAGAAAAAGCTACCAGCGCCTTGAGATGGGTGTAGCCCTTCTCTTTGATATATTCATTCAGGCGTTGCCAGTAGCGCAGAGCGTGCTCTCGGCTCTGGGTGACAATCATCGCCTTTGCCTGCCCATTGATCTCTTTGGCCACATGCCTGCGGAAATGCTCAACGATCACTTCGACCTTTTGATCGATGGCGCTCGGATGCAGCGACGCATATCGGGCAACGCGGCTCTGCGCCTTCCTGCCTTTGAAGGCGGGATCATCCTCAATGGTCTTTTCGAGTTGGTAATACGCCTTGTAGGTCATGTAGTTCTGGAGCACGTCCAGAATGAACCCTTCCTCGATGGCCTGACGCATCGAGTAGAGATGAAAGGGATGCGGTTTCCCATCCGAGGCTATGCGACCAAAGCGTTCCAAAGTGACGTTTCGAGGCGTTGCGGTGAAAGCAAGAAACGAGATGTTCTTTTGCGGTCCCCGCGCCTTTTGATGAGCAAGGATCATGTCTTCGATATCGTCGGAGGACTGCTCATCGCGGGTTAGCGCATCACTCATCGCTTGGGCTGCTTTACCGGACTGCGAGGAATGCGCCTCGTCGATAATCACGGCAAAATTCTTGCCAGACTGACCTGAGATTGTCGCCAAGTGCTCTGTGCCGAACTTCTGGATGGTCGTGATGATGATACGCGCGCCGGTCTGGATCGCTGCCTTTAGATCACGGGAGGTTCCGTCGATCTTCTTCACGACCCCGTCGGTCTGCGCCAGCCCACCGATGGTGTTCTGCAGCTGGCGGTCCAGCACCAAGCGGTCGGTCACGATGATCGCGGTGTCAAAAAGCGGTTTGTCTCCCTCATCATGCAGGTTGATGATTTGATGTGCTGCCCAAGCGATGGTGTTCGACTTACCTGATCCCGCGCTGTGCTGGATGAGATAATTCTGACCGGCTCCTTTCGCCTTGGCATCCGCCAGCAATTTGCGCACTGCGTCGAATTGTTGGAAGCGTGGGAAAAGCAGCACTTCCTTGCCGCCCTCCCGTTCCAGATGAATGAACCGCCCGATCAGGTCGAGCAGCACCTCGCGGGAGAACACAGCCCTACTCTCGGGCAGGTCCTTGTAGAGATAGGCAACACGGTTCTCGCCCGTGACATCAGGGTTGCCTGCACCCCCATCCCGCCCTCGGTTGAAGGGTAGGAAGCGCGTCTTGCCGTTCAGAAGGCGAGTGGTCATCGACGCGTTGTCCTGATCCACCGCAAAGTGGACAATCGCGCCGCGCTTAAAGGTCAGTAGCGGTTCTCCAGCAGGTGAGCGGTCCTTGCGATACTGCCTCTCTGCGTGCTTGAAATTTTGCCCAGTGAGCAGGTTTTTCACCTCGAGGGTGGCAACTGGGATGCCATTCACAAAGGTAACAACATCAATCGCGTTCTTGTTTCGCGCGCTGTAGGTCACCTGCCGCATCACCGACAGGAGATTTGCTTCATAAAGGCGCGTCAGGTCGGGGTTCAGGTTCGAGGCGGGCTTGAAATAGCAAAGAGCGAACTTGATGTTCGGCACCAGCTTGATGCCCTCGCGCAGCACGACATGGGTCGGGTTCTGCTTCAACGCCTGTTCGAGACGTTTCAGAACCTCTGCTTCTGCCGCACCGCTGTAGTGATCTTCCAGTGTCTGCCACGCCTCTGGCTGCGTGGTCTTGAAAAAGCGGAATAGCAATTCAGTGTCGAGCGCATGGGCGACGTCATAGTGAGACGGACAATCGCGCGCGATGTAGCCTTGCTCAGAGGTCAGGCAGGCGACGATATGTTCCTCGAAGACCTTTTCCTGATGAATGTCTGCTGTGGTGTGGGTGTTAGTCATTTGAACCGCCATTTCGGAACTTCGCAAAATGAACCTCAAGCAAAGCGATTGCGACCCGATGCTTAACCTCCCTTCCGTCGAGCTTGCGGTAAGCTGTTACCTTTAGCCGTTCCGCTAACCGCATCTTGTTCGACTTCGGATCAATGCTCCAGAGCATCTTATCGAACATTCCATGGAGGTCGCGTCGCAACAGTAACCCGTTGTCTGGATGATCCCACTTCCGATCACTTGTCTGCGGCATGACGTGCGCCGCTTCCAACGCTTCCGAAATTGGACATTTGGTGATTACACACCGCCCCTCGTATCGCTGCATCACCTTATCACGGAACTGTGCCTGTCCAGGTCTCGCTTTCTGTGTCGCGGTCTTCCTGTTTTGCAGTCCTGCTATCAGGTCCTCTTTGTGTTGCAGGACCTCCATTTCCCAATACGCGGCGTTGTCTTCACTGTCCGCCCTCTGCTCACGGTCAACCCCACCGCGCTGTTCCACCACCGATAGGAACTCGCTGTAATCTCCTTCTTCAATTAAATAAACGGCGCTAGGGCGCATGGTGGACGTATAGTTCAAGAGCCGCGAGCCAGTAACGTGACCGTTTACTGAGTGCCGAGGGAACGCTTTGTATCCGAAAGGGCGGGAAACGAGTTCAACGCCCTTTAAGAGGACAGAGGTTAAGGCACCACGTTGCAGCACCTGGTGAACGACAGCTTCTGCGCTCAATCCATGCCCACCGGAGGATTCATGTGTCCAAATCCAAAGTTCATCACCCGGCTGGATATCCGGTGCGGGGTTTCGACGGTCCTTTCGGGCATAGACAGGTCCAGCCTTCGGAAGTGTGATTGCTTGACCTTCCCAATCTGCCTTGTTTCGTGAGAGTCCAAACCCACCCGGACAATTTTTTTCGTTGCCGTGCACCTTGAGGAAAAATCGGTTCATGCTTCCATCTCCTCTTGAATGGCGTCGAGGCGGCGGTCGGGGGTGCCGGATTTGGCGTAGGTCTGCACGTCGATCTGCCCCGTGACAGCGGCGGTGATCAGGGCGGAGCGGTATTCCTTTAGGCGGTCGATGGATTTCTCTTGCGCAGATTGAATTCTGCCAACCCGGTCAAACACCCTATCAATGTCAGCGGATATCTTCTGTTGTAGTTTCTGTGGAGGAATCGGGATTCTGACATCGCCCACTTGTGAGAAACCCAAACCTTGCTTCATGCCATATTGAAGGAACAAGAATTGTCTCTGCCCAATTTCAGAATAAAGAATCTGCGAAAGCAGTTTCGGATAGATTTTCCGAATATTCGGTCGCAATAGACAGACATGCTGATTCACATATCCCGTTTCAGAAAGCGCCTCAAGAAAACCAACAGCGCCAGTCCGCCCACCCGTAATGCAAACTAAGGTATCCGCATTTTGTAAGCGTGTCCGACGTGCTTCAGCATTTGTTTGTGGAATAATTCGCTTTGCGCCAGCATGGCTGACTTCATTGCATCGTCCGATGTTTCCACTTTGAAGGAACAGTTCTCCTTCGTCGGCGATCAAATCGCTCCACCCGCGTGACCCAGAAGTCATCATTTCAACTACGTGTTTCACTCGCCCAACAGACCAACCATAAGCGTCAAACTGTATGTCATAGGTATCAGGTGTGTCCTTCATGGAAGGACCACCATGCGACCGAATTACAGTAGGTGCTGCCGTCGTTCTGCTTTCGGACAATGTTTCGATAAACCGCTGCTTTTTCTCGATCAGCAAGTCTATTCTTGCGGTCTCACGGTCCAGAAAGTCGGCAATCTGGCGTTGGGTCGCGAGGTCGGGGAAGTTGACCAGCAGATTGGAGGCGTCTTTCCAGCGAAAGTCGGTGCTTCTCTCGCGGATGCCTTTGGCAAGACTCTGGATGAACCCGGTAACAGCAAGGTTTCGTAGGTAGTATGCCCAGAACCGGGGTTCTGCGTCTGCTATAGGTGTAGCAATCGAAAGAACCGGAGAACCTTTGCCGCGGGAGTCGGAGACGCCAATCGCGCCAGCGAACCCGTCCATTGCGTGAATGACCAAGTCGCCGGGTTTGATGCCCTGATACCCGATCTCCTGTTCTGCAAATGTGAACCCATCTTCGCGCCGGTTCTTTCTGAGCGTTACGGTGCCATCACGAAAGGCGGTAACTACCTCATCTGTTTCTAGAACGGGTCGCGTTTCGCGCTTGAACAGGAACTTCAACCGCGCAGTTTTCCAGTCGCTTCGATGGTTTAGAGTTTTCAGACCTGCTTTGGGTGCGTCGAGCATCACTCAACCACCTCCTGCAGCAGACCTGCAATCTCTGCTTCCAGCGCCTTCAACTCGGCGTCGATCTCTTCGAGCGGGCGGGGCGGGATGTATTTGTAGAAGTAGCGGTTGAAGTTGATTT
>JBATDH010000037.1:0-11375 GCA_049663365.1 Albidovulum sp. | reverse complement strand
ACGCAAGGAATGGCGGATCTCTACGAAGGCGACATGGAACGCGCCGAGCGCGAATGGGGAGAAGTGATGCATCCGGTGGGTCGTCTGGGTCGGGTAGAAGAGGTCGCTGACGCTGCCGTCTTCTTGGCAAGCGACAGGTCCAGTTTTGTGACCGGTATCGACCTTAGGGTCGACGGCGGTTATTCGATCCGATGAATTGAGCTTTGTGTCTTGGCTTTGCTAAACCGCCCTCTTGACCGTCGTTGGCGAAAGGTAACGACGTGTTGGAGCTTGGTGCCTGAGCCTTGTGGTCGATTTTCGAACTCGCCGATGTTTTCTAGCCAGCTTTTATGCTTGGATATTAACCGACGTCCGGTTTTGCCTTGCGACTTCAAATATCCCGCCCGGCACGTTCGAAGGACCCGATAAAGTTCAAAAGAGGAAAGGACCGATGCAAGGTAGTGATGCTATCGCTCGTTACACATCGACAAGTTGCTCTTGCTGGGATGGTATCATTTTATCTGTCCAGCGGCCGCTTGCGTCGAACCGCGAATTGCTCTGCGGTCCTCCGATTTGGCATCAAAGGGCTTGGGCCAACGAATGGATTTAGGGGCAAGGATTCTTCTTGCCATCCGTAAATAGGATAGCGCTATAAATGGGTATGAGCTTGCTGGGTATGGAAAATGGGACATTGTGATTCTGGCCGATCCTGAAGCCCCGGAACCGACTTCTGAGCCGAAGGCACTATGGCAAAACGCACGATACGGCTACTCTTGGCCCGCGGGGAATGGATCATGACCCATCATCCAACCGTCATCTTGCACTGTGACAATGTCGATGAAGCACTTGATTTCTGCCGGTCCATCCACTCTGATCTGACGTTCTATGGCTGTGATAGCTATCAAGGGTTGCCGACTTTGATCCGGCAAACGTCTGCGGATGTGCTCTATTCGGTCCGGTTTGCAGGCACGCCAGGGTTTCCGCGCGACGCAATCCTGAACAGCCCGACCCTGCGTTGGGTCGCCGTTGGCGGTGCCGGAACTGATCACCTTGCCGGATGGGATGCGTCAAAGCTTACTGTCACCAATTCGGCGGGGGTCGCGGCCGGAATGATGGCTGAATATGCGATGGGAGCTATGCTGCATTTTTCTCTGAATATCAGCGGCTTTGCAAAAGCCCAGGCCGCGCGCGAATGGATATCGGGAAAGGTAACCCCGATTGAGGGCGCTCGGGTGCTGATTGTGGGAATGGGAAATACTGGAAAAGCAATTGCCCAGCGCTGCAAGGCGATGGGAATGCATGTCACCGGAGTGCGCGCCCGTCCGACCCACATGGAAAACGCAGACGAGGTCTATGGGGTTGCAGCCTTGCCTGATCTTTGGGTAACGGCCGACTTCATCGTGATCTGCATACCATTACTTGACAGCACTCGCGGCATCGTCAGCGCTGCGGCGATTGCGGCGATGAAACCTGGCGCTGTTGTCATTGATGTATCGCGCGGCGGGGTCGTCGATCAAACCGCCCTTTGCGTCGCCCTATCCGAAGGGCGCTTGGGCGGTGCAGCATTGGATGTATTCGAGGTTGAGCCCCTTCCACCAGGCAGCCCGCTTTGGAGCCTCGATAATATCATCCTTACCCCGCATTGCTCCTCTGTTTACGACGGCTGGGAGCTTAAATCGCTGCGCCGGTTTTGTGAAAACCTATCCCGGTTCCGTCAGGGTGAGGCGCTGTTGAACATCGTCGATCCAACTCGCGGGTATTGACATCAAGAAAAGCAAGACATGGCATGAAACTGCGCGGTTCTGTGGCGCGGGTTTGGGCCTCTGGCTGGCGGTCGATCATGAAGGTGAACAGCTCGAAAGCTTCGCCGGACAGCGCGCTCCAGAGGTGCCTGAATCAGCCCAATTTGGTGAGTTTTCAATTCGTTCGGTTCCCATTCAGATCGACTTCAACCAATTGGCCAGCCTTTGTGCAACTTCACTTATCATCCCGCCGTTGCAATTTTTTTCACGCAGGACGACATGCCAAGCCAACGGCAGCCCGGTTCGAGTTAGTTTGACGGACACCAATTCTTTGCGTGTTATTCGTGGAGCGACAATCCAGCTTGAGAGAATGGAAATGCCAATCCCGGTTGCTACCAGTTCCATCACGGCCTCGGGCAGCGCAATGTTCATCAGCTTTCTGGGATAGTACCCGCCTGGGCGAAAGAAACTGTCATACTCAAATCCCGGCAAGATTTCAGAACTATAGGTGACGTGGGTTTCATTGCGAAGGTCGATGGCTTCGACAAATGTCCGCTCGGCCAAATGATGGCCGGGGGCCATAATGCAAACCAACTCGTCCGATAGGCTGGGCAGTGCGACCACCCCACGCTCACTGACCTGGCCCGGCATCAAGATGATGTCGACCGTTTCGTCTCTGAGATGCGCAATCGGTTCGTGTGTCGCTTCGCCAACCACTTCAAGCTTTGTCTCTGGGTAGGAGCACTCAAAATCACGCATGAATTGTGGCAGCCAATTGAAAAAGCTATATGTCCCGATGCCAAGGCGGATGACGGAACCAACGCCGCGACCAATTCTTTCGGCGTCTATTTCCGACCGGCCAAGCTCGTCCAGGATGCGGTTTGCGGATTGACATAGCCGCTCGCCCGCCTCTGTCAGGCGCAGGCCGCTGCCGACACGCATAGTCAGATGAATGCCCAATCGGCGCTCGGCCTCACGCAAACGGTGCGAGATTGCCGATGAGGTGATGCCAAGGTGTTCGGCCGCCGCCGTTGCGGACTGCCAACGTGCCAGCGCTTGCAGGACCGCCAAATGGCGTATTTCCAAACGAGTTGCCTTGATTTGAGATTTTTTCAAATGATTGCCTAAAACTTTTCAATATTTTCAACAACAGATATCCCTAATGTCAATCTCGACGATGGGTCAGACGCCCGACCTTTATATCGTCGCTGCCAAAAGCAAGGTGGAACGTGATGACAAAGATTTCCGATCTCAAAGGGTTTTCATACCCCTCCCCCAAAGGCATTTCCAATGTGGTCGGCAATCTGCCCTGGCATTTTGGCACCGAGCATATGTGCATTGCCTACCGTTCAGACCCTGCGGCGATTGCGGCCTATCTGCCCGAACCTTTGGAGCCGAGCAGCGAGCCTGATCTGGTGATCGTGGATTTTGGCAAATGGTACAGCCTGTGGGATGAGCCAGAGCAGGCGATCATCAATCCCGAACGCACCTGGTATCAGGAAACCGTTCACTGGATCGGCTGCCGTTACAGGGGTGAAGACGCGCGATTTTGTGTGCAGACATGGGTGAACAAGGATTTCAGCCTGGTGCGCGGCATGATCATGGGCTTCAACAAGCGCTTTGGCGAAACCTACAAGTCAACCTACCAATCGCAAAACCCCGCGATGCCTGCCCTTGGCCCGGGCACCAGCATGGGGGCCTTTACATCAAGCCACGGAGAACGGCTGTTTGAGGGGCGCCTGGATATTGAACGCGCCATTCCTTATGACGACATCCCGGCGCTGATGCGATGGCCACAGATCAATCTGCGCTATTTCCCCAGCATGGACCCAAGCGGCAAACCTGCCGTGTGCGAACTCCTGCGTATTGAGGCCACCGATTTTCGCAAGGGCGTGGCCTTTGCCGGAAAGGGTCACCTGAAGCTGCTGCCGAGCGCGCTTGAGGAACACACAAACCTGGAGGTGCGCGAGGTTTGGGGAGGAACCTATTTTGAAAACGGTTGCACAATCACCGGCGGCAGGGTTTTGCACAGTTGGGTTTAGGCGGGTCTGCAAAATGAAAGTTTGGTCTTGTTCGAGATGACAACGCGCCCATGAAAAAAATGACGTTTCTACCGAACTTTGACGATGGCAACGGATGGTACAACATCTTGCCCCAGCCGTCTGCCGCCCGCGAACTGGAAGGCGACCTTGTCGTGGACTGGATCGTCGTCGGGGCCGGTTACGCGGGCCTTTCCGCCGCACGGACCCTGGCCGGCCACTTTCCCGACAAACGCATTGCCCTGATCGAGGCGGATCGGGTCGGCCGTGGCACAGCAGGCCGGAACGCGGGTTTTGCGATTGATTTACCGTTCTTGCAGGAATCACATGGCGATCTGGATCGAGGACGCCGGATTCTGGCCCTGCATCGCGCCGGACAGGCGGAACTTGACCGACTGGTGTCCGAAGGTGGCATCAAATGCCAATGGAAACGGCGCGGGAAATACATGGTGGCGGTCGGGGACCGTGCCATGGGGATACTGAACAAGACGCAAGAGTTTCTGACAGCGCTTGGTGCCGACAGCACTCCTTTGCGCGCTGAGGCCCTGAAAGAACGGCTTGGTATGGGTTGTTATAATCTGGGGCTTCACTCGCCCGGAACCTATCTGATGAACCCTGCCGCCCTGACGCGCGGTCTTGCGGCAAGCCTACCCGAGAATGTCGATCTTTACGAGAACTCGCCTGTCACCGAAATGGTGCTGTCGCCGCAAGTTCATGTTCGCACAAAGAAAGGCTCTCTTCGCGGGGCGGGAATCATTCTGGCGACCAATGGCTTTACCGAGGCGTTCGGCATCGCCCGCCACAGTCTGTTCACGATCATGTCCTTTGCCAGCCTGACCGCACCTCTGCCAGAGCTTGACGATACATCAATGCTCGGCGGGACATCCGATTGGGGTATTCATCCGGTTGGCGCTGCCGGGGCCACCATCCGCCGAACCCAGGACAATCGCATCTGGCACCGGATTGGTTTTGCCTATTCCGCCACGGTCAGCAGCACGCCCGCCGCCATTGCTAAGCACCGCCGCCGTCACATAACCGATTTCAGGCGTCGTTTTCCAGGCCTTGGCGAGCCGAAGTTTGAACATACCTACGCGGGTGGTCTTTGCATGTCGCGCAACAGCGAACCCTTGTTTCAGCGCCTGTCGGACAGGGTTTTCGTCGTCGCCTGCCAAAACGGCATCGGCGTGTCAAAAGGCACGATCCACGGCAAGCTTATTGCCGATTGGGCCGCTGGCAAGGACTCTGAATTGCTGGACTATGCGCGTGCTTACGGCACACCCTGCCGTATTCCGGATGAGCCGTTTCTAGGCATCGGCGTATCGGCGCGGCTCAAGCTTGAAGCCTGGAAGGGGCGGATGGAATGAATGCGGCAGTCGAACCTTTGATTGAAAAGCCCGAGCCTACCGGTCGTCGCGGGCGTCGCGGGCCACGGATCAAGGGCGCCATCACGCAAATGCCGTGGACGCCCTTGCGAAACTCGGTGGCGCCAATTGAAGTTCTCAGCCTTGACCACGTAGAGACCATCCGGCTTACCTCTCTCAAGCTTCTCGCCGAAGTTGGCATGGAAATGCACGACCCATGGGCAAGAGAGGTGTTGAAGGCTGCAGGATGCACAGTTGATGATGGGCAAAGGCGGGTGCGCTTTGATCCGTCGTTCGTCGAACAGCAGGTTGCCAAGGCCCCGTCTGAATTCACCCTCAGATCGCGCAACCCGCAGCGCAATCTTACCCTTGGTGGCAACATCATCAATTTCGGTTCGGTGATCGGGCCGCCCTATTGCAGCGATCTTGATCGCGGCCGGCGCACCGGTTCAACCGAAGATGTGCGCGACTATGTGCGCCTGCTTCAGTCGCTCAACACCATCCACTACCTTTATGGCACGCCGTTCGAGGCAATGGACCTGCCACCCGAAGTGCGTCATCTGCAAGGTTACCTCAACAGCATCGAATTGACCGACAAGGTGTGGGGGTCGTGGATGTTGGGGCGGTTTCGTGCCGAAGATGCGATCAACATGACTTGCATGGCGTTCGGGACGGACCGGGATGGACTGCTGAAAAATCCGGCATTGATCGGCAACATCAACACTAATTCGCCGCTGGTCCTTGATGCGGCGATGACACATGGCATGCGGGCCTTTGCCGAATGTGGGCAGGCGGTGATTGTTACGCCTTTCACTCTGGCAGGTGCCATGGCCCCGGCGACCATGGCGGGCGCGCTGGTCGGCCAAAACGCCGAGGCGCTTGCCGCGATTGCGCTTTTGCAGACCGTGCAGCCTGGTATGCCTTGCGTCTATGGCTCTTTCACCTCAAACGTCGACATGCGCACGGGTGCCCCAGCATTTGGCACGCCCGAATATGCCAAGGCCGCCTTTGCTTCAGGTCAACTGGCACGCCATCAGGGCCTGCCGTGGCGATCTTCTAACGCCTGTGCGGCCAATGTCGAAGATGCCCAAGCCGCCTATGAAAGTGAGATGTCGATCTGGTCAACGGTGATGAGCCACTGCAATCTGATGATCCATGGCGGCGGCTGGCTGGAAGGCGGGCTGACCGCGTCGTTTGAAAAGCTCATCCTTGACGGCGAAATGTTGCAGATGATGGCCAGCATGCTGCAACCCATTGTGGTCGATGACAGCACCCTGGGGCTATCCACCTTCGCCGAAGTCGGACCCGGAGGCCATTTTTTCGGCGCTACCGACACACTCGATCGCTATGAAGACGCGTTTTATACGCCGCTGGTTTCGGATTGGAGCAATTATGAAAATTGGCGCGATGGTGGTTCGTTGACCGCCAGCGAGCGCGCCAATGACGTTTGGAAGAAAATGCTTAATGAATATGAGCAACCTGAAATAAATCCGGACTTGCTGAGCGATCTGAATGCCTATGTTGACCAACGAAAAAAGGAAATCGCCACCGGGATCGGCGTGGAATGACCACAAGCTGCCAAAAAGGAAGGTTGGACGATGCCTGAGGTAAAGATGTTCCGACGATCCGATCAAGATTTGGTGCCAGGTGATGCGGGTGCCGCGGTTCAAGGACTGGTGAACACCTCTTTCAGCACCCGACTTGGTGCCGGTATCGGCGTGTTCGAGAACTGCGAAATGGAATGGACCGTCACTTATGATGAAGTGTTGTTCATCCTTGAGGGCGAGTTTCAGCTAAAAACCAAGGGCGGCACATTTCACGCCGGTCCCGGCGATACGCTGTGGATACCCGAAGGCACGTGGCTGATCTACACCGCCACCGCGCCGGTCACGTTCTTTTACGCTGTGTCGCCTGTGGATGGATCTCCGACAACCGGAATTGCGAAGTCCCATCCAATGGCGAAACCCGTGCCGTGAATATCCAGGTCGAATCCAAATTGGACAGTCTGCAAGGGGGCTGTCAGTGTGTCCGTATTAATCAAGCGCGGGATTTTGCACTGTCAGAGCAAAATCGACTTTAGCAGAGGACGGTGCCCACCTGACGTCGCCGGACTACAAAACGCACCTGCCAACGTGTTAGAAATGGACGCTTACTTTACCCCTGATTTACGCATATCTTACCCTGCTCCTACCCAAATAATTCCCTGTTATTATGCGTCGGGAACGTGGCGCTAAGAATCTGCATTTACATGATAATCATAACGGTTTATGATATAAATTCGCCATTTTACGTCGAATTCCCTGTTGATTTCCCTGTTAGCAGGGAGTTTTGCGCCGAGATCGAATAACCCAAGACCGGCTCCACTGCCACCTCGCCCTTGAAATGTGTTCCAGTCAATTTGGTAGGCGAGAAAATTGTTTGAAATCAATCCCTCCAAAAATCATACGTCTCCATGAGTGCCTATGCATCTCAGCAATGTTGGTATCAAATGTGGGTATCGGATTTGTCCGCGATACCAACAGGTGAAATGGCTCCGAAGCAGCGTCCGATCTCGGCGTTGAGCAGCCCTGGCTCCGTCGCCGATGGGATCAGGTTCACCGCGAAGCCTCGATCCGTCGCTGATCGACGGGACATGACACGCATGACCTAGCGACGCTCCGCAGTGCATTTTCGGTGATCATTGAAGAAAAACGCTCCCTCTTTTGCAAGGGGAGCGCTACTTTTTTGTGGATATCAGTTCTTGACGATCAGATGATCCGGACCATAGGCAAAACCGGTGATATTGGCGTTGCCCTTGTTGTTGTCGTCCGTGATGACAAGAATGTCATGCTCGCGGTAACCGCCAGCGCCCGGCAGGTGATTTGGGACGGTGATCATCGGCTCCATCGAAACGACCATGCCCGGTTCCAAGACCGTGTCGCAGTCTTCGCGCAGTTCCAGCCCGGCTTCACGACCGTAGTAGTGGCAAAGCACCCCGAACGAGTGGCCGTAACCAAAGCTGTGGTATTGCAGCAGGTTTTCGGCGGCGTACATCTCATTCAGTTCTTTGGCGATGTCGCTGCACTTGGCACCCGGCACCAGCAATTCCTTGCCACGGTCATGCACGGCGCAGTTGATGTTCCACAGGCGGATATGCTCATCGCTGGCCTCTTCCGAGAACAGCGTACGTTCCAGCGCCACATAGTAGCCAGCGACCATCGGGAAGCAGTTGAGCGACAGGATATCGCCCTTTTCGATCTTGCGGCTGGTCACCGGGTTATGCGCGCCATCGGTGTTGATGCCCGACTGGAACCAAGTCCATGTATCCAACAGCTCGCCATGCGGCCAGACCTTTGCAATCTCGCGCACCATGGTGGCGGTGGAGTGCAGGGCGACTTCGTGCTCGGGCACGCCAACCGCGATTGCTTCGACACAAGCAGCGCCACCAATGTCGGCGATACGGGTCATCTTGGTGATATGCGCGATTTCCTCAGGCGATTTGATCATCCGCAAACGCATTGAGGGCGCAGCGATATCAACAAACTCCATGTTCGGAAATTCTGATTTCAACAGGTTCAACGTGTCGATGTTGATATGATCGAACTCGATCCCCAAGCGTTTCACCCCGCCGGTCAGTGTGCGGACAGCATGAAAATAGTTATCCTTCTGCCAGTCGGTGTAGGTTACGTTCCTGCCGCCTGAGGTCCGGCGCCAAGGCTGGCCGCCATCAATGCCGGCGCTGATCGATGTCGAAATGTTGTGATCGACCAAAAGCCCATAGCGGCGGCCAAAGTAGCAAAACAGGAAGTCAGAGTAGTAGTTGATGCAATGATAGCTGCTGAACAGCGCAGCATCGATACCTTCCTTTGCCATATGCTCACGAATGGCAGTCAGGCGACGGTTCATTTCGGCTTCCGAAAACGTCGGGACTGCTTTTTCGCCATTGTCTACGTAATTCTGCAACCGTTCGCGTTCCATCAAGGCCTCCAGAAAAATACCGAGCCGAAACTGGCTCCTCGGCGATCAAAAAGCCCGTAAATATCGATCTTGTCAAAGGACCATATTTCACCGTAGCATGAGTTTTTATAATGCCATGGTGGCTCATATGCTCACACCTCCCTTGAACGCCCTGCGTGTCTTCGAAGCGGTCGCTCGATTAGGGTCATTCCGTGCAGCGGCGGATGAGCTTTGCGTCACACAATCAGCCGTCAGCCATCAGGTGCGCAATCTTGAGGAGTTTCTCGGAAAGTTCCTCTTCGAGCGCGAAGGAAATCGGACCCAGCTTTTGCCACATGGCCTGGATCTGGCAAACAGCTTGTCGGCCTCACTTCAGGAGATCGGGGCTGCGTGCGACCGCACCCGCAACAGCAGCCAGGCCCTTGTTATCGCGGCGATACCGTCGATAGCCATGTGCTGGCTGATCCCGCGTCTACGCCGTTTCAGTGCCGCCCACCCAGGGATCGAGACCCGCATCGTCTATGCCATGCACGGCCAGGATATCAATTTCCATGACGTCCATCTGGCCTTTGTATTTTCGCGCGGAAAGCCGACGGTCCCGAATGCCGACAGTCAGTTTTTTCTTGGTGGGCAAAGCGTGCCGGTTTGCAGCCCCGCATTGCTGAACAATCTTGGGCGCAAGCCGGAAACTGATGCTGAAATCCTGCGCCTGGGACTGCTGCATGACGGCGACCATTCGGGTTGGAAAAACTGGCTTCAGGGGCGAGACGCCGGTGACCGAGCCGCCGATTTGGGGGCAACCTTTGAGGATTTCAACCTGTTGCGGGCGGCTGCGTTATCTGGCCAGGGCGTGGCACTCTGTCCCCTCGCAATGGTGCGGTCCGATCTGGATTCCGGTTTTCTGGTGCAGTTATCCGACCGGATCACCACCGATGGCTGCGACTATTACCTGTTGTCCGCCAATTCAGCGAACCCTCAGGTGACTCGGCAGGCCCAACTGTTTCACCGTTGGGCACTTATGGAACGTGAAAAAGCCTGTGATGGGTCTGAGACAGGCCGCCCGACGCCTCGGTCAGACGAAACCAGCTTGAGGCTGGCGGGGCGTCTGGAGGGCTTTCGGCGATGAACCTGCACAGCCCAACCGACCCTTGAAGGCATCGCCCGAGGGTGTCGGCATATGGAAATGACCTGCACCATTCTTGGCATCGCTTTTCTCGCAGCCCGGAAAAGGATTGACCTTTGAGGTCACATTTGTCGCAGGACATAGGCAGCCAGATACCTTGAACGCAATCCGAACGTCCTTACGTTGGTAGCGTCTCTTTATTATATGGAAAAAGTCGATGGCACGCTTTTCAATACTGGTCACTTCGGATCTCTCGGAACGATCAGACAGGGCCTTGGGGAGAGCCTTCAAGCTTGCAGATAGTATGGACGCCGATCTGACTCTTTGTTCGGTTGTGGATGACTCTTTGCCGGAAAATCTGACAAACGATCTCATGAAGCGCAGCAAGGAGTTCCTGAAGGCAAAAGCGGACGACTTGGGCAAAGGCCGTGAGCCAGAGATCGTTGTCGAAAAGGGTGATCCGGTCACTTTGTTGATTGAGATGATCAATGGTTCGTCTTTTGATCTCGTGGTCTTCGGGAGACATCGGTCGCGGGGCATTTTCGATGGCATCCGCAAAACAACCGTCGAAAGCATCGCGTCGCACGCGAAAAAGCCGCTTCTGATGGTGGTCAATCCTGCTCTTCAAGAATATCGCCGGGTACTGGCGCCAACCGCATTTTCCCCAGCATGTCTTCGTACTGTCGAGGTAGCGAAGAGAATCGCCCCAAAGGCCGACCTGAATTCGATGCATGCTTGGCATACTCCATTCGAAGGGCTTGCAGGCGGCGAGCGTTCTGACTACGCAAAAACGGTGTCCAAAGAGGCTGCCGAGCAAGCAAGCGCATGGTCGGCGAAACTTGCGTGCGGAAAATTGCCGGTAAACCTCGTTTACGGCGGACTTGGGACCTCGGTTTTTGAGGCTATCAAAAGGTTCCAGCCCGATCTCCTCGCAGTGGGCGCGCATACTCGAAGTATTTCGATTTCCGGCTTAGGGTCATTTACCAGCGAGCTAATTCGCGATCCGCCCACTGATTTGCTCGTTACGATGTGATGGACCGCCAAGCTGGCACTTCGGGACCGCGCGTTGTTCCTGATCTCTCATGTGCCGCCCCTTGATGAGGTTTTTGTGAAGATCAACGGCGAGGGACACTATCTCTGGCGGGCGGTCGACCACGAAGGCGAGGTGCTTGAGAGCTTCGTGACCAAGAGGCGC
>JBATDH010000036.1:0-6366 GCA_049663365.1 Albidovulum sp. | reverse complement strand
CGCCTTGCTGGTCGAAGCGGCGCTGCGTTCCTTCGCGATGGGGGGATGGTGATGGCGATTCACAAGGAGCATGAGCTGCATACCCGCCGGTTTGGCCGCAATCTGGGATTGGGGCTGGTGCTGGCGGCGTTCGTGGCGCTGGTCTTTGGGCTGACGGTGGTCAAGGTGACCAACCTTGACATGTCGCAGGCACCGGTCGCGGGGGCCGGGCAATGAGGCGGCTGGACGGAAACGGCCGGACCGGGTTGCAGCTTTTGGCCGTGGTGCTGACCATGGGGGCGCTGGCCTGGATTGCGGTGCCGTTTTATTCGTGGTTTTGTCAGGTCACCGGCTATGGCGGCACGCCGAATGTGGCCGAAGCCGGTTCGGACCGGGTGCTGGACGAAACGGTTACAATCCGTTTCGACGGCAATACCGCGCCAGACATGCCTTGGGAGTTCCACCCCGTTGCGCGCGAAATGACCCTGCGCATCGGTGAAACCGGGCTGGCCTTTTACGAGGCCTATAACCCGACCGATCATCCGGTAGCGGGGCAAGCCTCTTACAACGTATCGCCGGACGAGGCGGGCTATTTCTTTACCAAGATCGAGTGTTTCTGTTTCACCGAGCAGGTTCTGAAACCGCATGAGCGGGTGCAGATGCCGGTCAGTTTCTATGTCGATCCTGATATTGTCACAGATCGCGATGCCAAGCGCATTCGTCACATCACCCTATCCTATACGTTCTACCAAATCGAACTGCCCGAAACCCAGGCCAGCCTTTCGCCTGCCGTTTCGGTGCCGTATAACTGAAGCCCACACCGGGGACACCGACATGGCGCACGCAAAAAACCACGACTACCATATTCTCAAACCGTCGATCCTGCCGTTTCTGGGTGCGCTGGGCGGGTTCATCATGCTTTTCGGCGCAGTTCTGTGGATGAAGGGCATGACGCCGTTCATGGGCCTGATCGGACTCGTGATGGTGATCTACGTCATGTTCGCCTGGTGGTCCGAGGTGGTCCATGAAGGCAATACCGGCGATCACACTCCGGTGGTGCGGATCGGCCTGCGCTATGGTTTCATCCTGTTCATCATGTCCGAGGTGATGTTCTTTTCGGCCTGGTTCTGGACTTTCTTCAAACACGCGCTTTACCCGATGGGACCGTTGTCGCCCGCCGTCGATGGCGTCTGGCCACCGGCGGGGATCGAGACCTTTGACCCCTGGCATCTGCCGCTGATCAACACGCTGATCTTGCTGTGTTCGGGGGCTGCCGCGACCTGGGCGCACCACGCCATCGCCCATGAGAACAACCGCAAGGACATGATCAACGGGCTGGCACTGGCGGCCGGGCTGGGCATGATGTTCACGGTCTTTCAGGCGGTCGAATATGCCGAAGCCGGGTTTGGATTTGCCGGCAACATCTATGGCGCGTCGTTCTTCATGGCGACGGGTTTCCACGGTTTCCACGTCATTATCGGCACGATTTTTCTGCTGGTCTGCATGTTTCGCGCCATGAAGGGGCATTTCACCCCCGAGCAGCATGTCGGCTTCGAGGCCGCCGCCTGGTACTGGCACTTCGTAGACGTGGTGTGGCTGTTCCTGTTCGCAGCGATCTATATCTGGGGCAGCGCCTGATCTTTGCGATGGAATCAGGTATTTTTGCCAAAGTGAACGGGGGGCGCGGGGGAAACCCTGCGCCTTTTGCGTGATGGCCCGTTATCTGTCGGCGATCATCCTCGGGGTCGGGGGTGTGGCGGTGTTGCTGGCGCTGGGGTACTGGCAGTTGCAGCGCCTGGCGTGGAAGGAAACGGTTCTGGCCGAGATCACCGCGCAGATGCTGGCCGCGCCGAGCGAACTGCCCGCAAGTGCGGGGCTTGACCCCGAAGCGGCGCGCTACAAGCCCGTCAAGGCGGTCGGGCGGACCACGGGTGCGGAAATTCTGGTGCTGTCGGGCAAGACCGATGTCGGGCCGGGATATGAGGTCATCGCCGGGTACGAGACCGCGACCGGGCGGCGCATTCTGCTTGACCGGGGGTTTGTCGCGGATGCGGCGCGCCATGAGCCGCGACCTGCGGTCGCGCTTTCCGTCACCGGCAACCTGCACTGGCCGCAAGAGGCCGACAGCTACACACCGCCCCCCGATATGGCTGAAGGTATCTGGTTTGCCCGTGACGTCCCTGCGATGGCGGCGGCGCTGGGAACCGAGCCGCTGATGATCGTGGTGCGGCAATCGGACGGGGACGGGCAGGGCATTGTCCCGGTGCCGCTCGATACCGCCACCATTCCCAACGACCATCTGCATTACGCCATCACCTGGTTTTCGCTGGCATTGGTCTGGGCGGGGATGACAGTCTTCCTTCTGTGGCGTATCAGGCAGGCAAGCAATTGAGGGCGGGCGGAATGCGCTATGTGTCTACCCGGGGTCAGGCCCCGGTTCTGAATTTCGGCGACGCGATGCTGACGGGACTGGCCCGCGACGGCGGGCTTTATGTGCCCGAGGCCGTTCCAACGATGACGGCGGACGAGATCGCGGGTCTGGCGGGGCTTTCCTACGAGGATGCGGCGTTTCGGGTGATGCGCCCGTTTGTCGGTGACAGTTTCAGCGATGCCGAGTTTCGCGCGGCGATTGCGGCGGCCTATGCGGGCTTTGGCCATGCCGCCCGTGCGCCTTTGGTGCAACTGGCGCCAAACCATTTTCTGCTGGAGCTGTTTCACGGCCCGACGCTTGCGTTCAAGGATTTCGCCATGCAGCTTATCGGCCAGCTTTTTCAGATCGCGCTGGCGCGGGACGGGCGGCGGGTGACGATTGTGGGGGCCACGTCGGGCGATACCGGATCGGCGGCGATCGAGGCGTTTCGCGGGCTGGCCAATGTCGATGTGTTCATCCTCTATCCGCATGGCAGGGTCAGTGAGGTGCAGCGCCGCCAGATGACCACCCCGTCCGAGGCCAATGTTCATGCGCTGGCGGTCGATGGCGATTTCGACGATTGCCAGAACCGCCTGAAGGACATGTTCAACGATTTCGTCTTTCGCGATGCGGTGGGGCTGGCCGGGGTCAATTCGATCAACTGGGCGCGGGTTCTGGCGCAGGTGGTCTATTATTTCACCTCTGCCGTCAGTCTGGGGGCACCGCAGAGGCCGGTGAGTTTCACCGTGCCCACCGGCAATTTCGGCGATATCTTTGCGGGCTACATTGCCAGGTGCATGGGCCTGCCGATTGAAAAGCTGGTGATCGCCACCAACCAGAACGACATCCTGCACCGGTGCCTGACCACCGGGCGCTATCAGATGGAGGGGGTCAGCCCGTCGATCAGCCCGTCGATGGATATCCAGATTTCGTCGAATTTCGAGCGGGCGCTGTTTGAGGCTTATGGCCGCGACGGGGGCGCGGTGGCGCAGGTGATGGACGAGATGAAAACCGGCGGCGGTTTCATGGTCAGTCAGGGCGCGTTGCAATTCCTGCGCGATGTTTTCGCCTCGGGCCGGGTGTCGGAGGCGGAAACCTCGGCCACGATCGCGGGGGAACTGGTGGCGAGTGGCGAGCTGTTGTGCCCGCATTCGGCGGTGGCGGTGAAGGTGGCAGGGGATCACCTGGGGGCGGTGCCGATGATCACGCTGGCCACGGCGCATCCGGCGAAATTTCCCGATGCGGTCGAAGCGGCCAGCGGGATCAGGCCACCATTGCCACCGCAGATGGCCGATCTCTTTGACCGCCCCGAACGGGTGACACGGGTGGCCAATGATCTGGCGGCCTTGCAGGCGGTTGTGCAGGAAAGGCGGGCCAGGTGAAGACGGAACTGACGACATTGCCCAACGGGTTGCGGATTGTGACGGAAACCATGCCGGGGCTCGAATCCGCCTCGATCGGTATCTGGGTTACGGCGGGGGGGCGCCATGAACGGCCCGAACAGAACGGCATTGCCCATTTCCTGGAGCATATGGCCTTCAAGGGCACCAAGCGCCGCACCGCCTTGCAGATCGCCGAGGAAATCGAGGATGTCGGCGGCTATATCAATGCCTATACCAGCCGCGAGATGACCGCCTATTACGCGCGGGTGCTGAAAGCCGATGTGCCGCTGGCGCTGGATGTGATTTCCGACATCGTGCTGAACCCGATCTTCGATCCAAGCGAGATCGAGGTGGAGCGCCATGTCATCTTGCAAGAAATCGGTCAGGCGCTGGACACGCCGGACGATATCATTTTCGACTGGCTGCAAGAGGCGGCGTTTCCCGATCAGGCGTTTGGCCGCACCATTCTGGGGCCTGCGGAACGGGTTTCGGGGTTTGGCCGCACCGATTTGACCGGGTTCGTGGCCGAACATTACGGGCCCGATCAGATGATCCTGTCGGCGGCCGGGGCGGTGGACCATGATGCGATCGTCAAGGCGGCTGAGCAAATCTTTGGCGGGCTGCGCAAGGTCGGGGCGTCGCTGATCCAGCCGGCATCCTGGCGGGGTGCCGAACGGCGCGAGGTCAAGGATCTGGAGCAGGTCCATTTCGCCATGGGGTTTGAGGGGCCGAGCATTCGCGATGCGGCGTTCTACACCTCGCAGGTCTATACCACGGCGCTCGGGGGGGGCATGTCGTCGCGATTGTTCCAGAAAATCCGCGAGGAGCGGGGCCTGTGCTATTCGATCTATGCCCAGGCGGGGGCCTATGACGATACCGGCATGATCACCATCTATGCGGGCACCTCGGCAGAGGAGGTGGGCGAGCTGTGTGACCTGACGATGGATGAGTTGAAGCGCGCCGCGACCGACATGAGCGAGGCCGAAGTGGCCCGCGCCAAGGCGCAGATGAAGGCCGGGCTGCTGATGGGGCTGGAAAGCCCGTCGGGCCGCGCCGAACGCATGGCGCGCTATATCGCCATCTGGGGGCGGGTGCCGGGACTGGCCGAAACCATCGCGCAGATCGAGGCGGTCAACCGAAGGTCGGTCAGTGATTTCGCCGGTTCGTTGCGCGAAAAATCGGCCACGGCGCTGGCGCTTTATGGCCCGGTCAACGCGGCCCCAAGCCTTGGCGCCCTGCAAGAGCGGCTTGTCGCCTGATGCTGCTGCGGCGTCGCAAGGTCCGCATCGAGACCGAGCGGATGACGCTGCGTCTGCCGGAACACGGGGATTTTCGCGCCTGGTCGGAACTGCGCGCCGAGAGCCGCGAATTCCTCGGCCCGTGGGAGCCGGTCTGGTCGTCCGATCATCTTTCGCGCAAGGCCTTTACCAACCGGATTTACTGGGTGCAGCGGGCGCAATCGAGTGGCACCGCGCTGCCGCTGTTCCTGATCCGGCGCGCGGATGAGGCGCTGCTGGGGGCGGTGACAGTCGACAATATCCGCCGGGGGCCGTCGCAGGCCGCGACCATCGGCTATTGGGTCGGTGCGCCTTTTGCCCGGCAGGGCTATATGAGCGAGGCGTTGCGGGCGGTGATCCATCACTGTTTCACCACGCTTGATCTGTCGCGGATCGAAAGCGCCTGCCTGCCGGAAAACGCCGCCTCGCGCGGGGTGCTGGAAAAATGCGGCTACAAATACGAAGGTGTTGCGCAAAGCTATTTGCAGATCAACGGGCGGTGGCGCAACCATGTGCTTTATGCCAATCTGCGGGCCGACCGGCGGGGGCGTACGGGGGCTGGATAGGGTTTTGGGCGACGCCGGAGAAAGGGGCAGATGACCATTTGGATCGCCTTCTTGCGGGCAGTCAACGTAGCGGGCGTCAACCGTCTGCCGATGGCGGCGTTTCGCGATTTGCTGGCCGGATTGGCGCCTGCGGGAACCGGGTTGGCGGATGTGAAAACCTATATCCAGAGTGGCAATGCCGTCTTTCGATCCGAACTGGGCGCGCCGGTTCTGGCCCGGTCGATTGCCGATGCGGTGCATGACAAATTCGGTTTCCGGCCACCCGTGCTGATGCGGAGCCTGGCCGAGGTCGAGGCGGTTCTGGCGGGCAATCCGTTTGCCGGGGAAGCCGGAAACAGGGTGCATTTATTCTTTGCGGACAGGGAGTTGCCGCGCGCCACGGTGGATTTTCTGGCGTCGGTCGCCGTGCCATCGGAACGCTATGCGCTGCGCGGCAAGGTGGTGTGGCTGCATCTGCCCGACGGGATCGGACGATCAAAACTGGCCGCGCGGGTCGGGGCGTTGCCCATAGAGGTGACGGCACGCAACCTGAACACGGTCGAGGCCGTCGCGGTCATGGGCCGGAAAATGGCCGCGAGATGACCCTGAACCCCGCAGACACCGGTTTTGGCGCGCATCTTTCGGGGTTGCTGCCGCCGGATACGGTCGGCCCGGCCAGCGCCGCCTATCTGGAAGAACCGCGCCGCCGGGGGGTGACGCCCGAAGCCGTTTTGGCGCGGCCGCGCTCGACCGACGAAGTGGCGACCATCGTG
>JBATDH010000035.1:0-41156 GCA_049663365.1 Albidovulum sp. | reverse complement strand
CCGGGCTCGCAGCGGGCCTGGTCGGAATTTGTCAGCGCGAAGCGCCGGTCATTCGGCAGTGAGCAGCGGTGGTTTGCTGCCCGATAGCTGTCGCTTTTGCGGCTCTTCGACGACCAGCTCTATGGCCCCGTCGCGCAGGACGACCTGAACCACGCCGCCCTTCATCAGTTTGCCAAAGAGCAGTTCTTCGGCGAGCGGCTTTTTGATATGCTCCTGAATGACCCTTGCCAGCGGGCGGGCACCCATCCGGTCATCATAACCCTTTTCGGCCAGCCAGGCGGCGGCTTCGGCGCTCAGTTCGATATGGACATGGCGGTCCATCAGTTGCGCCTCGAGCTGGAGGACGAATTTTTCGACCACTTGCAGGATCACCTCGCGCGGCAAGGCCGCAAAGGATATGACCGCATCGAGCCGGTTGCGGAATTCGGGCGTGAATGTCCGCTCGATCGCAGCCGTATCTTCGCCCTCGCGCTTGTCGCGACCAAAGCCGATGGCCGATTTGGCCATTTCCGAGGCCCCGGCATTCGAGGTCATGATCAGGATCACATTGCGGAAATCCACCGTCCGGCCATTGTGATCGGTCAGCTTGCCGTGGTCCATCACCTGCAAGAGGATGTTGTAGACATCCGGATGGGCTTTTTCCATTTCATCGAGCAAAAGCACGCAATGCGGGTGCTGGTCCACACCGTCGGTCAGCATCCCGCCCTGATCAAAGCCGACATAGCCCGGCGGGGCACCGATCAGGCGCGACACCGCATGTTTCTCCATGTATTCCGACATATCGAAACGCAGCAGTTCTACGCCCAGCGAATCCGCCAGTTGCTTGGCCACTTCGGTCTTGCCCACACCGGTCGGTCCCGCAAAGAGGTAGTTGCCGATCGGCTTTTCCGGTTCGCGCAAGCCTGCGCGGGCCAGCTTGATCGCCGAGGCCAGGGCGGTAATCGCCTTGTCCTGCCCGAAAACCACCCTTTTGAGGGTCTTTTCGAGGTCTTTCAGCGTCTCGGCATCGTCTTTCGATACGTTCTTGGGCGGGATGCGGGCGATTTTCGCCACCACCGCCTCGATATCCTTGGGGCCGATGGTCTTGCGCCGTTTGCTTTCCGCCACAAGATGCTGGGCCGCACCGGCCTCATCAATGACGTCGATCGCCTTGTCGGGCAGTTTGCGGTCATGAATATAACGCGCGGAAAGCTCCACCGCCGATTTGATCGCATCCTGCGTATAGCGCAGATCGTGATGCTTTTCGAAATAGGGTTTCAGACCCATCAGGATTTTGATCGTATCATCGACCGAAGGTTCATTGACGTCGATCTTCTGGAACCGGCGCGACAGTGCCCGGTCTTTTTCGAAATGCTGGCGGAATTCCTTATAGGTGGTCGAACCCATGCAGCGCAGCTTGCCGCCCTGCAAGGCGGGTTTGAGCAGATTGGAGGCGTCCATCGCCCCGCCTGATGTCGCACCGGCACCAATCACCGTGTGGATTTCGTCGATGAACAGGATCGCGTCGGGGTGATCTTCAAGTTCCTTGACCACCGCTTTCAGCCGTTCCTCGAAATCGCCGCGATAGCGGGTTCCGGCCAGCAGCGCGCCCATGTCGAGCGAAAAGATCGTCGACTTGGCCAGAACATCCGGGGTTTCACCACGGGTGATCTTCAGCGCCAGACCCTCGGCGATGGCGGTCTTGCCTACGCCGGGGTCACCGACCAGAAGCGGGTTGTTCTTGCGGCGGCGGCACAGCACCTGGATGCAGCGCTCTACTTCATCGTGGCGACCGATCAGCGGATCGACATCGCCCTTGACCGATTTGGCGTTCAGATCGACGCAATATTTTGCGAGCGCGGATTCCTTGCCGTCACTTTCCACCTCGGCGGCTTTGTGTTCGTCTTCCTCTTGTGCGCCCGTGACGGGGCGGGTTTCGCCAAAGCTGGGATCCTTGGCCACGCCATGGGCAATGAAATTCACCGCGTCATAGCGGGTCATGTCCTGTTCTTGCAGAAAATAGGCGGCATTGCTTTCGCGTTCAGCAAAGATCGCCACCAGCACATTGGCCCCGGTCACTTCGGACCGGCCAGAGCTTTGGACATGGATCGCGGCGCGCTGGATGACGCGCTGAAACGCCGCTGTCGGCACCGCTTCGGATCCGTCGACATCCGTCACCAGAGTCGACAGATCATCGTCGATGAATTCGACCAATGTCTTGCGCAGTTCGTCTATATCGACCGAACAGGCGCGCATGACTTTCGCGGCTTCTGGTTCGTCGATCAGCGAAAGGAGCAGATGTTCAAGGGTGGCAAGCTCATGCCGACGCGCATTGGCAAGCGCCAGCGCGGCATGGATGGCCTGTTCCAGTGTGGTTGAAAATGACGGCACCTTGCGGGCTCCTTTCATTCTGGCAGATCGAGCGCGATGCTGATCTACCTTTGCCTCATAACCTTAAACTTCGGTGGAATTCGGGCAGCTTCAAGAGTTTTCTGCCAAATTGTGTCCATTCCGGGCCGGGTTGGCCTAATTGTGATCGGATTGCGACTATTCGCAAATTTACCGTGAATAGTCAGAACCGGTCCTTGCGTGCCCGGATTTCAGCGAAAACCGCGGCATCGCTGGCGTCGGACATGTCAATGGCAGCTTTTACTTCGGGCAGATCGGCGCGCAAGAATGGGTTTGTCGCCAGTTCTTCGGCAAGGGTTGAGGGAACAGTAGGATGCCCGGCGGCGCGGGCGGCGGCGATTGCTTGGCTCCTTGATATAAGTGCCGGATTGCCCGGTTCAATGGTCAGTGCGAAACGGGCATTGGCCTGGGTATATTCATGGCCCGAACAGACCAGCGTTTCGGGGGGTAGGGCGGCCAGCTTCGACAGGCTGGCCCACATGGTCGCAGGCGTGCCTTCGAACAGTCGGCCGCATCCCAGCGCCATCAGGCTGTCGCCGGTAAAGACGACGTTGGAGTCGGGGAAATGAAAGGCGATGTGGCCCATCGTGTGGCCGGAAACGTCGATGACACGGCCCTCATCCATGCCGATGCGCACCGCGTCGCCTTCAGCCAGCGCTTCGTCCAGCCGGGGCAGGCGATGGGCATCCGCAGCCGCCCCGATGACACGCGCGCCGGTGGCCGCTGCCAATGCCTTTACCCCGTCAATATGATCGCCGTGATGGTGGGTGATCAGGATATGGCTGGCCCGCCAGCCGCGTTTGCGCAGCGCATTCAGAATGGGGGATGCTTCGGGCACATCCACGACGGCAGTGGCCCCGGTTGCCAGATCATGGGCAAGAAAGGCGTAGTTGTCGGTGAGGCACGGAACGGTAACAATTTCCAGAGGCATGGCGTTTTTATCGCTTTTGGGTATTCTTCCCGAATGACATTTGCCTAATGAGGCGACATGCGCAATGCATCTCGACGTTCTGGACCTGAGGAATTTTTACTACCGCACCCAGATCGGTCGTGCGGCGCAAAGGGCGATCCGCGATCAGGTGATCGGACTTTGGCCCGCATTGAAGGGGCAAACGGTGGTTGGATTCGGCTTTGCCGTGCCGCTCTTGCGCCCCTATCTGCAAGACGCCAGGCGGGTCATCGGGCTGATGCCGGGGCCACAAGGTGTGATGCCCTGGCCCGCAGGGGCCGAAAATGTTTCGGTTCTGTGCGAAGAAACCCAGTGGCCGCTTGATACCGGTATCGTTGATCGTCTGGTTTTGCTGCACGGGCTTGAAACATCCGAACACCCCAGTGCGCTTCTTGATGAATGCTGGCGGGTGCTGGGGCCGGGGGGGCGGGCGCTTTTCATTGTGCCGAACCGTTCCGGCCTTTGGTCACGGTCGGACAAAACCCCTTTCGGTTACGGGCGACCCTATTCAATGCGCCAGCTTGATGCGCAGTTGCGGCGACATAATTTCACCGCCGAACGGCAGGTGACGGCGCTGTTCGTTCCGCCAAGCGGCCAGCGATTCTGGCTTCGCACCGCGCCAATGTGGGAAAAAATTGGTGGGCGCGTGGCATCGGTCGTCGCCGGCGGGGTGTTGATGCTTGAGGTTTCCAAACAGGTCCATTCGCCATTGCGACCCGGTCTTGGCGCAACCGCAAGGCGGCCATTGCGGGTTCTTGACGCGTTGCCCAAGCCTGCCGCCGAACCCGCCTGATTCATCATTCCGCCGGAATCGGTGCTCGTTTTCAGGCCGCATCGGCATTCATGGCATGGGCACAAATGGTCGCAACCCCGCACTGTTTCAGAAAACCGGGCGATTTCGCCACTTTCACGATCACTTTCCCTTGACCAAGGTGGTTGCGAGCGCGCGAAGCCTCTGCTACACCCCCGCCGAATTCGGACGTATGCGCAGGCATACGCCAAGGGTGGTTTCTGACCTGGCCAATGCCGGGTCGGGGCGAAATTATCGGAAGGGTGGACGTGTCCGAACCAGCATCGATTTCCGCAGGGATCGCCGCGCGCTATGCGACGGCTGTGTTTGAGATTGCGCGCGACGGCAAAGGCCTCAAGGCGCTGGAAGCCGACGTGACCGCCTTGGGGGCGGCACTGGGCGAAAACGCCGATCTGCGCGGGCTGATCGCTTCGCCGGTCTATTCGCGCGATGAACAGTCCAATGCCATTGGTGCCATTGCCAGCAAAATGCAGCTTTCGCCGACCGTCACCAGCACGCTTGGCCTGATGGCATCAAAACGGCGGCTTTTCGTGCTGCCGCAGTTGCTGGCGGCACTTCAGGCGATGATCGCCGAAGAAAAAGGCGAAGTCAGCGCCGATGTGACCGCAGCCCAGGCATTGACCAAGGCGCAAGCCGACAAACTGGCCGCGTCGCTGAAAAAGACATTTGGTAAGACCGTGAAACTTAATCTGGCCGTCGATGAT
The DNA here is from genome assembly GCA_049663365.1 of Albidovulum sp. Lineage (GTDB taxonomy): Bacteria > Pseudomonadota > Alphaproteobacteria > Rhodobacterales > Rhodobacteraceae > Albidovulum. The sequence continues at coordinate 36,304 of JBATDH010000035.1, read as the reverse complement.
AGTCTCATCGGCGGTCTTGTCGTCAAAGTGGGCTCCAAGATGATCGACACCTCGATCCGCTCAAAGCTCGCAGCCCTCCAGAATAAAATGAAAGAGGTCGGATAATGGGTATCCAAGCAGCTGAAATCTCTGCGATCCTCAAGGAGCAGATCAAGAATTTCGGTCAAGAAGCAGAGGTGGCCGAGGTTGGCCGCGTTCTGTCCGTCGGGGACGGTATCGCGCGTGTGCACGGGCTCGACAACGTCCAGGCGGGCGAAATGGTCGAATTCCCCGGCGGCATTCGCGGCATGGCGCTGAACCTCGAAGTGGATAACGTCGGTATCGTTATCTTCGGCGATGACCGTTCAATCAAAGAAGGCGATGTCGTCAAGCGCACCAAGTCCATCGTGGACGTACCGGTCGGTGACGAGCTTTTGGGCCGTGTTGTTGATGGTCTGGGCAACCCGATCGACGGCAAGGGCGCGCTCAACGCGAAAAAGCGGGCGGTCGCCGACGTGAAGGCCCCCGGCATCATCCCGCGCAAATCCGTGCATGAACCGATGGCCACCGGTCTCAAATCGGTGGACGCGATGATCCCGATTGGCCGTGGCCAGCGCGAATTGATCATTGGCGACCGCCAGACCGGCAAGACCGCTATCGCTCTCGACACGATTCTGAACCAGAAATCCTATAACGAGGCCGCTGGCGACGACGAATCGAAAAAGCTTTACTGCATCTATGTGGCTATCGGGCAGAAACGCTCGACCGTTGCCCAGCTGGTGAAAAAGCTCGACGAAACCGGCGCAATCAAATACACCACGGTGGTTGCTGCTACCGCGTCCGATCCGGCGCCGATGCAGTTTCTCGCACCCTATTCCGCGACCTCAATTGCCGAACATTTCCGCGACAATGGCCGCCATGCGCTGATCATCTATGATGATCTCTCCAAACAGGCCGTTTCCTACCGCCAGATGTCGCTATTGCTGCGCCGTCCGCCAGGACGTGAGGCCTATCCGGGTGACGTTTTCTACCTGCACTCACGTCTGCTGGAACGCTCGTCAAAGCTGAACGAAGACAATGGCAGCGGTTCGCTGACGGCGCTGCCGATCATCGAAACCCAGGGCGGCGACGTGTCGGCGTTTATTCCGACCAACGTGATTTCGATAACCGATGGGCAGATTTTCCTTGAAACCGAACTGTTCTACCAGGGCATCCGCCCTGCCGTGAACACCGGTCTGTCGGTTTCCCGCGTGGGCTCGTCGGCCCAGACCAACGCGATGAAATCTGTCGCGGGTCCGGTGAAACTGGAACTGGCGCAGTACCGCGAAATGGCGGCCTTTGCGCAGTTTGGTTCCGACCTTGACGCCGCCACCCAGCGTCTGCTGAACCGCGGCGCGCGTCTGACCGAACTGATGAAACAGCCACAGTATTCGCCGTTGACCAACGCGGAAATCGTCTGCGTTATCTTCGCCGGTACCAAGGGTTATCTCGACAAGCTCGCGGTCAAAGACGTGGGCCGGTTCGAACGCGGTCTGCTGAAGCATATGCGGACCGAGGCCAAGGATGTGCTTGCCTGGATTTCCAAAGAGGATCCGAAGATCAAGGGTGAGGCCGAAGACAGGATTCGCGCCGCGCTGGACGCATTCGCCAAGACCTTCGCGTAAGCGCGGGAAAGGGGCAGGGATATGGCCAACCTAAAGGATCTTAAAAACCGGATCGCGTCTGTGAAGTCGACCCGGAAGATCACCAAGGCTATGCAGATGGTCTCGGCGGCTAAACTCCGCCGGGCTCAGGAAGCAGCCGAAGCCGCGCGGCCCTATGCCGAGCGGATGAATGCCGTGATGGCCGGGCTTTCGGCCTCGGTCAGCGGGTCGGATACAGCACCCCGGCTGTTGTCGGGCACCGGCAGCGACAAGGTTCATCTGCTTGTGGTGATGACGGCAGAACGCGGCCTTTGCGGTGGTTTCAACTCGACCATCGTGCGGCTGGCGCGTCAGGCGGCGAACAAGCTGATCGCCGAAGGCAAGACGATCAAGATTCTGACCGTCGGCAAAAAGGGCCGCGAACAGCTCAAGCGCGATTTCGGTCAGTATTTCATCAGTCACGTCGACCTTTCCGATGTGAAGCGGCTGGGCTACAGCAATGCTCAGGCGATTGCGGGCGAGTTGATTGCTCGTTTCGACGCCGGTGAGTTTGATGTCGCCACGATCTTCTTCAACCGATTCCAGTCAGTGATCAGCCAGATCCCGACCGAACAGCAGGTAATCCCTGCCGCTTACGAATCGGATGTCGAAGTTTCGACGGTCTATGACTACGAACCCGACGAACAAGAGATATTGGCAGACCTCTTGCCGCGCGGGGTTGCCACGCAGATATTCACCGCCCTGCTGGAAAACGGTGCCTCGGAACAGGGCGCGCGGATGTCCGCGATGGACAACGCGACCCGTAACGCCGGCGAAATGATCGAAAAACTGACGATCATCTACAACCGCTCGCGCCAGGCTGCGATCACCACAGAGCTTATCGAAATCATTGCGGGCGCCGAGGCGCTCTAAGACAACCGGAGAAACCAAATGGCAAAAGCGCAAGCCCAAGGCAAGATCACCCAGGTGATCGGTGCCGTTGTGGACGTTCAGTTCGAAGATAACCTTCCGGCGATTCTGAATGCCCTGGAAACGATGAACAACGGCAAACGTCTGGTGCTCGAAGTGGCCCAGCATCTTGGCGAAAACACCGTTCGTACGGTGGCGATGGACGCGACCGAGGGTCTCGTGCGCGGCGAAGCCGTCACCGATCTGGGCGAGCCGATTTCGATGCCGGTCGGAAATGCCACGCTTGGCCGTATCCTCAACGTCATCGGTGAACCCGTCGACGAAAAAGGCCCGGTCAAATCCAAGGCCAAGCGCGCGATTCACGCCGCTGCCCCCCCGTTCGATCAACAGTCGACCGCGACCGAAATTCTGGTGACAGGTATCAAGGTCATCGACCTTCTGGCCCCTTACACCAAGGGCGGCAAAATCGGCCTCTTCGGTGGTGCGGGTGTGGGCAAAACCGTGCTGATCATGGAATTGATCAACAACATCGCCAAAGTGCACTCTGGCGTGTCGGTGTTCGCCGGTGTCGGCGAACGGACCCGCGAGGGCAACGACCTTTATCACGAGATGATCGAATCCGGTGTTATCGTTCCTGACGATCTGGAAAAATCGAAAATCGCCCTGGTTTACGGTCAGATGAACGAGCCGCCGGGAGCGCGTATGCGCGTCGCCCTGTCCGGTCTGACGCTCGCCGAACAGTTCCGCGATGATACCGGGTCGGACGTGTTGTTCTTCGTCGACAACATCTTCCGCTTTACCCAGGCCGGTTCGGAAGTGTCGGCACTCTTGGGTCGTATCCCGTCCGCCGTGGGCTATCAGCCGACGCTGGCGACCGACATGGGGGCGATGCAGGAACGCATCACCTCGACCAAGGCAGGCTCCATCACCTCGGTTCAGGCCGTTTATGTGCCTGCCGATGACTTGACCGACCCCGCCCCGGCAACCTCGTTCGCCCACCTTGATGCGACGACGGTTCTTGACCGGGCGATTTCGGAAAAGGGTATCTACCCGGCTGTGGATCCGCTCGGCTCGACCTCGCGCCTGCTTGACCCGCTGATCATCGGCGAAGAGCATTACAAGGTCGCCACAGACGTGCAGCAAGTGCTTCAGCGCTACAAATCGCTTCAGGACATCATCGCAATTCTCGGCATGGATGAACTGTCGGAAGACGACAAACTGGCTGTGACACGCGCGCGCAAACTGGAGCGTTTCCTGTCGCAGCCGTTCGACGTCGCCAAGGTGTTCACCGGATCCGACGGCGTTCAGGTGCCGCTCGAAAAAACCATTGCCTCGTTCAAGGCCGTGGTTGCGGGCGAGTATGATCACCTGCCCGAAGCCGCCTTCTATATGGTCGGCGACATCGAGGAAGTGAAAGCCAAGGCACAGCGTCTGGCCGCCGACGCGGCATAAGGGGGCAATATGGCCGATACAATGCAATTCGATCTCGTCTCGCCGGAACGGAAGCTTGCTTCCGGCCCGGCGCGCGAGGTGCGCATTCCCGGTGCCGAGGGTGACTTTACCGCCATGCCCGACCATGCCCCGGTGATCACCACATTGCGCCCCGGTATCCTGACGGTTGTGACAGCCGACGCCACGACCGACTATGTCGTGACCGGCGGGTTCGCCGAGGTCACGGCGGAAGGCGTTTCGGTTCTGGCCGAAGAGGCGCATGTCTCCAAGGATGTCACCCAGGAAATGGTTGATGAAATGGTCGCCTCGGCCCGCAAGGTCCATGCCGAGGCCCATCCCAGCGTTGTGGATGCTGCTGCGAAAATGCTGGCCGATATGGAAGCGCTTGGGTCACACATCAAGCTCTGACATCGGAATTCCGAACATAATCGACAAAAGGCTCTGCTGCGGCAGGGCCTTTTTTCTGTCACGGATTGGTTTTATAGCGATTCGACCGATAGATAGCGCATCTGGTTAGATTTGTTGCGCGACGACAGGAGAATGACGCAATGCGACGGCTGGCCAGCCACATCACCGGGGTGGATCAGGGTTCGGTCGTGCTTTTTTCCGATTACCAGGATGGTGGTGCCATGTGGACCGGCGACGGCCCGCGCGAATTGCGCAAGGTGGTCGAGTTTTCCGAAACATTTATGTCAGACCCGATGGTTCAGGTCACCATATCAATGTGGGACATGGACCAGAAAACCAACCAGCGCGCCGATATCAGCGCCGAAATGGTCAATCCCGAAGGTTTTGTCATTGTCTTTCGCACCTGGGGCGATACCCGTGTGGCCCGTATCCGCGCCGACTGGCTCGCCATCGGCGAGATCAGGGGCGAAGATGATTGGGACATCCGGTAGGGTACTGCGCCTTCCGTTTGTACCCCGAACCCAGCGCCCTATCTTTTCACACACATTTCGTATTGGGTTATGCTTTGGGCCGTTTGGGTGCCGTCATCCCACCCTTGCGATGGGTGGATTTTCCCGGTTTCGCTTTGGACTTTTTGGGTGGCTTGGTCCCTGTCGGCCCCGCCGAGGCCGCGCCCTTGCGGTGCTTTTTGCCGTCCGCTTTGTTGAAAGGCTTGCGGGCGGGTTCCTTGGTCGGTTCCGCTTCCCTCAACCCATGTTCGGCCAGACCGGTATCTGCCTGCCCGACAGACTTTTTCTTCATATAGGCGGGCTTGCGGTGCGGTGCCGAAACCCGTGGTCCGGGGGCCTGTTCGACACGATCTGTGGAGCTGCCGACAAAGGGCGCCTCGGGTAACGCACGGATCGTCACATCGCCCTCAAGCCGACCGCCTGCCCCGACCGCCGCCATCATTGCGGGCGCGCGGGACGCCAGAACTTCGACAAATGTTTCGGATTCCTGCACTCGTATCGCTCCAACATCGTCGCGCCCGATATTGCCCGACCGGCACAACATTGGCAGGATCCAGCGCGGTTCGGCTTGATGCCTGCGGCCCAATGATACTGAAAACCACCGGCTAGGACCGAAACCGCCGGTGTCGCGCGGGCCTGCGCTCGGCCCCCCGGTCGCGGTCAGCTCTTCTGGTGCCGAATGCCGGTCGCGGTAGGCACGCAAATAGGCCGCCGCGATCCGTTCAGCGCCATAGAGTTTCAAAAGCCGGGCTGCAAACGCACCGTCTTCATCGCTTACTGCCTCTTTCCAGACCGGATCGGCCAGCAGCCGTTCCTCGTCACGCCGCAGCACCGCCTCGGCGGACGGTGCATCGGCCCATTCTGCTGTCAGTTTGGCAAAACGCAGAAGGCTTTCTGCCTTTTTGCGGGCGTTCTTGGGCACGATAAGGGCCGATACCCCCTTGCGTCCGGCGCGGCCCGTCCGGCCAGACCGGTGCAGCAAGATATCGGCATTGGTCGGCAGTTCGGCATGGATGACCAGTTCCAGATTGGGCAGATCAATTCCCCGCGCCGCCACATCCGTGGCCACGCAGACCCGCGCCCGCCCGTCGCGCATGGCCTGCAAGGCGTGGGTGCGCTCATTCTGGCTCAGCTCACCTGACAGGGCCACGACCGAAAAACTGCGGTTTGACAGGCGTGTGGTCAGGCGGTTTACCGCCGCGCGGGTGTTGCAAAAGACAATGGCGTTCTGTGCCTCGTAAAACCGCAGCACATTGACGATGGCGTTTTCACCATCGCGCGGAGCGACATGCATGGCGCGATATTCGATATCGGCATGTTGGCTGCGTTCGCCCGCCATGGTGACGCGCTTCGCACCTTTCTGGAAGTTCTGCGCAAGGGTCGCAATCGCCTTGGGCACGGTGGCCGAAAACATCAAGGTCCGGCGGCTTTCCGGCGCGCCATTCAGGATGAATTCCAGATCTTCGCGAAACCCGAGATCGAGCATTTCATCGGCTTCATCCAGAACCACCGCGCGCATATCGCTCATGTCCAGCGAACCGCGCATGATATGATCGCGCAGGCGGCCCGGCGTACCGACGACGATATGGGTGCCACGATCCAGCGCGCGGCGTTCATCGCGCATGTCCATGCCGCCCACACATGATGCGACGCTGGCCCCGGTCAATTCATAAAGCCAGCCAAGCTCGCGCTTGACCTGCATGGCCAGTTCACGCGTTGGGGCGATGATCAGGGCCAAAGGGCTGCCCGCTGGGCCGAACCGATCCCTGTCACCAAGGATCGTCGCGGCAATCGCCAGGCCAAAGCCCACTGTCTTGCCCGACCCCGTCTGCGCCGACACAAGCAGATCGGCACCGCCGAGTTCCGGCTGGGTCACGGCCAATTGCACAGGGGTCAGGACATCATAGCCGCGCTTGGCAAGGGCTTCGGCCAAAGGGGCAATCATCGGGGGCATTTCGGTCATGGTGGCGTCTTTCAAGGTCGGCATGGCCTAGAGGCGCAAGGCACCCAAACAGCCGGGCAAGCGATCAGGGTAAGCCCCTTTAACGGCGAATGACGGCACCTATGTCGAAACAGCGCAAATGTATAGGGACAATGCGCAACGGGTAGCACGCACCGGTCAATTAGCCTGACAGGCTTCGCTATCGCTATATCCCGTGTAAGTCGCCATCACAGCCGAAATGCAGCCGGACGCTTTTGGTTCCGGGAAACAATTCGCGCCGCATGTCGACCGGAATTTCCATGATTTCTTTGCTCATGCCCGCCGAAACGAATTCGACATGCACGGGTTTGATTTTGCGCTTGTCGACCATTTCGCCAGTCAGGACAGCAACATGGTTCACTCCGGCCCTGGTGGGTTCGTCGAAAATGTACGAAATGCTGCGCCCGGCACGGCGGATCAGCGTCGGAACCTGACCTGACAAACCCATCCCTTCCAGAAGTTCGCGGCACCTTTGCTGCTCTGCTTTGCTAATCTGCTCGACGCGGTTTTCAACGGAAGCACGCATGGGTTGCCCGGCCGTGTTTCTGCTGTGCGGACCGGTGGGCAGTCCATTTGTGTCGACGGCGTCCAAAAGCTGTCGGTACGCATGATTGACCGCCACAAACTCCTCGTTTGTCCCCTGTCCGCGATCAGGGTGCAATTCCAGAACCCGACGTTTCCAGGCCTGACGGATTTCAGATCGTTCTGCCGCCACTGGAACACCCAGAAGTTTGGCTGCATCCGCATGATCGATGGCTTTCTGGTAAGGGGTCATGTAAAACTCGTTAATCTTTGGACTGAGGGCTGAGCCCAAGGGGTCAGCAGATCGGCATACTCTTCAAAACACACGGAAACTTCCCGACACTGAGTATATCAAGCTTCAGAAAACGGCAAACTTTGCGACAAGTTTTCTGAGATTCTGCGGCAATTGCCCAAAAGCCAAAAACAATCCTAGGCTTAACGGGCCATTATCGTGGACGCTGGGGAATGCTGCCCGCCTTTCTGCGCACAGCAAGGCGGGCAGATTTCAGCCGCGGCGATTGTTCTGCATGATAAAGGCTTCCAGCGCCGCCAGCCCTTCGTCCATACCCGCCCGTCCAAACCCGATGCGGAACCGGTCATGCGGTGTCGGGCCCAATTGCGACGTATAGATCGTGCTAGGCAAAACCAACACGCCGCTTTCCTCGACCAGAGCCGCTGCAAAGGCTTCTATCCCGTCTGGCCCCTTGTAGCGGGGAAAGGCCATGCATGACCCATCCGGGCGGTGCCAGTCAAACAGGTCGGGATGGCGGGCGAAAAAGGCATCCCATTTGGGCAGGTTTTCATCGACGATTGCGCAGTTGCGCGCCAGCAGGGCCTGCCGATTGGTCAGGGCGATTTTGGCCAGCCGTTCGCTCGGGCCGGAATTGCAGATCGACAGATAGTGCTTCATCCGCTCCATCTTCGACAGGACCCCGGCATCCTTGCAGGCTATCCAGCCGATGCGCAGGCCCGGCAACCCGTAGGATTTGGACATCACGTTAAGCGACAAGCCACGTTCATAAATATCGGCGACAAAGGGTAGATGCCGGGTGCCGGCCGGACCCAGGCCATTGAAAATCTCGTCATGCAGAATATAGATCCCACGCGCCCGGCAGAGGTCTATCAGCGCCAGATACCGGTCCAGCGGCAGGATCGCCCCTGTCGGGTTATGCGGAAAGTTGATGGTGACCAGCCGGGTATTGGGCCGGATGGCGGCGGCGATGCGGTCAATGTCCAGAGACCAGCCGTCATCAGGGTCCAACGGTACACCGGTGGCCGTGCAGATCGCTAGGGGAAGCGTTTCATGCGACTGGTAATTTGGCGTGACCACAATGGCGTGGCTGTCCTTGTCCAGAATGACATTGTTGGCGGCAAAAATACCTTCGCTGGCCCCGGCAAAGCACAAGATGTCGGACGCATTCTGGTGGGTATAAGTCCCGGCTATCACCGCACGCAGGTCCGGGGCACCATAGGTTTCGGTATAGCCCAGCGACAGGCTTTCGAATTCTTCGCGTTCTTCGGGTGACGCCAAGGCCAGCAGGTCGCGCAAAGTGATGCTTTCGGCGTCCGAAGCGGTCATGTGATAGCGGGCCTTGAATTCCCACTTTGAAAAGTGGGTTTCCAGGCGAAAATCGGGCAGTGTGGTCATCAATCAGGCTTTCACTGGGGTGCCGGGCAGACTTTGGCGACCGCCCGTGAGGCAGGCGACGCCTCAGTCCCGGTTATACATGCCCTCATAGATCGGGCTCAGCGTCTCGGCATCGAAAAGCGATGAAACCGAGGTGCCCGACCAGATATTCATGATCGCCTGGGCAAACATCGGGGCGGTAGGGACGATGCGGATGTTCTTGGCATTCTTTACCGGTTCGGTCGGTTCGATTGAATCGGTGATGACCAGACTTTTCATCACCGAATTGGTGATCCGTTCCACCGCCGGGCCGGACAGTACGCCGTGGGTGATATAGGAATGAACCTCGCTCGCCCCGCCTTCCATCAGTACCTCGGCGGCCTTGCAAAGTGTGCCCGCCGTATCGCAGATATCGTCGACGATGATACAGGTCTGGCCCGACACATCGCCGATCACGGTCATTTCGGCAATCTCGCCCGCCTTGACGCGACGTTTATCGACGATGGCCAGCCCGCAACCGATCCGTTGCGCCAGATCACGCGCGCGGGCCACGCCGCCGACATCGGGGGACACAACCGTGACCTTGTCGAGTTGCCCCTTGAAATGATGCTCGATATCGAGCGCAAAAATCGGCGCGCCGTAGAGGTTGTCCACCGGAATATCGAAAAACCCCTGAATCTGCGTCGCGTGCAGATCCATGGTCAAGACCCGGTCTACCCCGGCCTGGGCGATCAGATTGGCCACCAGTTTCGCCGAAATGGGGGTGCGGGCCTTGGCGCGGCGGTCCTGTCGGGCATAGCCGAAATAGGGGATGACGGCGGTGATCCGGTCGGCCGACGACCGGCGCAGGGCGTCGGTCATGATCAAAAGCTCCATCAGGTTATCGTTGGCCGGGTTCGAGGTGGACTGGATGATATACATGTCCTCGCCACGGACATTTTCATAAACCTCGACGAAAATCTCCTGATCGTTGAACCGTTCGACCCGCGCCTCGACCAGCCCCACGCTCATCCCCCGGTGCATCGACATGCGCCGGGCGATGGCCTTGGCAAGCGGTTTGTTGGAATTGCCGGAAATCAGCTTCGGCTCGGTCATGGAGGGCATGCGGTGGTCCTTCTCGCGGGCAGGGCGCAGACAGGTTTGGATGACGGATTCGTGACGTTGCACACCGCTTAACACCGGGCTAGCCTGCCCGCAAACCCAAGGATCGAAGGATCAGGAAAAATGCCGCATATCGACTACTTTTTTGCGACCGTGTCGCCCTACACCTATATGACCGGAACCCGGCTCGAGACGATTGCGGCAAAGCATGGCGCGACAGTGACGTACAAGCCGCTTGATATCATCGCACTCTTTGGCCGCACGGGCGGGACCGCGCCCAAGGACCGCCACGAAAGCCGCAAGGAATACCGTTTGCAGGAATTGCGCCGCCAGTCCGCCAAGACGGGTCTGAAGCTCAATATTCAGCCTGCGTTCTGGCCGACCAATCCTGCCCCGTCATCCTATGCCATCATCGCGGCACAAGCAGCAAGGCACGGCGGGGCGACCGGCGATCTGGGCGCACTGGTCCATGGCTACACCCGCGCCTGCTGGGCCGAGGAACGCGATATCAGTCAGGACGATGTGGTGCGCGACGGATTGTCGGCGGCGGGGTTTGACCCGGCACTTGCCGATAGCGGGCTGCTTTTGGGGGCCGAAACCTATGCCGCCAACCTGGAAGAGGCCGTCAGCCGCGGTGCATTCGGAGCGCCTTTCTATATCACCGATGATGACCAACGTTTCTGGGGACAGGACCGGTTGGACGATCTGGACCAGCATCTTTCCGGCAAGATATGATGCCCATCGAAGATCGCGCCGGGCATTCCACCCATTGGCAGGTCTTTGGTCGCGGGGCGCGGCAGGCGTTGGCCGTCCACTGTATGCTGGCCCAGTCGGGGGCCTGGAAAGGTGTGGCCAGCCGCCTGGATGACAGGCTGGCATTGACGGCCTTTGATCTGCCAGGGCACGGCAAATCCGGCGATTGGGACGGCGATGATTTCCTGACAGAAGCCACCTTGATCGCCGGTAGTTTTCTGGACAGCCCGGTTGATCTGATCGGCCATTCGTTCGGGGCGGTTGTTGCCCTGCGTCTTGCCATAGCCGCACCAGCATTGATCCGGACTCTGACCCTGATCGAGCCGGTTCTGTTCGCCGCTGCGCGCGGGTTTTCCGAATGGGAGGATCATGCGGCTGAAATGGCCGATTTCGATACTGCCATGACCGAAGGGCGCGCCGAGGCTGCCACCCAAGCCTTCACCCGCGTCTGGGGGGCGGGCGTTGGCTGGGCAGAGATGAGCGTTGACAACCGCGCCGATCTGACCCGACGTATCGCGTTGATCGAGGCGGGCCATCCGGCTCTTTACCGCGATAGCGGCGGCATTCTGCGCCCCGACGCATTGGAAAGCCTAGAAATGCCGGTGCTGCTTATCCGCGGCGACCGGTCGCCGACGATCATCGAACGCGTTGCCGAAGAAATCGCCGCCCGCCTGCCCGATGTCGGCGTGGCGACCGTGCCAGGGGCAGGGCACATGGCCCCGATCACCCATCCCGATGAAGTTGCCGGGTTGATCGGCGTCAATCTTGATCGCGGATGAGGTTCAGAAACCCGTCAACCTCCTGATCGGTCGTGCACCAGGAGCAGACCAGCCGCGCATCAAGCCTTTCGTCATCGGGGCCATCCAGCGAGGCCGCGAACGGCTGAAGATAGTAATGCGCCCCCGCCTCCATTGCCCGCCGGTGACACGCGCGTGTCATTGTGATGAACAGAATGTTGGCCACGGGCGAATGCAAGAAGTCGGCATTTGACAATGCGCCAATTCCGTCGGCCAATCGCTTGGCTTTAGCGTTGGCATGCGTGGCAAGCTTCAGCCACAGATCGTCCGTCAGATAGGCGTCCATCTGCGCCGAAAGGTAACGGTGCTTGGAAAACAGATGCCCGCCCCGCTTGCGGCGCAACTCGAACTCCCAGGCCTTGGCGGGATCGAAAATCACCACAGCCTCGACCCCCAGACAGCCGTTCTTGGTGCCGCCAAAGGACAAAATGTCGATCCCGGCCTTCCAAGTCATGTCGGCCGGGGTACTTCCTGTGGCGACAATGGCGTTGGCGAAACGTGACCCGTCCATATGCACGGGAAGGGCGTATTGCCGCGCAACCTTGGTCAACGCGGCAATCTCGGCAGGGGTGTAGACCGTACCCGCCTCGGTCAGGTTGGTCAGCGTCACCATGCCGCGCTGGGGGGCGTGGACATCGCCGTGGGGCGTGTCTTGGATCGCGTCTTTCAGGGCATCCGGCGTCATCTTGCCATGTGCGCCGGGAACCAGCTTCAGCTTTCCACCGCCGATATAAAATTCGGGCGCACCGCATTCGTCGGTTTCGGCATGGGCTTTGGGGTGGCAATAGACCGTGCCCCAAGGGTCGCAATTGATCGCCAGTGACAGGGCATTGGCCGCCGTTCCGGTCCCGACAAGATACACGGCGGCATCGGGGGCCTCGAAGATGTCACGAATTTTTTCGCGAACGCGGTCCATGATCGGATCACTGCCATAGGAGGGCGATGGCCCGACATTGGCCCGGCCAATTGCTGCGATAATCTCGGGTGCGGCACCGGCGTTATTGTCTGATCCAAATTCCATCACAGATCCTCGATAATGTAATCTTCCCAGTCTTCTTCAGGTACTTCGAATTCCGGCATGCTCCAGCCTCGGACAGACATGCCCGCCGTATCAACACTGGCGGGATCACCAGAGATCAGCGGGTGCCAGTCAAACAGCGGTTTGCGTTCGTGCAGCAGGCGATAGGCGCAGGTTGACGGTAGCCAATGTGCGACCTTGGCAATGGTCTTGGGCGTCAGCACCACGCATTCGGGCACGAAACTTTTGCGCGTTTCATACTGACCGCAGCGGCAAGTCTGATCATCCAGCAGCCGACAGCCAATGCGGGTAAAGAAAATCTCGCCGGTATCGGCATCTTCCAGCTTGTTCAGGCAGCATTTGCCGCACCCATCACATAGCGCCTCCCACTCCCTTGGCGTCATCGAGGTTAGCGGGCGTTTCCAGAATTCCGGTTTGAGACCGTCGCGGGGGATAGGGTCAGGCACAGGGGCGGAAATTGTCTGACCGGGCGCGGAATGGGCCGGTGCGCGCTCTGGTCCGCCCGAATGATTGGAAATGCCGGTGGTTTTCATAGCGAATTCAGAATAGTGCGCGCACGATCGCAATCGGTGTGCATCTGGGCAATCAGACCGGGCAATCCGTCAAATTTCATTTCGGGACGCAGATAGTCGATCAGCGCAACAGAGAGGTGTTCACCGTAAAGGTCGCCTTCGAAATCAAAAAGATAGCTTTCGAGGTTGGGTTTGTTTTCGCCAAACATCGGCCGGACGCCGAGGCTGGCGGCACCCTTGTAGGTGCCTTGGTGTGGGCCGGTCAGAACATCTACCTTGACGGCATAGACGCCCAGTTTTGGCAAAAGCAGCCCTTCGACCGCCATGTTGGCAGTGGGAAAGCCCAGGTCTTTGCCACGTTTGTCGCCATGCAGAACCGCGCCCTCGATCCGGTGCCAGTGCCCGAGCATTTCAGCCGCGTCGCGGGGGCGTGCCTCGGCCAACGCCCGGCGGATCGCAGTTGAGGAAATTTCGGCTCCGCCAAACGCAACCAGTTCGGCGATTGTCACGCCGAACCCATGCTTGTCGGCCAGTTGCCGCAGGGTTTCAGCCGAGCCTTTGCGGCCCTTGCCAAAACAGAAATCTGCGCCGACCGTCACACGGGCAATGCCTAGTCCACCAACCAGCACATCGGCCACAAACTCTTCGGCCGTCATGCCGGCGAGGTCGGCATCGAACGGCAATTCATAAAGCTGTTTCACGCCCAGCTTTTCCAGCCGATGGGTGCGCGCTTCGGCATTCATCAGGCGAAAGGCGGGCGCCGTGGGGGCAAAGAACTGCCGTGGGTGCGGCTCAAACGTAACAATGCCCAAGGGCGCGTTTTGGGCCCGCGCCATGTCGATCACCGCCTGATGGCCGAGGTGGACGCCGTCGAAATTGCCCATGGCAATCGACGCGCCCTTGTCAGCGGATTTCAGATCGCTCCAGTGAGAATGCCTGCGCATTGGCCCCCGCGTGGCGGGAGCACCCGCCGGATCAGTCGAACTTGCGGCTGGGCGCCAGAACCAGCGCTTCACCTTTCAGCACAACCGTATCGCCCACCGCGCAATGGGTTTCAAGGGTCACGCGCCGCCGGGCGTGGTCAATCGACAGAACTTTCACCTCGGCATAGACGATATCGCCGGGGCGGACGGGGGCCATGAATTTGAGGCTTTGGCCGAGATAAACGGTGCCATGCCCCGGAAGCTGTTCGCCGATCACCGCCGAAATCAGGCCTGCGGTCAGCATACCATGGGCAATCCGGCCCTCAAAGATGGTTTCGCGGGCGTAATCCTCATCCAGGTGCACTGGATTCCGGTCGGTCGACACTTCGGCAAAAAGCTCGATATCACGATCGGTGATTTCCTTTTGCAGATAGCGCGTCATGCCGATTTCGAGATCCTCGATACAGATCGTCCCGCGTGGTTGATTGTCGAGCATCATCGCGAATCCCAAAGGTTCATGTTGCAGTGCAGCATAACGGAAGCGGTGCAACCGCGCAATGAGGTCAAGCAATAATTAGCCAAAATAAACACAACAATCGCAATATTGTTGCGAGGCTGTGGTCAGATCAGCGGAAATTGCCGATACTGTATGTCGGGGAAAGTTGCAGCCGCCTTAGCCAGTCGTCCAGTTTTCCAGCATCGGGCGATTGCGCATTGGGGCCAAAATTGGCCGCTTCCAGCCCGCCTGTAACAAAGAGCGTATCAATCCCTTCGCCAATGCCGCCCAGGATATCTGTCCTGATGCCATCGCCAATGGCCAAAGTCCTGTCGTTGCCGGGTTCTTTGCCGGTAAGATCGGCCACCCTGCGACGCGCCAGGTCGTAGATCGGTGGATGCGGTTTGCCGAAATAGAGGCTTTCGCCGCCCATTTCCTCATAAAGCGCCGCCAGCGCACCGCCACAAAAAATGCGTTTGTCGCCCAAATCGACCGCTATATCCGGGTTGGCACACAAGAGCTTCAGACCCCGCGCCTTGGCTGACAGGAAAATGCCGCGGTAATCTTCTGGCGTTTCGGTCTGATCGTCAAAAAGGCCTGTACACACGATGCCTTCGGCTTCGTCCAAAGGCACAAGGATGATAGGTTCGGCGTCGGCAAACTCGGCTGGAACCTGATCGAAGAAGCCTTGATCCTTTTTGGGCCCGAGGTGAAAGACACGCCGACCGACCGCGCCCGAAAACAGGGCCGCTTGTGCCGCGTCACCGGAACTGACGACAATGTCATAGACGTCAGGTGCGACGCCAAGCCCGTCAAGTTGTTCCACGACAAAGGAATTCGGGCGTGGCGCGTTGGTCAGAAGGACGACATGGCCACCGCTTTTGCGAAAGCCCTGCAAGGCCGAAACCGCCGCGGGAAATGGGGCCTTGCCGTTATGCAGGCATCCCCAGAGATCACAAAACAGGGTTTCATATCGCGTGGCAATCTCGGCGAAGGTCTGGATCAACTGGGTCATGTCGCGTCATCCGATCTAGGTAGAATCCGTGCTTACGATTGTTGGCACAATAGCGAAAGGGCGCCGAATCGCGCGCCCCCAAATTGCGGTTTTGGCTGAAATCAGAGCTTCAGCGCCGGAATGATCTGTTTCTTGCGGCTCATGATGCCGGGCAGCACAACTGTATCGCCCGATACCTTGGCCCCAAAGCTGGCTTCGGCCATCTGCTTGACCAGATCGTTGGGCACCAGCAGTGTGGCCTCTTCGCGCAGGATATCGACCACGAACAGCAAAACCTGATCCGCCCCGTCTTCTTTGGCAACACCGCCCATCGACGCCATGAGGCTGGCCTTGCGATCCAGCACGACCTTGGGGGCGGTCGTTTCCAGAACCGAGACGCGCAGTTGTTTGCCTGCGACCTCGTATTCCTTGGAATCCATGCGCAAAAGCTCGGCATCCGAAAAGGCCGATACATCTGATTTGGCGGCAAAAAGCGTGGCGGCAAATTCGGGGATCGAGACGCCGAGTTCACCTGCCAGCTTTTCGGCCACAGCCCGGTCATGATCGGTGGTCGTCGGCGAGCGGAATTCAAGAGTGTCCGATAGGATGCAAGACAGCATTGCACCCTTGATCGGTTTCGGCATCCTGGCTGCGTCCACCCCCATCAGGTCATGCATGATTGTCGCCGTGCAAGCCAGTGGCCGGATGGTGATGTCGATCGGGCCTTTGGTTTTCAGGCCCCCGGCGAGCATGTGGTGGTCGATGATCTGCACCACATCGGCGTCATTGACCGAGGCGGGCAGTTCGGCAGGATTGTTGGTGTCGACGATGACGCAAGCGTCGCCTGCGGCCACGTCCGTGATGATCGCGGGTTTGGGCAGCCCCCAGTATTTGAGCACAAAAGCCGCCTCGGTATTGGGTTCACCCAGCAATTTTGCCTCGGCGGGGGTGCCTTTCACCTCGCTCAGATACCAGGCCCAGATGATGGGCGAGCCGGTTGAATCGGTGTCGGGGGATTTGTGGCCGAAAACCTTGATCATGATGTTTGGGTCTTTCGTTGCGGAAGGGGACTGAAATCGCGGGCCTTATAGGCAGAAGCGCCGCGGAAGTCACGCGCCAAGGCTGCGACATTAAGATCAGAGGTGCAGCCGTTCGAGCGTGAAGCCTTCGCGTTCCAAAAGTGCCAGCACTCCATCCTTGCCCGACAGGTGCAGCGCGCCGAAGGCGGCGAAAACGGGGCCTTGGTCCACTGCGTTCAACATGACCGGAATCCACGCCCGGTTGCGGCGATAAACCAGCACTTCTTCCATGGTGGCGAATTCGCTGTCCACCTCATCGCGCGAATGGCCGGGCAGGTTATAGCTCATCAGCTTGCCCAACTCCCAGATCGCCCTCGCGTCCTGATCAAAATAGATGTCGGCCATTGTGGCGTTCTGGTCTTCTGCACTGCCATCCAGCGACAAGGTAGTGCGGATCATGTCGAGTTGCTGTTCAAGGCTCAGCGCATCGAAAATGTCGAACACCGCGTCGTAGGGTTCCAGTGCTTGTACCGGGATCGTCGATTTATCTGCGAGTGCGATGATGCGGGTATCCAGCCCGTCTGGCCGTTTTTGCAACGCAGCTTTTGCACAAGGCGGGATCGCAAGCAGAGCAGAGATGAACCAGGGCCGCATTTTGGCGGCCATGAAGGCCGGGAAATCCCGCGCGCTCATCGCGGCTGACAGGGCCTGCCAATCGGCTTCGTCAAGCAGTTCGGGCAATGTCGGACCATCGGTCAGAAACAAGAGGTCGGGGTTCCTGCCAAGCGCGTGTTGCAACTTCTTTTCTTCATCTGGCCCGGCTTCGACCAGCACGACCGACGCCGTTTCGATCAGGGGCGCAAGTTTTTCGGCGATAGCGTCATGTCGAGGGTCGTCAAGATGATATGTACCCGCCAGATAAATCACCGAACGGCCACGCGTGGCGCGCCAGAAATTGCCTTTTGCGTAGGGTTCCGCATCGACGGCCTTTTGCAAGGCCGCCAGATCATCGGTTGCCATTGTATCGAGTAGGTTCTTGCCGTTACATGCCGCCTGGGCCGACAGGCTGCCAAGGGTTAGGAACAGTCCGGCAAGTATCGTCCGCAACATGAAAATCTTCCTTCGATCCGGGCGCAGACTGGTGTTCTACACCCTGTATATGGCACTGGCGCGGCGGTCCTGCCACCGGGGACAGAAATTTTCTGGGGGTGGAGTGTTGACACACCGCTTTGTGATGCCTAATTACCGCCCGTTAGCACTCGCTCTTAGTGAGTGCTAACGTACTTAAACTGGAACCTAGGGAGTGTTACCAGATGGCATTTAAACCGCTGCATGACCGTGTACTGGTCCGCCGCATCGAAGGCGACGAAAAGACCAAAGGCGGATTGATCATCCCCGATAGCGCCAAGGAAAAGCCCGCCGAGGGCGAGATCGTTTCCGTGGGCGAAGGTGCCCGCAAGGATTCGGGCGAGCTGATCGCCCCGTCGGTGAAAGCTGGCGACCGCATCCTCTTTGGCAAATGGTCGGGCACCGAAGTGACGCTTGACGGCAAAGAGCTGCTGATCATGAAAGAAAGCGATATTTTGGGCATTATTGCCTGAGATAGACCGCAAATCCGTAACAGAAATCAAGACAACCAGGAGCAAGCAAAATGGCTGCTAAGGACGTCAAATTTGACAGCGATGCCCGCGACCGCATGTTGCGCGGCGTCAATATCCTCGCCGATGCGGTGAAGGTAACTTTGGGCCCCAAGGGCCGCAATGTCGTGCTCGACAAATCCTTTGGCGCACCGCGCATCACCAAGGACGGTGTGACCGTTGCCAAGGAAATCGAGCTTTCCGACAAGTTCGAAAACATGGGCGCGCAGATGGTCAAGGAAGTGGCCAGCCGCACCAATGATGAGGCCGGCGACGGCACCACCACCGCGACGGTTCTGGCCCAGGCCATCGTCAAGGAAGGCCTGAAATCGGTTGCCGCCGGGATGAACCCGATGGACCTCAAGCGCGGCATCGACATGGCCACCGCCAAAGTCGTCGAAGCGATCAAGAAAGCCTCGCGCCCGGTTTCCGACAGCGCCGAAGTCGCACAGGTCGGCACCATTTCGGCCAATGGCGAGGCCGAGATCGGCCGCCAGATCGCCGATGCGATGCAGAAGGTCGGCAACGAGGGTGTGATCACCGTCGAAGAAAACAAGGGTCTTGAGACCGAGACCGAAGTTGTCGAAGGCATGCAGTTCGACCGTGGCTATCTGTCGCCCTATTTCGTGACCAATGCCGACAAGATGATTGCCGATCTCGAAGACTGCCTGATCCTTCTGCACGAGAAAAAACTATCAAGCTTGCAGCCGATGGTGCCGCTGCTGGAGCAGGTGATCCAGAGCCAGAAGCCGCTCTTGATCATTTCGGAAGACGTCGAAGGCGAGGCCCTGGCCACGCTGGTCGTCAACAAGCTGCGCGGTGGTCTGAAAATCGCCGCCGTCAAGGCACCGGGCTTTGGCGACCGTCGCAAGGCCATGTTGCAGGACATCGCCATTCTGACCGGTGGTCAGGTGATTTCCGAAGACCTGGGCATGAAGCTGGAAAATGTCGGCATGGACATGCTCGGTACGGCCAAGAAAATCTCGATCACCAAGGACACCACCACCATCGTTGATGGTGCCGGTGAAAAGGCCGAGATTTCGGCGCGTGTCGCCCAAATCCGCACCCAGATCGAGGAAACCACCTCGGACTATGATAAGGAAAAGCTGCAAGAGCGCGTGGCCAAGCTGGCTGGCGGTGTTGCTGTTATCCGCGTTGGCGGCATGACCGAGATCGAAGTGAAAGAGCGCAAAGACCGTGTTGACGATGCGCTGAACGCGACCCGTGCGGCGGTACAAGAAGGTATCGTCGTTGGCGGGGGCGTGGCTCTGATTCAGGCTGCCAAGACGCTTCTGAAGCTCGAAGGTGCCAATTCCGACCAGACCGCCGGTATCGCCATTGTCCGCAAGGCGCTGGAAGCACCGCTGCGTCAGATCGCCCAGAACGCGGGCGTTGACGGTTCGGTTGTCGCCGGCAAGGTGCGCGAATCTTCGGACGCCAAGTTCGGCTTCAATGCCCAGACTGAAGAATATGGCGACATGTTCAAGTTTGGCGTTATCGACCCGGCCAAGGTTGTGCGTACAGCGCTGGAAGACGCAGCCTCGATCGCTGGTCTTTTGATCACCACCGAGGCCATGGTTGCCGACAAGCCGGAGCCGAAAGGTGCAGGCGGCGGCATGCCCGACATGGGCGGCATGGGCGGCATGGGCGGCATGATGTAATCACGCCGTTCCCCGTTTGGAACGACTTGGGGGCCCCGGATTTCGGGGCCCTTTTGCATGGGATGATGTTATTTAACGGAGGCCCTTTCGGGCCAAGTTTTTAACCTCGCATCCCCGCGTTGCGGGGCTGCTCAGGTGCCTGCGGGGCGAGTATTTCCGCAAAGAAGAAGCTGCAAGCCGGGTTTTGGATGGATGGGATCAACCGGTCGTGCTGGCGTTGAGGGCTGCTTCGAAATCTGCCCAGAGATCAGAAGGATTTTCCAACCCGAGGCTGAGGCGGACGAGGTTTTTGGGCACACCAAATCGCTGCGCCGCACTATCCGCGCCAGGTTGGCCCAGACCCGCGCGGATGGGCAGGATCAGGCTTTCAAAGCCACCCCAGCTTACCCCCAGACGGAAGAGTTTGAGTGCATCGGCCAAGCGTGGAATATCGACGCTATCGGCAAGCTCGATCGACAGCAGGCCCGCGCGTCCGGTGAGACCCGGAACCGAATTGGCACCGGGGGAATGCAGCTTCTTGACTTCGGGCCGCGCCGCCAAGCGGTCGACAAAAAGGTCCGCTGTTGCCTGATGCTGGCGCATTCGGGCATCAAGCGTGCGGAGCCCGCGCACCAGAAGCCAGGCCTCGAACGGGGCGAGTTTGGCGCCCAGAAGCGGCAATGTAAGTTGCCGTATCGTCCCGATCAGGGGCTGCGAGCCCACAACGACGCCCGCCACCGTATCGGAATGGCCGGAAATGTATTTCGAGGCGGAATGCAGGACGATGTCGATGCCATGGTTGAGGGGCCGTTGGAAGGCGGGGCTGGCCCAGGAATTGTCGGTGACGGTAAGGGTGCCATGGGCTTTGGCGTTGGCAGCGATTTTAGGCAGATTGGCGGGTTGCAGCATCAGGGAATTGGCGGTTTCGACATAGGCGATTTTGGTCCCCTTGAGCAGGGCGGGATCGTTTTCGAGTGCTGAGAGGGCATGATAGGTAATGTCGATGCCAAAGGGACGCAGAAGCTGCTCGAACAGCCGGTAGGCGTCGGAATAGACATGTTCAGTCACCGCGAGGCGGTCACCGGGTCTGAGGAAAGCCAGAAGCGTGGAAGAAATGGCGGCCATGCCAGAGGCAAAGCCGACCGCTGCCTCACCCTGTTCTGCCTTGGCCGTAAGCTCTTCGAAGGCGGAGACGGTGGGGTTCTGGATGCGGCTGTAAAGCGGATCGGTGCTGCGGCCATTCAGGCGGTCTTCGAAGGCCTGGTAGCTGTCAAAGGTATAAAGCGACGTCTGATAGATCGGTGGGGTGACTGAGCCGCTATCGCTGAACGCCGCACTCAGCAGGGTGGCAAGATGGGGATCATCAGGGGAGGGCATGGTGTTGAAACTGCCGGGTTATGGTGCCGGAACGCGTGCCACTGCCTTGCGCAGGGCTTTGTCATTGGCACAGTTCGCGATGACGATGGCCGAAAGGCCAAGGGTGATGATCATATCCTTGCCATCGCGCCAGAAAACCGGGTCGGCGGGCCAGTTGTCAAGTTCGATCCGGTCGCCGTCGGTCCAGTCGGTGATATGGCAGATGCCGCCCCAGGTGATGCGGTAGGTCACCTCGCCCGCGCCGCCGGTGATGGTGTTTTCGCCGGGGCCGACAAATATCCGGTCTTTGCCAGACCCGGATATGACACGGTTGCGGCCAGGACCGGTGTGGATTTCGGAAGTATGATCGCCATCGGTGATCAGATCATTGCCGGGCCCGCCGTAAAGCTTGTTGAACCCGTTGCCGCCAATGACCACATCGTCGCCGGGTCCGCCGTCGAGCGTGTCGCGCCCGTTGCCGCCGCGCAACGTATCCCTGCCAGGTCCGCCATAGAACGCATGACGGTCGTTGCGCCGCGAAGACTGCGCCACCAGAAGGTCATCGCCTTCGCCGCCGTCAAAGGTGGCTCCGGAATATTTCGGCCCGACCATCACGTCATTGCCCTTGCTGCCAGTGACATGAACTGCGACCCGTTCAGAACTTTCAAAAATTATGGCGCTGTCAGGATGGGCGACGATGCGCACAATCTTGCCTTTGGCGCTGTCTTCTTCATGGCGTGATGCGACCGTGCCAATGCGGATGTTTTCGATGTTGGCCGGAACGCGCAGGGTGAAATCATCGGGCCCCGCCAGATACCAGAGCGTATCATGCCCACCATCGGGGGTCTCTATGATGCGTTCGGCGGCCTCGCCGTAAGCCCAGTAATCATTGTCGGCATTGCCCCCGGCCAGCACCACCGACCCGTCCATCGCCATCATCGCGTGAACGCCGTCTTCAGGCCGTTCGAACCCACGCAGGTCAAGCCCGAGGTCAAGCGCGGCGCGCACCAGTTCGGCGCGCAGGGCCGGGGTGTCGGGGCCGCTGACCAGATTGGTGGTTTCGCCGGGATCGCGGATCACGTCATAGACATGTTCTTCGCCATTCGGGTAGCGGAAATAGCGCAGGTGTTGCAACCCTTCGACCGAAGGGCGAACTGACAATGTGCCAAAGACCGAGGTCAGCGGCGAGCGACTGCGGTCAAAACTGCCAAATTCGGGGTTGATCAGGGGCAGCAGGCTTTGCCCTGATACCCAGTCGGGGCGCGGCGGCAGACCCGCAAGGTCGAGAATGGTTTTGGGCAGGTTATGCAGCGATACCGGCAGATCGACGGTTTGCCCGCCCGTCATCGCCTGATGCCATATGCCCAGCGGCACATGGGCGGCGCTGTCCCACTGGCTCATCTTGTGGAAGCTGTCATGGGTGCCAAGGTTGAAGCCGTTATCGGACAAGAGCATGACGCTGGTGTTGGCCGCAAAAGGCGACGCGCGCAGCGCGTCCATAAACCGGCCGATTTCGTGATCCACATGCGAACAGGCGGCGAAATAGGCGCGCACGACCTGCCGCCAGGCCATGTCGCCGGCCTTTTCGGGTATCCAGGGGCCATTGGTGATATAGGCCGCCTCATAGACGGCCATGCCGGGTTGCGGGCCATAGTAGTCGTCGGGATGGGCGCTGTTGGGCCAGCGGATACGGTCCACGTCATAGGCCTGATAGAAGCGATCGGGGCAGACCAGATTGTAATGCGGATGCTTGAAGCCAAGCTGGATGAAGTGCTGCTTGGCCGGGTCGGCACGGCCCAGATAGTCAATGGCGTTTTGCGCTACGGCATGATCGTAAAAGGTTCGGTCCAATGATCCGTCATCATTGGGGTGATTGACCCCCTGAATACCGGGACCGCGGTCGAGATAGTTGTGAAGGCCGGTTTTGCGGCCCATGTCCGCAGCTTCCACATCCTCGTGAAACAGAATGCGTCGGTATTCCTCTGGCATGGGTTTGTAATTGGCGTCGGTCTTTCCGGTGGTGAAGGTGCGAAACCCGGCGCGGCGGAAATCATAGACCCAGGAGGCGGTGGGTGGCAAAACGTCGCGCCAGAACCGGTTCAGATCGACAAGCCCGGTGCGAAAGGGCGAGAGGCCCGTGGCAATTTCCGCGCGGCAAGGGGCACAGAGCGGAACGGTGGCATAGGCATTGGCAAACCGGGTGCCCTCGGCCATGAACCGGTCGATATTGGGTGTCTGGATGGCGACACCAAAAGCGTTTCGCCAACTGAAAATGTCGATCATGTCATCGATCCAGATGACACAGACATTGCCGCCCTCGATGGTTGAGCGGTCAAAGCTCATCGACGGACCTGGCTTTCCAAAGGGCTTCGGCGGCGGCCAATGCCGGGTTGTCGGGACTGTCAAACAGGTTTTTGTCGGGCCAGATCATTACGTCGGTCAGGGTGAACCGCCCGAGTTTGTTTTGCAGGCCGGACCGCGCGTTGCGGCAACCGACGAAGAGATCGGCGCGCCCGACGGGGTTGTTGACCGTTGTGGCGGATACCGGTTGGGCGGCATTGACAGCCATGAACATGCGACCGGACGCCACGGCGAAAAGCAACAGCACTGCTTTCGCAGCGGGCTCTGGCAATGGGAGGACCAGCTCTTCATTCCCGGTCTTCTGTGTCAGGCGCAAATTGCCATCGTCACCGGACAGAAAAAGATAGTTGTCGTCACCCCGGCTTTGCAAAGACAAAAGGGTACGGGCATCTTCGCCGGGAGCCAGACGGCAGATCATGCCAACCGTCACACAATCAGCATCGGGAATGGTGTCGGGCAGAAACATGCCCCCATTGACGCCAGTTTCGAACTGCAAATGCGGGGGGGAAGGCACAAAGTGCGTACCTGATTCATTGGCGGCAACGGCGAGGGCCGTGGTGTTTTGATCTCCGCGGGCCTGCCACCCAGTGATCCGGCCTGGGTTTGCCTCGGAAAATTCGCAACACGCGGGATCGACCGTCAACCAGATCGGTGCGGGCCTGCCTGTAGGCGGAATGATTACCGGGGCCGTCACGTGACCATGGACAAGCGCGCCGGGAGGCAATCTGCCGGGGAACAAGATCGGCATCAGGCGGCCCCCGACCTGACGGGCAGGATCGCGGGCAAAGCCCAGCGGTGGAGGTCAGGGCCGCCGCCTCGGCTGGGCATGGTCCAACTGTCGCGCACGGACCCGCAGTTTTTCCCGCCACCACCCAATGCATAATGCACTGTGACGGCAGGGCCGGTCGGGGCAGTGTCGCAATCGAGGATCAGCGCCTTCGTGTCATCCTTGGACAGGCTGACACCAGTGATCTTCACCGGGGCATCCGTGCCGGTGATGCTGAACCCACAGGCCTGGCCTGCCTTGAAAGGGTCGGCCGGATCAAGGTGTATATCTGCAAGTGCATCGGCTGTCACAGTGATCTGTTGGCCGTCTTGTTCGGCCAGCAGGAAAAGCGGGCAGGTCCATTTTTCGCGCGCTGACAGGGCGACGATGGCATGGGCATCCATTTCTGCCATGCGCAGGCGGGCATTGTCGGTTGGCCGCCCGAAACCCGTCTGTTCAAACATGTAGGCCGGGGCGGAGAAGGCGAAACCATGGGGGCCGTGCGACCAGGCAAGTTCCCACTGGCCCAGAATGGACGGGTGTTCCTGCAAATGCTCCGTGCCGGTTTCAAACGTGGCTAAAAAGATCGGCCGTTGCAATCCGCGCCGCCCCAAATCGCGTTCTATGCGGCGCATCAGCGCCCGCATCCCTTCGGCATAGGTGGTGGCATCGCTGTGCTGGTCTTCAAGCGAATAGTCGAGCCCGACCGCCAATACCTTTGGCGATTTTCCCAGGCTGGTGGCGATTGCGACCAGATTGTCGAGAGCGGTGACGAAATTCGCGTAGGCCTGACCGGTGGCAAGGGCGGATATATCGGCGCTGCCATCGGTTTCGGTTCGCGCCACGAAAAGTGGCAAGCTGCGCCCCGAGGCCTTGCGCCAATGCAGCAGGCAGTCACCGATCATGGCGTCGCGGGTGGTGGTTGAAAGGTGTTGAAGCTGATCCGTTGCACCGGCTTGGGCGGTCCCTTCCAGACCGACCGCACCGATGTGGTCGCCGGGTGCCAGAACGTGAAAGGGAAAATCGGGCGGCCCGTCATTGAAGCCGGCGCGGCGCGCGCCGCCAAGGCTGAAAAGCGCGTAAAGCGGTCCGGGTGTCGCGGCGATGATGTCGCCGCCACCCAAAGGGCGCTGATATTGGCGCGGAGACAGCCGACTGTCCAGATGCCCGTCAAACCGCAGCCACGCGCCATCTGATCGCAGGTTCCAGGCGTCGATATCGCCCAGCCACTCGGTCACATCCATTTGCACGCCCAGCCGCGCCCGCAGGTCGGCCAGCATCGTGTCAGACAGACGCAGCGTCAGTCCGGTTTCATCATAAGTAACCACATCGCCATTTTCGGCCCGGATCAGTACCCCTGAACCCGGCTCGCGGGCGCTGTCGGTTTTGCTGCCTTGCTGCGATTTGGGGTGCGAGGGCATGTTGAACCTTTTGATCCGCTCTGCCGTCATCAGCGGGCGGGCTTGGGCCTTTGTGCCGTTGAACTCTGGCAGGGGTCAAGGGGGCAGTCGGCATACAGCGCAGTCATCGTGGTTTGCCTCCAACTGTCGCGCTTAATCTTTCGCCTGCGGCCAAACTGGTTGATGCGTGACATGCGCCCGGCTACAGTTTCGCTATTGCCGGGCTCACTCAGTTCGCGGATGAATGGTACGAGTTGAGCAAGGCGAATGTCGAACACCTCGAAAGCCGACGTCGGTTTGCACTGATTGGGAATACGCTCATATGACCGAGGACAAGACTGAGCAGGAAATCACATTTCTATTTGTTGTTGACGGGGCGCGGTTGGAAGCTCAGTCGGTACTGTTGGCCACGTCATTGCGCCGGTGCAATCCGGATTCAAAGCTTATCGCCTATCTTTCCCCCATGTCAAATGTATCCTTGCCTGACTGCGCGCGCGAGGTATTCAATGCCTGTGGAGTCGAATGCCGGGTGCTGCCAGAGCATGGTGACATGTGGAAAAGAGACTATCCGCACGGTAACAAACTTTTTGCCCTGGCGGATCAGCGTGACAGCAAGTTTTCGGTATTTCTGGATACTGATATGATCGCTACAAAGCCGATGGATAGTGCTGACCTGCCCGGTCCCTTTGAAATTTCTGTTGTGCCCGAAGGCGTCGCCAGTTGGGGGAAGAACGACGACCGATGGGAGCGCGCCTATGCGCATTACGGGATGCCGGTCCCGACCGAACGTGTGCGCCTGACCCGCCGCAAGCGGCTGGAATTCCTTCCCTATTTCAACGCCGGTTTTGTGGCACTACGTGAAGAGGACCGTGTGGATGGCAAGGGCTTCGGTCGCCTCTGGCTTGAAACCGCCAGCGATTTTGACTTCAACGCCAAAATCGGCGGCAAGCGGCCCTGGCTGGATCAGATCACGCTCCCGCTGACGATGAAGCGGTTCGGGTATCGCTACAAGATCGTACCTACGGAAAATAACTTTTCCATTTCAGACCGGGTGCCTGAAACGGATGCGGACCCGGCATTCATGCATTATCACCGGTCCCGCTATTTGCTTAACTGGCCGCAGTGGCGCATGGCGCAAGACGTAGCGCTTGATATGGTCGACAAAAGTCGAAGGGTACAATTAAAGGAAATGTTACAAGAGGAGGGATTCGACGAATAGGACGGTCTTTGCGTAAGTCCATATCTTATGTTTGGATGACACCAGAAACAGCAAGGTTTGTCAGGAATGATTTTGAAATGCCGAAATCAGATGTAGTGACCTTGTATAGGAGAAACATAAGCCCTTTCTACAAGCGGCTTGCGGCATGCATACAGTATCATATGCGGCCCGGTCAAAAATCGTTCCCCCCCTCGCGGACGGCCCGTCGGGTCTTCGATATCGATCACCTGCATCGCGGATTTTCGCGAAACCACCGAGACTTCGAGCATTTCACAACCGCGTGCATGATGCCAATACCGCCACGGAACGTCTGGTCCCGTTTGAAAGAAGCCGTGACCAAACCACCCGTCGCACGAAACAAAGGCCAGCATGAGGCCGCCGGGTCTAAGCATTTCATAGCAATTGTCGATTGCTTGACCGATGTAGAAAATGTGCTCGGTCGTGCCGCCGTCTATCACGATATCAAATTGGCTTTTCAACGAGGTCGGGATTGGCTTGTTCAGGTCGTGAATATGTTCGGCACCCTCGCTATCTGTAAAATCCAGGGCG
Organism: Albidovulum sp.; assembly: GCA_049663365.1. Lineage (GTDB taxonomy): Bacteria > Pseudomonadota > Alphaproteobacteria > Rhodobacterales > Rhodobacteraceae > Albidovulum. The sequence goes on along the minus strand of JBATDH010000035.1, from coordinate 8,712 downwards.
TCAATTTTTGGATAGCCAAGTTTGTGAAAGAGCGTTTCAGTGAATCCGTCTTCCTGAACAATATCGGCTGCGGCGACATCAAAGCCGTATTTTCGGATAGCATTGGTAAATCGTTCGAGCTTTCTGCCTTGCATGTGCAGTTTTTGCCGACCGAGAATAATACCACGTTTTGCGCAATGTGCTTCCTTCGCATGTCGGGCAAGGAACATCCCTGGTATCATGCTAATACCCATTTCTAATCATCCAACCCTGTTGTTCCGTCTTGGGTTGCCACGTCTGTCAAATAGTCGGGCGTCAATCGTCTTACATATGTCACCCCGATTTTCTCGACCAATGTGGCTTGCGCAAACTTGTGCAGACCAATGTCGCGCAAATTGCCCGTACGCCGATAGTGCACCGTGAAAATCTCCCTATCCTCGGGAAGCGGTTTGCCGCGCAACTTGCCGCCCATGATGAAATGTTGCTCTTCGGGTAAAACATTCCATTTCAATCCGGCGCGCTGAATCGCTACCGGGAGCGACATCTGGTCAAGGTAGGGGCGGCGATTGTCGAGGGTTTCAACCTTGTCTAGGTGGCGCGCCGTTTCGTACCAGATATCGGGGAAGCGGCCCGGTTTTCCACGGTTTTCGGGAAAAACGACCAGGCCGGAGCTGAAATAGGGGATCACCGGGTCGCCAGATTGGCGCATGAGCGCGATACGCTCGGTCGGGACAGGCATGTCGAATGCGCCATAAATAGTGTCCCAAATGGATTGGCTTGCCCAAAGCATGGATGCGGCAACAGAACAGGACACATGTCCTTCAGCGATCAGATTTCCGGGAGTATTTTCGCGCAAAAAGAGCACATCGGAATCGACGAAAGCGGAATAAATACTGTCACGGGGCTGCATGGATGCAATGATTTTGTTGCCATGAGGATAATCGCTGTCCCACATGCCTTGGGTTTTCATGGGTCTGATTTCACCACCCATCATTTCATGGGCTTTGAAAACGGCCGGATGAAGTTCGGCCATCCGATGCTCGGGGCAGTAGCCTATTGCTTTGACATCGGAAGAAAAGAAACGACGGATAGACGCGAGCAGAGTGCAGGCAAGGATCTGATATTCGGGCGGCTCGACAATGTAGAAAAAGGTAAGTTCAGGCGGTTTGTTCATCTGTTCAAGCTTATTCTTCCAGCGCCGTGTTCGGATCAAGGCCGATTTCTTCGCACATGCGGAACGCGTATGATCCCGGCAAGGGTGGGTTCTTGCGCCACCATGGCTTGGTGCCGTTGGTGTAAAGATGCACCGACAGGGTGTTGTCGGTGAAATGGCCTTCGACCCGGCCGTAAGGATCAAAGAAGATGTCGTTGAGCTGGAACGGCACCGGATAGAGATAGTCGTGGCTCAACGCCTTGTCGAAATCACCGGTTTGCTGGGCGAAATAGGTGAAGGCCTGCGGCCCGAAAGAGGTGCGTTCGGCCTTGTAGATGCGCACGGCATGGGGCAGCGACGGGTCTTGTTTGGCCAGGCGCTTGTGCTGCTGTTTATTGAACCAGGCGGGTGCATCGGGCAGGTTGTCGTAGTAATCCATCAGGCGATGGATCAGCTCGCCCTTTGGCGGAATATAAACCACACCGCAGTTCAGGGCACCACGAAAGCCGTGGCCGGCAAAGATGTTCTGTATCTCGTCGGGAAAGGGGCGGTGGCAAAAGGCATCGCAGTCGATCCACACAGCGTCAGTCTTCTGGATCATCTTGTAGCGAAAGACGTTGGAGAGAAAGGATTCACTGGTCTGGCCGACGATATCCATATCTATCGACATGATTTCGGTGGCGGGACGCACGTCGACGCCTTCAGGGACGTTGGTGACGGTGTCGGTGCAGTAAAGCGTGGTCGGGTGCCCGTGCCGGACATGGCTGAGCAGGCACAATTGATTGAGATACTGAAGTTTTTCACCGATCCACAAGGATGCAACCGGTCTGCGAACGGGAACTGCCATGAACGCCTCTTGTCAACAATCACCTGATAAAGTGATTTTTTTTGCCTTTCCGGCGATAGTGCCCTATCGGTTTGGCGGTGTCCAGTATGGGCGGAATGGCCGGTGAAACGGACAAAAGGGGCAGTGGCGGAACGTGGCGGGAAAGACGACGAAATCCGTGACGACACCAGGAAATGCGTCTTTGCCAGATGGGTTGGCAAAGCGCGTCAGCCCCCATGGCCGGATCACCGCCGTGTCGATGATGAAGGACGAGGGGCCGTTTCTGCTCGAATGGATTGCTCATCATCTGGCGGTCGGATTTACCGATATTGTCGTTTACACCAATGACTGCACCGACGGCACCGACACGATGCTGAGGCGGCTGGAGGAAATGGGGCTGGCCTATCATCGGGTGAACGACATTCCCGAAGGTCTGCGCCCGCAGCCCTCGGCGTTGAACTACGCGCAGAAGGAACCCCTGATCGGAGAAAGCGACTGGGTAATGGTTTTCGACGCCGATGAGTTTTTGTGCATCAAATACGGCGACGGCACGTTGGACGACATGATCGCGGCCGCCAAGGAACAGGGTGCCAATGGCATTGTTGTGACCTGGCGGATTTTCGGTTCTGGCGGGGTGGAGGATTGGTCGCGCGATCCGGTGACCGAGCAGTATCTGCAAGCCGCGCCCCCCGACTGGAACAAGGGCTGGGGGGTCAAGACGTTGTTTCAGTATGATCCCAAGTACTGGAAACTGGGCATTCACCGCCCCAAGATGAAGAGCAAATGGCTGAAAACCGACTACCCCGAGACGGTCAAATGGCTGAACGGGTCCGGACAGCCGATGGAGGAATATTTCAAGTTTCGCGGCTGGCGGTCGATCGTGCGCACTATCGGCTATGACTGGACGCAGATGAACCATTATGCGATCAAATCTGTCGACAGCTATGCGATCCGTAAATTTCGCGGCAACGTCAATTTCAAGAAGGACAAGTACAACGCCGATTACTGGGCCTTGCAGGACCGCAACGAGGTGCGCGACGACACCATGCTGCGCTATTCGGACGAACGGCGGCGGATATTCGAGGCTTTGTTAGCCGATCCGATATTGAATGAATTGCATTTTGCCGCGCTGGAACGGGCCGAGGCACGGTTGGCAGATTTCAAGGCAACAGAGGCCTATCAAATAATGGTCGCTGGATTGAAGGTGGCCAGTTCGGTGCCGATCACGGCGGTGGAAGCCAAACCGCCCAAAGCCCGCGACCCGAAAAAGATCGAGGCGCAGATGTCGCGGGTGGAAAAGCTGGCCGGTGAAAAGCAAAAAACCGTACGCAAGGCCGCCGTGGACGAGGGAGAAGCGCGCAACGCGCCGCTTTATGTGCCCGATCCGTTGCCGATGGCGGATGACGCGGGGCTGACCTGGTATGAGAACCACAAGATCAGATTGCCGAGCGATCCGAACCTTTTCACCGTCGCGGCGCTGACGCAGATCGTCGAGGGAAAGTTTGAACGCGCTTTGGCGCGCAATCTGCCGAAAATCCTTGCCGCCAGCACATCTCATGCGGAATTGGGTGCCGGATGCGGGTTTCTGGCCGCGCATCTGTCGAAACTGCTGCCGGAAATGGCGCAGTTTGTGGCCGAAGCCGACCCCAATCTCCATGATGCCGTTTCACGCATCTGGGCAAAGAACGGTGTGACAGCCGGGCCAAAGCTGGTGCTGACCGCCGGGCAAACGCCGGAAACACTGCCGACGCTGCTGAAGCGATTGCAGCCGACCAGTCTGGCGCTGGGCGATCCCGATCTCGATCTGCCGCAATTGGCGGGGGCGTTTGGTGCATCAGGCCTCGCGCCGCCGAAGGTTCTCTATCTGACCGGGCGGGCGCAGGCGCGGTTTGATATGGAACCAGACGCCTATGAGACGCTGTTTTCCGCTTTGGGTTTGAACCACCGCCTGCCATTCGACTTCGCGGTGGCCGTGCCTTCCCCGGCATGACCGCGATTGAATGCAAATGGCCAGTCCTTTTCGGGACCGGCCATCAAAATCAGGTCGGACGTGCGATCAGATATCGAGCGTGTTATCGCGTTCCCACTGGGTAAAGTGCGAGGCGTAGGCATTCCATTCCTGTTGCTTGAGCTTCAGGAAAGCTGCCGAAAACTCATCACCCATCGCCGATTTCAGCGATTTGTCCTTGTCGAAGGCGCGCAGCGCGTCAAGCAGGTTCAGCGGCAGTTTCGGCGCGCCTTTGACGGTGTGGCCATCCTTGTACATGTCGATGTCATAGCGGCGGCCCGGATCAGCATTGGTGCGCACGCCGTCAAGCCCAGCGGCAATGATAACCGCCTGCAACAGGTAGGGGTTGGCGGCACCATCGGGCAGGCGCAACTCAAACCTCCCCGGTCCGGGGACGCGCACCATATGGGTGCGGTTATTGCCGGTCCAGGTGACGGAATTCGGAGCCCAGGTCGCCCCGGAAATGGTGCGAGGCGCGTTGATGCGTTTATAGCTGTTGACCGTCGGGTTGCAGATCGCCGCCAGCGCGCTGGCATGTTTCATGATACCGCCGAGGAAGGCGCGGCCCTTGTCGGAAAGCCCCAGTTCCTTGGAATTGTCGGCGAAGACGTTCTTCTTGCCGCTCTTGTCCCAGACCGAGATATGCGCATGGCAGCCGTTGCCGGTTTTGCCCGCCAGCGGTTTGGGCATGAAAGTGGCGCGCAGCCCGTATTCTTCGGCCACCGATTTGGCCATAAATTTGAAAAAGCTGTGCTTGTCCGCCGTGGCCAGGGCATCGTCGTACTTCCAGTTCATCTCGAACTGGCCATTCGCGTCTTCGTGGTCGTTCTGATAGGGTTCCCAGCCCAGTTCGAGCATATGATCGCAGATTTCCGAAATCACATCATAGCGACGCATGACCGCCTGCTGGTCGTAGCAGGGCTTTTCCGCCGTATCCAGATCGTCGGAAATTTCCTTGCCATCCGGCGACAGCAGAAAGAATTCAGCCTCGATCCCGGTTTTGACGTATAGCCCCTCTGCTTCGGCCTCGGCGATGACCTTGTTCAACACGTTGCGCGGGGCTTGCGCGACTTCCTTGTTCTCCATGACGCAGTTGGAGGCAAGCCAGGCCACTTCCGGCTTCCACGGCAACTGGATGACCGATGAGGGGTCTGGTACGGCCAGCATGTCGGGATGGGCAGGGGTCAGGTCAAGCCAGGTGGCAAAGCCTGCGAATCCTGCACCGTCGACCTGCATATCGGCGATGGCCTGTGAAGGGACCAGTTTGGCGCGTTGGCCACCAAAAAGGTCCGTGTAGGTGATCATGAAGTATTTGACGCCCTTTTCGGCGGCGTATTTTGCCAGATCTTTAGCCATTGTCCCAATTTTCCCTGTTGTCGATTTGTCTTTTTCTTTTGCGGTCAGAACCCGGACTTGCCTGGAATCCAATTCGTCCCTGCCAAGGGTACACCGGCCATCGCCGCCGCCTCAAGTGTCAGGGCGCAAAGGTCTTCGGGTTCCAGGTTGTGGACGTGGTTCTTGCCGCAGGCGCGGGCGATTGTCTGCGCCTCAAGCGTCATCACCTTGAGATAGTTCGACAGGCGGCGCCCGGCGGCGATGGGGTCGAGCCGTTTCATCAGCTCGGCATCCTGTGTGGTGATACCTGCCGGGTCTTTGCCTTCGTGCCAGTCGTCATAGGCACCCGAAGTGGTGCCAAGTTTCTGGTATTCTTCCTCGAGATGCGGGTCATTGTCACCCAGTGCAATCAAGGCACCGGTGCCGATGGAAACCGCATCCGCACCAAGGGCAAGCGCCTTGGCCACGTCGGCCCCTGTGCGGATACCGCCTGAGACGATCAATTGCACCTTGCGGTGCATCCCGAGGTCTTGCAGCGCCTGAACCGCCGGGCGCAGGCAAGCAAGCGTGGGCTGGCCCACATGTTCGATGAACACATCCTGTGTCGCCGCCGTGCCGCCCTGCATTCCGTCAAGCACCACGACATCGGCCCCGGCCTTGACGGCCAGTGTCGTGTCGTAATAGGGGCGCGCGCCACCGATCTTGACATAGATCGGCTTTTCCCAATCGGTGATTTCACGCAGTTCCATGATCTTGATCTCAAGATCATCGGGACCGGTCCAGTCGGGGTGGCGACAGGCCGAGCGCTGGTCGATACCCTTGGGCAGGTTGCGCATCTTGGCAACACGGTCCGAGATTTTCTGCCCCAGAAGCATACCACCGCCGCCGGGTTTGGCACCCTGGCCCACGACGACTTCGATAGCGTCGGCACGGCGAAGATCGTCGGGGTTCATGCCATAGCGCGATGGCAGGTATTGGTAGACAAGCTTGGTTGAATGTCCACGCTCTTCCTCGGTCATGCCGCCATCGCCAGTGGTGGTCGATGTGCCGGCAGATGTTGCGCCGCGGCCCAAAGCCTCTTTGGCGGGGCCGGAGAGGGAACCAAAGCTCATGCCCGCAATGGTGATCGGGATGTCGAGGACGATCGGTTTTTTGGCGAACCGCGTGCCCAGCACAACCTTGGTTTCGCAACGTTCGCGGTAGCCTTCCAGCGGATAGCGGCTAATCGAGGCCCCCAAAAACAGCAGGTCGTCGAAATGCGGCACGCGGCGTTTGGCACCACCGCCACGGATGTCGTAAATCCCGGTCGCTGCGGCGCGCCTGATTTCGGAGTTGATTTCCTGTGAAAATGTCCAGGACTGGCGTGGTACGGTTTGCGGGATTTTCGAACCCTTATCGTCTTTCATGGCCATGTCCTTAATACGCCGAGGCGTTGTCGATATTGAAATTGTAAAGCTTGCGTGCCGATCCATAGCGCTTGAATTCCTCAGGCTTGGCTTTGGCACCGGAACGCTCAAGCAAATCCTCGAGGATGTCGAGATGTTCGGGGCGCATCTCCTTTTCGATGCAGTCCGCGCCAAGGCTCTTGACCGAACCGCGCACGAAAAGCCGCGCCTCGTAAAGTGAATCTCCCAGCGAGTCACCGGCATCGCCCAGCACGACAAGATTGCCCGATTGCGCCATAAAGGCCGACATATGGCCGATATTGCCGTGAACGACGATGTCGATGCCTTTCATTGAAATGCCACAGCGCGAGGATGCGTTGCCCTTGATCACCAACAGCCCGCCATTGCCGGTTGCCCCGGCATATTGGCTGGCATCGCCTTCGATGATCACGGTACCCGACATCATGTTTTCGGCCACACCCGGTCCGGCCGAGCCCGTGACCTTCACCGTGGCCTGCTTGTTCATCCCGGCGCAATAGTACCCCGTCGAGCCCTTTACCGTGACCTCGATAGGTGCATCCAGACCGACGGCGATGGCATGGTTCCCTTTCGGGTTGATGACTTCCCAGGCAGTCTGGTTGGTTGACGCCTTCTGCGCATGTAGCGTTGCATTGAGTTCGCGCAAGGAGTTCTTGGCCAGATCGAATGTCTGCATATTAGTGATTCCAGAAGTAAACGGTTGCAGGCTCGGGTTCCCAGACGCGGGCGGTTTCAATCCCCGGCAGGTTGACCAATGCCCGGTATTCAGAACCGAAGGCCACGTATTGATCGGTTTCGGCCATGACGGCGGGTTTGCAGGCGATCGGGTCGCGGACAACGCCAAAGCCGTCTTTGGTGCCGACGACGAAGGTGAAAAATCCGTCGAGATCGTCAAGGCTCGACTCGAGCGCCTCGCCCAAGTTGCTGCCATGCTCCATCTTGTAGGTCAGATAGGCGGCACCGACTTCGGTATCGTTTTCCGTCTCGAAGGTCATGCCTTCGCGTTTCAGCATCCGGCGCAGGCTGTTATGGTTGGACAGCGACCCGTTATGGACAAGGCACTGGTCAGAGCCGGTCGAGAACGGGTGCGCGCCCATGGTCGTCACGGCCGATTCGGTGGCCATGCGCGTGTGACCGATGCCGTGGCGTCCGCTCATCTTGGATACGCCGAACCGATTGGCCACGTCTTTGGGCAGACCGACTTCCTTGTAAATCTCGATGATGTCACCGGCACTCATGACTTTGACGGTCGGGCGCAAGTCAGCCATCGCTGCGCGTGCGGCGTCAAGTTTGTCGAGCGGCATCTTCAACACCGCATGAGTATCTTTCAACTCGATCGAAACCTTTGCGCCGATCGCCTTGCCTAGATCCTTGTCAAGATTGGCGAAATCCGTACCAGACTTGGCCGACTGAACCGTCAGCTTGCCAACATCATCGGCATCCGCGCCAAAGATGGCGATACCGGCGCTGTCGGGGCCGCGATCGGTCATGGTGATCAGCATTTCCGTCAACATGGCACCAAGTTTCGGCTCCAGTGATTTGTCCTTAATAAACAGTCCGACAATGCCACACATTTTGCCCTCCTGAGATGTCAATTACCCCTGAAATTCAGGGCCCGTTTAAGAGAATAACAGGAATAAAATATTATTACTAGGCAAAAAAATCAGCTTTGTGTTTCAGGATACCCACAAGCAATGGCTGCGGCATTTCGGCCAAGCGAATCGGCTGCCAAATACCAGCAGAAAAGAAAACTTGACACATTGTCACACGCGTTGTTTCCTTGGAGAAAACAAAATTGCCGGTCGGGGAAGTGCGCGTTACGCCCAGTGCCTCTCCGAACATAGATGGGCGCAATGGGAGGGTGGGCGTGAGTAATCTCAATGGAAGAATCAGCGCAATGCACAGTCGCGATATCAAGATCGCCTGGGCATTTGTCATCGGTCTTTGGTTGGCAGTGATCTTTGTGGCGGTGGCCACTTGGTCTCTG